>DAOUGC010000105.1:0-29651 GCA_034429695.1 Levilinea sp.
CCATTGGCAAACAAAAAGGAGCCTGTGATGATCACAGGCTCCTGAGAATACAGCGAGCGCCGGGGACGCCGACCCCGGCGCTCTCTTAAGGAGGAGAAGAAGAGAAGTCGCCCTTGCATGTAATATATCAAATAAAGCTATACGCTACTTGACTGAAAACCTACGCTTGCCCTACGCTGCCCCAACAAATATGCAATTATTTGAAATATTTAGTTTGTTTTAATCATTTTTTTGATCATTCTTCGGTCGCATGGCCCACGCCGGGCACATACAACCCTGCCTGGTTGACGCCCAACATGCCGGCGCGGTAGCCCAGGTCGTCCATTTTGGGCAGCGCCGCCGCAGCGGCTTCACTCAGCAGCGGGATGGACTTAAGCCGCAACAGGTGCTGTTCGAGCACGTCCACCCCTGCGTCGCTGGTTTCCCATGCCACGCGGTCCCATGCGCTCAGGCGCACCGGACGGGTGTAGCCGCGCAGGGTGCGATCACCGTCGGAGTTAAAGAAATCCTCAAAATACGACATCACCAGTTCGCGCAATCCCGCGTACACCGGTTGACGTGAGCGCAGCCCGGAAAAGTTGGATTTTGCCAGCGCGCCGTACCGTCCGTTAACGCGGTAGATTGCCAGCACATGGTCGTCATCCCTGCCGGGGTCGGGCAGCAGATCGACGATCAGCGCGGGAAAGCCCAGGCGGCGCAAACGCGCCGCAGCAAACAAACCGCCGTCCAGGCAGTGGGCAATGCGGTCGCTCATCAGGTTGGCAACGCAGCGGTTGCGGTTTTGCGGGCTGTACGGGGTGTCGTCCAGATACTGCTGGATCTGTTCGGGGGTGTTCAACGCCTGCCATTCCTTTAATTGGGCAGGTGTCAATTGTTCTTCAATGGTCATGGGCGTCATGCGTTTTCCTCCGTCAGACAGGCGCTTTCACCGGGCGGAACCACAGCCGTCAGGTTCACCCCGCCCGCCCCCAGATACTCCACGGTCAATGGGCTGGGTCCGGCGCGGTGGGTGATGTGCAGCGCATCGGGCGTGAAGCGAACATTCAGCACATGCCCGCCAAATTCAAAGCCGTTCAGCTCCACCACGGACCATTCGCGGGGCAACTGTGGGGCAACGCGCAGCTCGTGCAGGTGCGCCAGCGGCCACAGGCCAAGCAAATCCTCCACCACGCCGCGCAGCAATGTGGCGGCTGACCACAACTGGACAAAGCAGAAACCGGTCGGGATCAACTCGTGATACAGCCCAATGCTGCCCGCCTCGAGGGTGCGGGTGACGTTGAGCAGCATGCGCAGACCCAGGTCGGGGCGGTTGTAGCGGTAGGCGGCGCGGCTGAGCGTTACAGTGGGCAGCGTCCATACGTGATCGCTCTCACCCACGGTGTGTTTGAGGCCGTTGGGGCCGAGATAGCCGTTTTGCAGGGTGGCAAGGGTGGTACGCGCATGGTCTGGCGAAGCCAGGCCCACTTCAAGCGGGGTGATGATCGCCCAGTGCGGCACGAACTGGCGGATGTTTTCGGCTCCGTTCAACGACATGGCATACGTGCCGTTGGCATCGTCCCACCAGTCATCGTCAAAGCGGGCGGCGATCTCATCGGCGCGGGAGAGGCACAGGCGCGCCGTGATCGGCTCACCGGCGGCTTCCGCCAGGCTGGTCAGCGCCTGCAAAGCCTGCCATGCATATGCGGCGGAATCCAGCTTTTCCTCGCCCATGCCGTCCATCTCCACCATGCCAGGGCCGGATGGATACCCGTCGCCGTCGGGGTCTATGCTTCCAAGCGTGTATTCCAGCAGACCGCGCAGGGCAGCCGGGTACACCTGTCGCAGAAAGTCATTGTCGGCAGTGTAACGGTAAATATCCCACAACGCCTGCACCCACTGGGCGGTCTCCTGAGCGTTGCCTCTAAAGGCGCGCTGTCCCGAAGGCGAGATCTGGTGCGGGATGCCGGTTTCGTCCATGTGAGCCATGCCGGTGAGCATGTGATCGATCACAGCGCCGCGCTGCCCGTTGATCAACAGCCCCGGTGTGCTGTAGGCGGTATCGTTTGAGAACCAGAAAGGGAACATATCCAACCCGGCGAACAGGCACGGACCCAGCGCGTTGGGGGCAGCCTCCAGCAGGAGCAAATTGGCGCGTGCAATGTCGAAGGCGTCATTCAGCGTCCTGTCGGGGCAATCCAGCCGGGGACCAGCCTGCAGCAGGTGGGCGTATGCGGCTTCTTTTTCAGCCAGCAGGGCGGGCATATCATTGAAAGCAGCAAGCAGGCTGCTGATGGCGACCTGATGTGCGCTCAAACCGTCTTCGCCGGGCAGTGCGGGGTCGGCGATCACGCACAGGCCCGCGCTCCACGTGAAGCTCTGCCCTGCGTCAAGGTTGACGGGGAAAACCAGGTGGGGCAGACTGCCGTCACCGGGTAGAAGGGTTTGATGCGGGTGCGGGCTGCCAGCGGCTGCGCCCCATGTGGATGGGGCATCCACGGCGCAGGCTGCCAGGCAGTCGTCTTCTGCCTGTACACGTTGACCGGAATTACGCCCATGCGGTGCGAAGTGTGTAAACCATGCATCCTGCAGGTCGAAAATGGGGGTAAAGAGCAACTCGCCCTGCAAGGCGCGCGGAGTGGTGTTGGTCAGGCGCAGGCTGGTAAAAGCCACCGGCAGGTCCAGGGGCACAAAGTCGCTGCGCTGGGCAGACAGGCCGTTGCGTGAGTAATCAAACTGCACACTGGCGTAGGTCTGGGTAAAGACGGCAGCGTCATCCAGTTGCCACTCCATGCTCCCGGCGCGCAGGGTCCAGGTGTAACCATCGAAACCCCGCACGGGTTGCGCCCAAACGCCCTGCAACTTTCCGGCAAGGGGGTCTTCGGGATGGGGCGAACCGCGAAATTCCATGTCGTATGGGTTGGAGCGCGGACGGAAGCCGCCGTCAATGTCTCCGATTAGATACAGCTTGCGGCCTGTGCAGGCCCACGGTGTGTCAGGTGTGGCCGGGCGTTCGTGGCGGATGTGCCCGTGGTGCAGTCGCTGCAGCACCCTGGTCGGTCTACGGGGGGATGATTTGGCTACCAAATAAAAACCCTGTGAAGAAGATGATGGAAGGAGCGGCGCCCGCTAAGCCGGTTCAATCTCGGCGGGCATGTTGTGCACCAGGTTGTGGATCCATTTTTTGGACAGGAAGCGCCAGATGCCAATGAGCAGCTTGGCCACCTCCTCCAGCATGACCAGCAGATACACCTGATGGACCGGCCAGCCCAGCACGTTGGCGCCCACCAGCGCCATGGGCACGCCGATTAACCACAGCGGGCCAATGTCGAGCGCCAGGGAAAAGCGCGTATCACCGCCTGAGCGCAGGATACCCACCACAAGGGTCATGTTGGAGATGCGGATCCACAGCACAAACGAGACCACGGTGAGGATGTTGTGCGCGTACAGGCGCACCTCTTCGGCGACGTTATAGAGGTTGAGGAACAGGTCCTTGGTGAGATAGATCACCACTCCCATCAGGATCGCGCCCGAAGCCTGCAGAATCAACGATTTGCGCGCGATCTGGAAGGCGCGCGGCTCGTCTCCGGCGCCGATGCGGTTGCCGATCATGATGGAGGTGGCGTTGGAGATGCTGATGAAGATTACAAACGCCAGGTTCTCAATGGAGGATGAGATGTTGATGGCGGCAATGGACATGGTGCTGATATGGGCATAAATGCCGTTGTAGGTGGTGATGCCAAGCGACCACAGTGTTTCATTAAAAACGACAGGCAGGGCGGTATTGAAGAACTTGCGGCGCATCTCAGGCGATGAACCCAGCATTTCCTTCAGGCTGGCGGCAGCGGGCAGGCGGCGGGTGTAGGTGACGATGAGCAGCGCCACGCACTCCACCACACGCGCAATGGCGGTCGCTGTGGCTGCCCCGGCGATGCCCATTTGTGGAAAGCCAAACTTGCCGAAGATCAGGGTGTAATTCAGCAGGGCATCCAGCGCCAGTGCCCCGGCTGAAACCGCCGCCGGAACGCGCACATCGCCGGTGCTGCGCAGCACCGATGCGTAGGTGTAGGTGATGGCGGTGGCGAAGTAACTGAAGCAGATGATGCGCAGATAATGGCTGCCGTTTTCGATCACCGCTGCGTCGGTGGTGTACAGCCCCAGGGCAAACTCGGGGATGAAAGCCGCGATGAGGGTGAAGATCAATGCACCACCCAGCGATACCGCCAGACCCAGCCCAACCACCCTGCGAATGTTGAGTACATCCTTTTTGCCCCACAACTGGGCGGTAAAAACCGCCGCGCCGCTGCTCATGCCGAACAGCAGGAACATCAGCAGGAAGAAGATCTGATTTGCCAGACCCACCGAAGCCACGGCGGTCTCACCCATGGAGCCGATCATCACGATGCTGACCAGGTTGATGGAGGACGAAATGGCGCTCTGAATGGCAATGGGCAGCGCGGTGCGCACCAGGGTGGAGAAGTAATCGCGGTCGCGGAAGAACATGAGTGGCTCCGAGGTCGGGTGAAAAAGTCTTTGCCGGGGCGAACCCAACCGTAACCGTGAATCATACCATACAGGCGGATTGAATCATCAAAACCATTCCTCGCGTTTGGTTTCATTCTCTGTATAATTTAGGTAATTCGACGGATGAATGGAGCAGGGAAGGCTTCACATCCGCTGAATGACCGGAGCAAACATGCCGCGAACGGCGTTTTGCGCGCGACAGGAGGTTGCATGTTAAAAGTGGTACGGGGAATTCTGAGCCTGACCTGGCTCGCCTGGCTGGTGATTTTTGGCGCCCGTCAGGGGCAGGCTCAGGCGGAACGTGAAGTGGTGGTGTTGAACGTGAACGCCGCCATTGCGCCGGTGCAGGCCGATTACCTTGAACGCGGCCTGGATTACGCTGATTCGGTGGATGCTGAAGCGGTGATTGTGCGCCTGAATACACCGGGCGGCGCCATTACCGTGATGAACCGCATGGTGACGGATATTCGCACCAGCCGTGTGCCGGTGATTGTGTACGTAACCCCGCGTGGAGCGTGGGCTGGCAGCGCGGGCGCCTTAATCACACTGGCAGGCGGCAAGGCAGCCATGGCTCCTGAGACGAGTATCGGGGCGGCCAGTCCGGTGGGCGGCGGCGGTGAAGACCTGGGCGAGACCATGGCCGCCAAGGAGCAGGAAATCCTCAAAGCCACCGTGCGCAGCCTGACGACGGGCCGTCCTGAGCGTGCTGTTCGCCTGGCTGAGGACATGATCGATGACGCCAGGGCGGTCACAGCGGAAGAGGCGCTCGAAATTGGCTTGATTGATTACATTGCCTTTGATGTTGACCATCTGTTGGACCAGCTCGACGGGCAAACCATCCAGGCAGACGGCGAAACAATCACGCTGCGCACCGCGGACGCAGCCATTAATGAGGTCAATTACACGTTGATCGAAGAGGTGCTCAACACCCTCACCGACCCCAACCTGGTGTTTCTGTTGCTTGCGGTGGGGGTGCAGGCCATTCTGATCGAGCTGTCCAGCCCGGGTGGATGGGTGGCGGGTTTTCTGGGGGCGGTGGCTCTGTTGCTGGCGGTGTACGGGCTGGGTGTGCTGCCCGTAAACTGGTTTGGGTTGCTGTTCCTGGCGATTGCGTTTGTGCTGTTTATTCTGGAGTTAAAGACGCCGGCGTTGGGTGCGCTGACCGCTGCGGGCGCCATTTCCTTCATTGCTGGCGGGTTGATCCTGTTTAATTCGACCCCCATGCCGGGGTTTGGCGGGGTATCGGTTCCGCTGGTGGTTGGAACCGGCATTGTGCTGGCGGCCAGTTTTTTTGGCCTGGTCACATTTGCGCTGCGCGCCCAAAAGACGCCGATACAAACCGGGCGCGAAGTGCTGCCAGGTCTGGTGGGAGTGGCGCGTACCGAGCTGAACCCGGCTGGCATGGTGTACGCAGCCGGTGAGCTGTGGAGCGCGCAACTGGCAGAAAGCGGGGAAGCCCTGCCTGCCGGAACCAGGGTGGAAATTGTGGCGGTGGAAGGCTTGCTATTAAAGGTGAGGAAGGCTCCCAATTGATGAGGTTGAACCATCTGGAAGGCATAAAACGTTTGTGGGGATTCGTTTTTGCAGCGCTGATATTGAGCGGCTGCTGGTTTGCACCATCCATCAAGGTGGGTCTGGCTGCCGAACTGAGCGATGGCGACATAACCCTCGGTACTGCGGGGCGCAACGGTGTTTTGCTGGCGGTGGAGGAGATCAACGCTGCCGGTGGCATCAATGGGCGCCAGGTGGATCTGCTGGTGATGGATGATCAGGGCAACCCTGACACTGCCCGCGCCGTGGACCAACAGTTGATTGATGCAGGGGTGGTTGCCATCATCGGGCACAGCACCAGCGGCATTACAATGGCCGGGTTGGAAGTGACCCAACCGGCCGGTGTGGTCATGGTCAGCCCGACTGCTTCCACCGTGTTGTTATCTGAAAAAGAAGACCTGTTCTTTCGCGTGACCGCCGATAACAGCATGATTGCCTATCATATGGCGGCGTACTTGATCAGCGAGCAGATCAACCGCATCAGCGTGGTGTACGACAGCGACAATCAGGCGTATGCATGGCAGTACGCCCAGATTTTGGCGGATGAATATGGGCGGGCTGGCGGCACGGTGCTGACGATTAAAGACTTTTCGACGCGCCGCCCGCCGGATTACAGTGAACTGCTCGAAGATTTAAAACCGGATGACCCCCAGGCGCTGGTGGTGCTTGCCGACGGGTTGCATTCCGCCCTGTTCGCCCAGCATGCCCGCCTGATCGGCTGGGATGTTCCCCTGTACGCCTCGCACTGGGCTTATACCGATGCCATCCTGCAGAACGGAGGCAGCGCGGTGGAGGGTGTGCAGTTCATCACCAATCACGACGCCACCAGCCAGACGCCAGAAATGCTGGCGTTTTCCAAACGATATCAGGAGCGGTTTGGAGAGATCCCCAACTTCTCGGCTGTGCATGCTTACGATGCCGCGCGGTATCTGTTTGCGGCGCTTGAGGACACCCGCGGGCGCGCCGAGGGTTTGCCGGATGCCCTGTTGAATGTCGGTGAGTTTCAGGGAGTGCAGGAAGTCTTTGAAATGAACGTCTACGGCGATGTAATCCGCCCCCTGTACGTTGGCAGGGTGGAGCAGGGCCAACTGGTGACCGTGAACAGGGTGGAGGATTGATGAAAAAGAATTCCTGGGTGTGGATTTTGGTGGGGGCGGTGGCGGTTAATCTGTGCATATCGCTGCCCATCGCCATCGGTATGGTGTCAGGCGGGCTTTGGAAGGTCCTTCCCCAGGGCGTCAATCTGTCCATGCCGTCCACAACCCAGGCTGCTCCCGATTTTGACCTGCCCACCCTCAGCGGCGGGCGGGTGCAACTGTCCAGTTTTTCAGAAAAACCGCTGGTGCTGGCGTTTGGAACCACATGGTGTCCCAGTTGCGGGGAGGAAGCCCCCGTATTACAGCAGATATCGGTGCAGCACCCCGAGGTGTACGTGCTGCTGATTGACCCGCAGGAAAGCCGGACCGATGTGGCTGCCTTTGCCGGCGGGCACAATTTGACGTTCACCATCGCGCTGGATGAAAGCGGCGCGGTGGCTGATTCGTACCGCGTGCGCGCCATCCCGTGCACATTTTTTGTTGATACCCAGGGTCAAATTCGTTACCGGCACGTGGGCGTGCTGGACGATGAAAGCCTGGAGAAAGGTTTAAAGGCACTCAATGGAGAATGAAACCCTCCCGACTAGCGTGGACCATTTAATCGGCCAGATCGAAGCGGACTACACCGAGCTGGAGGATTTGCTCAGCGATCTGGAGGAAGAACAGATCATTAGCATGCCGTTGAATGACGGATGGACCGTGAAGGATCATCTGGTGCATATCACCGCGTGGGAAAGATCCGTGCTGGCATTTTTGAACGGCGAGTCGCGCCGCAAGGCGCTCGGCGTTGATGATCAGGCTGCCAAAGCAGCGGGGGACGACTATCACCGCCTCAATCAATTAATTTACGAAGCCAATAAAAACCGCAGCCTGGCTGATGTGCTGGCAGATTTCCGTGCTGTTCACACGCGGTTGCTGCTGGAGGTGAAGCGCCTGCAGGACAGCGACCTGCAGCGCGATTACGCCTCTTTTTATCCTGAACGCACCGATCTCAGCGGTGGACCCAGGGCAGTGGAGATCATCATGGGCAGCACCGCAGAACACTACCAGGAACACATCGGCTGGATCCGCGAGGCAATGCTTGGATAAACCCAGGCCAACACGCGCCGAACTGCTGGCGGCAGCCGGTGGGTTTGTGCCGGATCTGATTGCGCCGAATTTAATCGTCCTGTTTTGCGGGATTAACCCCGGACTGTATTCTGCAGCCATCGGGCATCACTTTGGACGCCCCGGCAACCGTTTTTGGGGTGCACTGCACCTGGGCGGCTTCACTGATCGGCTGCTGACCCCCCATGAGGAGCATGAGCTGCTGGCGCGCGGGTACGGCATCACCAACATGGTCGCCAGGGCGTCCGCCCGTGCGGATGAGTTGAGCACGGCTGAGCTGCTGGAAGGCCGCAGCATTCTGATGGATAAAGTGGAGCGCCACCGCCCGCGGGTGCTGGCGGTGCTGGGGTTGGGGGCTTACCGCACCGGCTTTCAACAGGCCGACGCCGCGGTTGGGTTGCAAGCGGGGCGCATCGGGGATACAGTGGTTTGGGTGCTGCCCAACCCGAGCGGATTGAATGCGCATTACAAACTGGAAGAACTCGGCGCGCAGTTTGCCCAATTGCGCGCCCATAGTGAACAATTGCAACAATAAACGGAGGGGTTATGCAGACCATCAATCGAGAGAAGGTTCAACAGGCGGTGGATTTCATCAAAAAACATGCCAGACCATTTGAGCAGCGCCTGTACGCACATTACTTTGAAGGCGCGCCTGCCGCTGATGCGCTGCGCGAGCTGGAGGCTTTTCAGAATCCCGACGGCGGGTTTGGCCGGGCGCTCGAGCCTGATTTTCGCCTGCCGGATTCCTCCCCCAAAGCCACCAGCATGGGGTTGCGCCTGCTGCGCGATCTGGGCGCCGGTGCGGATGACCCGCGTGTGCAGCATGCCATTGACTGGCTGGTGAAAAATTATGACCCGCAAAGGGCTGGCTGGTTGTGCGTGCCAGCAGAGGTGAACCGCCATCCACATGCGCCGTGGTGGCAGGTGGACCCAGCCACGGGCGGTTGCGCCGCAGACTCCACCGCGCACCCCACCGCCGAGATCTTCGGTTATTTTCATCTGTTTGGGCGCAACCTGCCTGCCGGTTTAATGGACGCCGTGGAACAGCGTCTTGTAAAACATCTGGAAGAAGTGCAGGACGGGTTGGATCAACTTGACATTGAGCATTTCGATTTTCTGTTGGATGTTTTGCATGAGAAACCGCGCGGCGACCTGGACGGGCGGGTTTTGTCAGCCATGAACCGTTCGGTGCCAGTGGTTGTACAAAGCAGTGAAGCCGAGTGGACAAATTACGGCATGCAGCCGTTGATGATCGTGCGCTCGCCGGACTCGCCGTTTTATCCCATCATAGCCGATGCGGTGCAGGCCAATCTGGATTACCGCATCAAAAGTCAGGGTGAGGATGGCGGCTGGGATGTCACCTGGGCATGGGCGGAATACCCCGAGGACTGGGCAAAGGCGCGCACCGAGTGGCGCGGCATGTTGACGCTGGATGCCCTGCGCGTGTTGCGTGCTTTCGGAAGGATGGAGTAAGCCGTGCCGGATCACAGCCGTGAACAAATTGATGCATTTCTTGCCCAACCCTTGCTGGCGCGCCTGGGAACCTGCAACCCTGCCACACAACAACCGCACGTCACCCCGGTGTGGTTCGCCTGGGACGGTGAGGTGCTTACCATCAGCGGGTTTTCCAGCACACGGAAGATGAAGGACGTCCGGCGCAACCCGCGCATTTCGGTGCTGGTGGACCTGCGCGAAGCGGTGGACGGGTTGACCGCCGTGCTGATGGAGGGTCCAGCAGAGCTGCTGGTGGAACCGGCGGATTACGTGAAGGACATGACGCGCAGGATCTATACCCGCTATCTGGGGGAGGAAGGCGTGCTTGCGGCTGAACCGCAATCGTGGATGAACGACCCGGAGAACCGCCTGATCCGGTTGATACCGGAAAAGATCTACACCTGGTAAACCCATGCACGTTTATACCCATCTGATAATGGCTGCCTTTGCTGAGGGGCATCTGCGACCGGCTGAGCGGGGGGCGTATTACCTGGGCGCGGTTGCCCCTGACGCGCGCTATGTGGCCGGGTTGCGCCGCAGCCTGACTCACCGCCCTGCCTCTGAGCTGGATGCTGCCTTTGAGAACCATCCGGTGTTGCGGTCTTTTTTGCTCGGCTACCGGCTGCACTGCGCACTGGACGACACCGGCGCAGACCGTCTGGCGGCGGGCACGTTTCCGATGCGCTGGCTGGCGGCATTGTTGCCGCGCCAGTTTTTGCCAGCATTAATTGAAATGTACTATTTGCGCCATCCGCGCCCGCTGCCGCGTCTGTCAGAGACAGGCAACGACTTCACCCGCGCACTGGGGCTGGCGGATGCACCCCTGCAGCAGTACGCGCGCCGCATCAATGCGTTGATTGAGCATCCCAGCCTGGAGGGGGAATTGCAGGCGTTTGCCAGTGCAGGATTGCTGGATGACCCCCGCGTGGCGCGCTACATGAATTACCAGCGCTGGTTAAACCATCAGCCCTGGTTGATGAACGTGTTGTTTGGGTGGGGAAAGCTGGATGTTCTGCACGAGCACGCCCTGGCACAGGCATATGCGTGGACGTGAAGACGGAGGATTGCCATTTCTGGGGGAATACGGCTTCATGACGGCTGGAAACCGTCATCCGGAGTGATTGTCGCGCGATTTTCGTTGCCCCGCCTTGCCCGCCCGGCTATAATATTTTTCATGATGTTTTGTAAACTGAACGATGGGGATAACCCGTGAAGATCCCGACGCTGCAACAGGTGTCGGCAGGCGGGGTGGTGCTGCGTAAAGGTGCGCAGGGTTATCAGGTTGCGCTGATTTCAGTGGGGCCTGAACGGCGCTGGCAATTGCCCAAGGGTACACTGGATAACGGTGAGACTCCGTTGCAGGCGGCGCTGCGCGAAGTGCGCGAGGAAACCGGCCTGACAGCGCGCCTGCTGGGGGAACTCAAGACGGTGGAATATTATTATCATGCCAGGCACCAGGGCCAGCCGGTGCGCTATCACAAGTTTGTGCACTTCTTTCTAATGGAATATGTGAGCGGAGACATGGCCGACCACGACCACGAAGTCAACGAGGCGGTATGGATGTCGCTGGAGGAAGCTGTTCGGTTGCTGGCATTTGAGAGCGAGCGCGGGCTGGTGGAAATGGCGCGCCAACACACAGAAACCGGATAGATTGCGCGTTGCCAGATGAGCCAGCGAGCTAGCAGAACAGGGAGGAAAAATGGATGCTGAAGTCAACCAGACCGGCCTTGCGGTAATGTTGCCCCCGTCTGCTGCGGCGCAGGTGCTGGCGCTGCGCCAGAGCGTTGAACTGGATGGAGATTTTCTGGACCCACACATCACCCTGGCGTATCCGCCATTTGTACCTTACGGACACTGGGGGGCGGTTCGCAACCAGTTTTTGCGTCTGCTGGCGGGTGTGCCGGCTTATCCTGTGGAACTGAATGAGGTTTGCACCTTCACAGCGGTCAGCAATGTGGTGTGGTTAAAACCGGAGGACGGCGGAGCCACGCGCCGCCTGCGCGACCTGCTTGAAGCCACCTTTCCGGCGTTTGTGCCCCCACCGGGTGAACTGGGTTTTGTGCCGCACGTCACCCTGGGGGTATTTGAAACCCAGGAGGAAATGCGCGAGGTTGAGCAGCGCGTGCGTGCGGTGCTAAAACCGGTGCATTTTGTTGCCAATGAGGTGCGCCTGGCACGCCGGATCACACCCGTATTATGGCAGTTTGAAGACAGCCTGCCGTTGCAGCAGTGAACAATCCTGTCTCAAGGAGGACAAGGATGACATCGGGACCTCATATGATGACGACCATGCTGGATTACACCGGCTGGGCTTTTGAGCGGGTGTGGAAGTGCATTGACACCATCACTGATGAGCAATTTTGCCATGAGACCGGCTTTTCAATGGGCTCCATTCGCAACCAGATGGTGCATGTGATCAGTGCGACGCGGCGCTGGGTGCAGCGTTTGGAAGGCGCTCCGCTGGAGGAACACCTGAAATACGAGGACTTCCCCACGCGCGCATCGGTCAGGCCGGCATGGGACGGCTGCATGAAGGAACTGCGCCGTTATGTGGCGACGCTTGACGATGCTGCTTTGCAACGCACGATCCATTGGGAGCTGCCTGTGCGTGGGATGAAGGCTGACACCCGCGTGGATGACGCCCTGCTGCATGTGTTTAATCATGCCACTGATCACCGCACGCAGATTTTGGCGATGCTGCATTATTCGTTCGATGCGGTTACGGTTGAGCAGGATTTGATTTTTTATCTGGTGGAACAGGGCGGGTAATCGGCGCGGACACCGTCCGCCAGACCTTCAGCCATGACAGGGACGGACGCGGGTTCGTCCCTGTGGATTTTAAACGGCAAAAGGGACGGGTTCCCGACCGTCCCTTCGCCAATAGCTGTGATCCCTCTCAATCTGCCAAGGAGGAAGTATAGACTGTGTATTTGATGTTTTGATTATGCCAGACAAAGACAGCGTGTTCCCTCAGATAATCCGTGGTGTTTGCCGGCGGACAACGGATTTTGAGAACGGATTTCACGGATTTGTTCTCTTCCAATCATTTCCATGTCCATCCCGCTATAGTCTCACGGTTTAACGTTTTGTCCGTGTCGTTCGTCGCTTCGTGACATTCGTGTTAAAAATCCCGTAATGCGCCGCACACCTCCCCGCACCCCTGACAGTTTTTTGTAGATTTGATCAAATGATAATCCTGCGTGGATGGGGGGAACCATCAACGAATAGGAACGAATAAACGAAGGCACATTTGCTGATACGTTGATTATTTGCTGGTGGCTGAAATAAAAACGGCGGGATGGAAGAATAAACGAAGTTTTTTGTAGATTTGATCAAATGATGATCCTGCGTGGATGGGGGAACCATCAACGAATGGGAACGAATAAACGAAGGCACATTTGCTGATACTTTGATTATTTGCTGGTGGCTGAAATAAAAACGGCGGGATGGAAGAATGAACGAAGTTTTTTGTAGATTTGATCAAATGATGATCCTGCGTGGATGGGGGGAACCATCAACGAATGGGAACGAATAAACGAAGGCACATTTGCTCATACATTGATTTTTGGCTGGTGGCTGAAATAAAAACGGCGGGATGGAAGTGCGCCGCACACCTCCCCGCGCCCCTGACAGGTCAAAAAGCAGATTTCAGATGATACAATTGAAGGACACAAACCCAAATTCCGGCCAGGAATGACACAGGAAAACCACATGGAAATTACCCTTGCCACCCAGGTTACAGACGAACTGTACGAAGCCTTTAACCGCCTGGTTCCCCAGCTATCCTCCTCCAGCCCGGCACCCACCCGCCAGCAGCTCGAGGAGATGGTGACCGCCCCGGCGGATAATGTACTCATTGCGCGCGACGACGACGGCAGGATCGTCGGCACGCTGACCCTGATCGTCTTCCGCATTCCCACCGGCGTGCGCGCCTGGATTGAGGATGTGGTGGTGGATAATGCCGCCCGCGGCAAGGGCATCGGTGAGGCGCTGACCGTGGCTGCGCTGGATGTGGCCCGTCAGAAGGGCGCCAAAACCGTTGATCTAACCTCGCGCCCGTCACGCGAAGCCGCCAACCGCCTGTACCAACGCGTCGGGTTCGAACGCCGCGAGACCAACCTGTATCGCTACAATCTGGAAAAATAAACCACCCGGGAAACCCATTGCTTGCAGATCGGGCGGTGCAACCCTGAATGGTATAATGATCGTGTGCTACCCGAGCTTCAACTGGATGATATTGTTCGTTTAAGAAAGCCCCATCCGTGCGGCAGTTATGACTGGAAGGTCGTGCGCCTGGGCGCGGATATCGGGCTGGAGTGCTTGCAATGCCAGCGACGGGTGTTGCTGCCCCGCCGCGAGTTGAGCCGCCGCATCAAAACAATCCTTCCCAAACCAGGTTCCTCCCAGGAACCACAGGAGCACGGATGAAAACACCCCGCATTGTTTTCCTGTTTTCTGATACGGGAGGGGGGCACCGGAGCGCCACCAACGCCATCATCGAAGCATTGAATCTCGAATTTCCGGGTGCATACCAGACGGAAATGATCGATATTTTCCGCGAATATGCCCCCCTGCCTCTATCACTAGCGCCAGACCTTTACCCACCCATCACGCGCCAGCCCGATCTGTGGGAGTTTGGCTATCGGGTGAGCGATAACCCCAGACGAACGCGCATGTTGTACGACGCCATCTGGCCCTACATCCGCCGCTACATTCGCCGGTTGGTGAAGGAAAATCCGTGCGACATGATCGTGTCGGTGCATCCACTGGTCAACGCGCCGGTATTAAAGGAACTGGAACTCATGAACAATCCGGTTCCGTTTGTGACCGTGGTGACCGACATGGTCTCCACCCACGCTGCCTGGTATGACCGCCGCGCCGACCTGATCATTGTGCCCACTCCACAGGCAGGCAAGCGCGCGCTCGCCTCTGGTTTGAACCCGGAGCAATTGCGCGTGATCGGTCAGCCGGTGGCTGACCGTTTCACCCGCCCGCCCGGCGATAAAGCCGAATTGCGCCGCCAGCTCGGTTTCCCCGACGGCGTGATCATCCTGCTGGTGGGCGGCGGTGAGGGCATGGGACCCCTGGAGGAGGTGGCGGACGCCATCAACCAGAACAAGCCCAATGCCTCGCTGGTGATCGTTGCCGGACGCAACCAGGAACTGAAGAATCGCCTGCAGAACCGCCACTGGGACATACCGGTGTTGATCTATGGTTTTGTCAGAGAAATGCCCGATTTTATGCGCGCTGCGGATGTTTTGGTCACCAAGGCTGGCCCCGGAACGATCAGCGAGGCTTTCCTTGCCCGCCTGCCGATTGTGCTGTACTCCAAATTGCCCGGTCAGGAAGACGGCAACGTGGCTTACGTGGTCAATGAGGGTGCTGGCGTTTGGGCGCCTGACCCCAGCATTGCTGCCGCAACCGTGCGCGGGTGGATTGAAAACCCCATCCTGTTAAACGGCTATTCCACCGCCAGCGCGCGTCTGGCGCGTCCCACCGCCACACGCGAGATCGCCAGGGCGCTGGATGAGGTTCTGCGAAAAAAAGTCAGGGAGCCAGTCGTGCTTGAGACTGGCATATGGAACTTGTTGCGAGGATATTGATACGGAATGTCGAGGTCGGACAGCATGCCCATACTTGACCCCAACACCCTGGAGTTTACCAGCCGCAGCGCCGAACAGACGCGGCGCTTGGGGATGCGCCTGGGCAGTTTGCTGCAGCCAGGGCATTTGCTGTGTTTAAACGGCGACCTGGGCGCTGGCAAGACCACCCTGGTACAGGGAATTGCCCAGGGATGGGGTTCGCTGGATGCGGTTTCCAGCCCGACCTTTGTGCTGGTCAACCAGTATCGCAAACCGGGCGGTTTTACGCTGTTTCATCTGGACGCTTACCGCCTGTCCGGCGCGGCTGAAGCCGAGGACCTTGACCTGGAACCCATGCTGGAAAACGGTGTGCTGATCGTTGAGTGGGCTGATCGCATTGACGCCGCCCTGCCCGCCGCCCGCCTGACGGTGAACCTGACCTGGCTTTCGGATGAGCAACGCGCCATGGTGTTTACGCCCACCGGTGAGGCGTATGTTCAATTGATGGGCGAATTTCGCAAAAAGGCTTTCGGAGGCTGAATGCTGCTGGCAGTGGATACCTCCACGCAATGGATGGGCCTGGCGCTTTATGACGGCGACCAGGTGTTGGGCGAGTCGGTGTGGCGAACGCGCAGCCATCACACCATGGAACTTGCCCCCGCCGTGCGCGAATTGCTGGCGCACACGCAGACGCGGCCGGAAGACCTGAGTGTGCTGGCTTCGGCGCTGGGTCCGGGTGCTTTCACCAGTTTGCGCATCGGTCTGGCGGTGGTCAAGGGCATGGCATTGGCGCTGCGGCTGCCGGTGGTGGGCATACCGACTCTGGATGCAGTCGCCCTGAGCGTCACGGTGGAGGATCTACCGTTGATTGCCACCCTGCAGGTGGGCCGTGGCCGCATTGCCGCCGGACATTACCAGCGCAAGGGCGACCATTGGACTCCGGTGGGGGAGATCCAGTTGACCACGGTGGAGGAAATGGCCCACGGATTGTCTGAACCCACCCTGATTAGCGGTGAGTTAAGCCCTGAGGAACGCCAGATGCTGGCACGAAAACGCAAGATGGTCAGACTGGCCACGCCCGCCCAGGCCCTGCGGCGGCCTGCCTACCTGGCAGAGCTGGCATGGGCGCGGTATAAAGCCGGGCAATTTGACGACCCCATCAGCCTGTCGCCCATTTATCTGCGCACCGCCCAACCCATCCCCGATTAATCGTTTGGAGCCGTGGTGAATATTCATATTCGCGACATGCAGGTCGAAGACCTCGACGCGGTGCATCACATTGACGAGTTATCCTTCAGCCTGCCGTGGACACTCAATTCCTTCCGCTTTGAATTGCTGGATAACCCAACCTCGCATCTGTGGGTGGCGGATGTGGAAGACGAAAATGGCCTCGCACTGGCGGGCATGCTGGTGTTGTGGATGATTGTGGATGAGGGGCATATCGCCACGTTTGCGGTGCACCCCAAATACCGCCGGTTGGGTATTGGGCGGGCATTGATCGAACATGCCATTGCCAGTGCGCGCGCAGGCGGTTTAACCCGAATTTTCCTCGAAGTACGGCGCAGCAACATCGCAGCCCAGGAGCTGTACCAGGCGTACGGGTTTGTGGTGGACGGCGTGCGCCCGCGATATTACCGCGACACCATGGAAGATGCACTGATGATGACGTTAAATTTGGCAGGGAATGCCTGATTCACACAGGAGGCGCTTATGAATGCCGATGAGATTCTTCAGGAAATCGCAAGCCAGGTGTCTGTCTGCCAGCGCTGTACATTGCACCATACCCGCAAGCGTTCCGTGCCAGGTGAGGGTCCTGCCAACGCTGAGGTGATGTTGATCGGCGAGGGACCGGGTTTTCACGAAAACGAGCAGGGCCGCCCATTTGTGGGCGCTGCCGGCAAGTTTCTGGACGAATTGCTGCAGAAGGCGGGCATGAGCCGCCCGGCGGTGTTCATCGCCAACGTGGTCAAATGCCGCCCGCCCAACAATCGCGACCCCATGCCCGATGAGCTGCTTGCCTGCGGTGAGTACCTCAATCGCCAGATTGAAGCGATCAACCCGCGCGTGATCGTGACGCTGGGGCGTTTTTCAATGGCGCGCTTTTTGCCCGGTGCACGCATCAGCGACATTCACGGGCAGGCGCGCATGGTGGGCGGTCGGTTGGTGGTGGCCATGTACCACCCCGCGGCGGCTTTGCACCAGCCAGCCCTGAAAAGCGTGGTTGAAGCCGATTTTGCCCGTCTGCCGGCTTTGATGGCGCAGGCCGGGCAGAAAGCCCATGCGACCGCGCAACCGGCCCAACCAGCGCAGCCCGTGCAGCCCACCCCGCCGGTGGTGGAACAAAAGCCATCCCAGCCCGCAGCCACACCGGTATCGCTGTTTGACCTGCTCGCCCAACCCGAGGACGGGCAGGGTGCCAGCCCAGTCCAGGCGGATTCGGGCACACCTGCCCAACCTGACGATGAGTCCGGCCCGCCGGTGCAATTGAGTCTTTTTTAAGCGGATTCAAAACCCGCTTTTGCGAGTAGAATCAAACGCGCTCCGGGGGCTGCTCCGGAACGGAAACCCCATTACCAGGAAAGAAAACCATGGAATCGAACGTAAAAGATATTCTGACCTTGAAACTTGAAAACAAGACTGCCCGCGTTGCGGTGCTGGGGCTGGGCTATGTTGGCCTGCCGCTTGCCACCGTGTTCGGCGAGGCAGGTTTTTGCGTGACCGGCATTGACCCCATCACTGAAAAGGTGGATTTGATCAACCAGGGGGTTTCCTATATTGGCGACGTGCCCACCGAACAGGTGGAGCGCCTGGTGCGCACCGGCAAGCTGCAAGCCACCACCGATTTTGGCGTGCTGGACAGCATGGACGCGGTTTCCATTTGCGTGCCCACCCCGCTGCGCAAGTTCGGTGACCCCGACCTGTCCTTCATTGTCTCTGCCACCGAGTCATTGGCGCCGCACCTGCACCCCGGCATGGTGGTGATCCTGGAATCCAGCACGTATCCCGGCACCACGCGCGAGCTGGTGCTCAACCGGCTGGAGGAAGTGAGCGGGTTGAAGGTGGGTGAGGACTTCTTCCTGGCATTCTCACCGGAGCGCGTTGACCCCGGGCGCGAAGACTGGACCACCTACAACACGCCCAAGGTGGTGGGCGGCATCACCCCGGCCTGCTGTGAGGTGGCCGCCACGTGGTACCGTCAGGCGCTGGAGACGGTTGTGCCGGTGTCTTCCACCGAGGTGGCTGAGATGGCAAAGCTGCTGGAAAACACCTTCCGCATGATCAACATCGGGATGGTAAACGAGCTGGCGCTGATGTGCGACCGGCTGGGCGTGGACGTGTGGGAAGTGATCGACGCCGCCGCCACCAAACCGTTTGGCTTTATGAAGTTCACCCCTGGCCCTGGCCTGGGCGGGCATTGCATCCCCATTGACCCGTTGTATCTGTCATGGAAACTGAAATCGCTCAAATACACCGCCCGCTTTATCGAGCTGGCCTCTGAGATCAATACCGGCATGCCGCGCCACGTTGTTCACCTGGTGCAGGACGCCCTCAACGGGCAGGGCATGGCGCTCAAGGGCAGCCGCGTGCTGGTGCTTGGCGCAGCCTACAAGCCCGATATTGACGACATGCGCGAATCACCTTCGTTGGATGTGATCGGCCTGCTGGAGCAGAAGGGCGCTGATGTGAGCTACCACGACCCGCACGTGCCCGGGTTTGATCACGACGGCATGCAGATGAAATCAGTGACCGATCTGATGGCTGCCGTGCGCGGCGCTGACTGCGTGGTGATCATCACCAACCATGCCGCCTACCGCTGGGGCGAGATCCTTGAAGCCGCCAACCTGATCGTTGACACGCGCAATGCGCTGGGTGAGAAGGGGCGCGACAACCCCAAGGTGGTGAGGCTGTAATGGCGCGCTATCTGGTCACAGGGGCTGCCGGTTTTATTGCCTACAAGGTGGTGGACCTGCTGCTGCAGGAAGGTCACAGTGTGGTGGGGGTGGACAACCTCAACGACGCCTACGACGTGCGCCTGAAGCAGTGGCGTCTGGAGCATTTGCGCGGGCGGGAGAACTTTGCCTTCCACCATGTGGATATTTGCGACCGGCCCGGGCTGGACGCCGTGCTGGATCGATACGACGGCATCGCCGGGGTGATCAACCTGGCAGCCCGTGCGGGTGTGCGCGCCAGTGTGGAAAACCCGTGGGCGTTTGTGGAAACCAACACGGTGGGCGCTTTGAATTTGCTGGAAGCCTGCCGTCAGCGCAAGATTAGCAAGTTTGTGCAGGCCAGCACATCCAGCATTTACGGGGCGGACGCCCCGCAGCCCACCGCCGAGGACTGGGACAGCTCGCGCCCGCTGCAGCCGTATTCAGCCAGCAAGAAGGGCGCCGAAGCCATGTGCCACGCCTATCATTTTTTGTATGATATTGACGTGACCATCTTCCGCTATTTCACGGTGTACGGTCCTGCCGGACGCCCCGACATGGTCATGTTCCGCTTCTGCCAGTGGATCGCCGAAGGCCGCCCGGTGCGCCTGAACGGCGACGGTACGCAGTCGCGCGGGTTCACCTACGTGGATGACATCGCGCGCGGCACGATCCTGGGGCTCAAGCCGCTTGGTTTTGAAATCATCAATCTGGGCGGGCACGAGACCATCACCATGAACGAGATGACCGCCGTGCTGGAGGAGTTGATCGGGCGCAAGGCGAACATTGAGTACCATCCGTTTAACAAAGCCGACATGCTCTCCAACTGGGCCAATGTCGAAAAAGCCGGCCGTCTGCTGGGTTGGGAATCACAGGTGGGGCTGCGTGAAGGCATGACCCGCCTGGTGGACTGGTACATGCAGGAACGCGCATGGGCCAGCCAGGTGCTCACCCCTTGATGGTGGTGTTTGAATTATGAAGGAACACACGGGCGGCGTTGCAGGCTGGCGGCAGGATACCCTGTTCAAGAGCATCCTGAAAAATTCCAGCTATTTGCTGGGCGGCAGTACGATCAGCATGGGCATCAGCGCGCTGATGGGCTTGCTGGTTCCGCTGCTGCTTACGCCCGCACAATACGGCGTGCTGGGCATGGTGATCATGTATGCCTCCAGCGTCAACCGCCTGCTGTCGTTTCGCATGGGCGAACTGGTGATCAAATACGCCGGCGGCGCGCTGGCGGTGGACGACAAAGCCCATGCCGCTGCGGTGATCAAAGTGGCCGGGCTGGCTGAGGCGCTCACATCGGTGGCGGCGTATGCGCTGCTGGCGCTCACCGCTCCACTGGCGGCGCGTTTCATCATCAAGGACGCCTCCACCACCGGCTGGATCCTGCTGTACGGGCTGGCATTGCTGGCAAACATCGCCACCGAGAGTGCCACGGCTGTTCTGCAAATCTCCAACCGCTACCGTATTCAGGCTGCGCTCAACCTGACGCAAACCGTGATCACCGCGCTGGTGATCGGGCTGGCTTTCCTTACCGGCGGCGGGTTCGGCTTGATCCTGGTGGGCTATCTGCTGGGCAAGCTGGTGTACGGGCTGGGCATGTTGATGGCGGCGTGGGTGGCGGCGCGACATACGCTGGGGTCCGGCTGGTACACGGTGCGCGCTGCTGCGCACGGCGACCGGCGCGAGATGATTAGGTTTGCCATCTCCACCAACCTGAGCAGTACACTGAATATGCTGATCCGCGACAGCGAGGTGTTGTGGGTGGGCTATTTTCTCAGCGCGGCACAGGCCGGTTATTATAAACTGGCGCTGGCGGTGATGAATGTGATCGTCATGCCGGTGACACCTTTGATTTCCACCACGTTTCCTGAAATTTCGGCGGCTGTGGCGCGCGGCGACTGGGGCAAATTGCGCTCCATGCTCAAACGCACCAGCACGCTGGCGTTTGCCTTTACAGCGGCTTTTGCGCTGGGCTTTGTGCTGTTTGGGCGCTGGTTCTTCGGTTTCTACGGCGGCGGGCAGTACCTGCCTGCCTATCCCGCCATCCTGATCCTGCTGGCGGGTTACGGCGTTGCCAATGTTTTCTTCTGGAACCGCCCGTTGATGCTGGCACTTGGCAGGCCAAACGAGCCGTTGTGGATTTCTGGCGTGGCGGGTGTGATCAAGACCGTGTTGATGTTCGTGCTGGTGCGCCCGTTTGGTTACCTGGCGCAGGCTGCATTGCTGAGCGCATACTTTGTGATCAGCATCGGGGCGCTGACCTTGCGCGGATTGCGCGCGGTGGGTGGCGTTCTCCGGAGTGAAATGGAGGAGAGCGCATGAAGATCGCCTGCATCTCCACATCGCGCGTGCCGTCGCTGACCGCCAACAGCATTCAAATGATGAAGGTGTGCCATGCCCTGGCGCAGACCGGGGCTGAGGTGCGCGTTTTTCTGCCTGATACGGGCGAGATCCCGCCGGACTGGCCGCGCATGGCGCAGCATTACGGGTTGCGCACCCCCTTTGATGTGACCTGGCTGCCATCCAACCCGCGCCTGCGCCGTTACGATTTTGCCTTTGGCGCGCTGTCAAAGGCAGCGGGCTGGCAGGCCGACATGGTGTACACGTGGCTGCTTCCGGCGGCGGTGCTGGCTTCTTCGCGGCGTTTGCCGGTGATCTTTGAAGTCCACGACCGCGTCACCGGTCGCGTGGCGCCGCTGTTGTTCCGCAACCTGCTGCGCAGCGGCGGGCGCAAGCGCCTGCTGGTGATCACCCGCGCGCTGCAGCAGCGCCTGCACGAGCAGTTTGGCGAACGCTTTACCGGTGTGGATGTCCAGATCGCCCCAAACGGGGTGGATCTGGCGCAATACGACAACCTGCCGGATGCCCCAACCGCGCGCCGGCAACTGGGCCTCACCGAAGGCCTGACCGCGCTGTACAGCGGGCATTTTTACGCCGGGCGCGGCATGGACCTGTTGCGCGGTCTGGCTGAGCGTTTCCCGCAGGTGCATTTCCTGTGGCTGGGCGGCCAGCATGAGGATGTGCAGCAATGGAAGACCCGCCTGGCAGGCGCAGGGTTGACCAACGTGACCCTGACCGGGTTTGTGGAGCAGACGCGCCTGCCGTTGTACCAGGCGGCTGCGGACATATTGCTCATGCCGTACGAGCGCGTGATCGCGGGTTCGAGTGGCGGCAACTCGGCGGACATTTGCTCGCCGATGAAGATGTTTGATTATCTCGCCGCTGGCCGCGCCATCATCAGCAGCGACCTGCCGGTTTTCCACGAAGTGTTGGACGACTCGACCGCCTGCCTGGTGAAGTTTGGCGAGACCCAGGCGGACACCTGCACTGCATGGCAGGCTGCCTTGCAGTCACTGGTGGATGAACCCATCCGGCGGGCGGCGCTGGGTTTAAACGCCCGCCAGAGCGCCCAACGGCATACATGGATCGAACGCGCCAGGCGTGCGCTGAAGAATTTCGCCTGAACCCTGTCGCACAACCCTTCGGGCGGTAAGTCGCCGGAGAATGATACAATAAGGCCAGCCTTAAAATGAAAAATTCATCCCTTCCCATTGAACTTCGCAACCGCCTGATGTTGTCATTTTGTCTGGCGCTGGTTACCGGCGGGTTGATCGCCTGGGCCAGTCTGGCGCACAACGGCGCTGTGTTTGTGCGCGGCTGGTTCGTAGCTTCTGTGATCGGCTGGCTGGGGTGGTTTGCCCTGATCACTGCCTGGAAGTGGGCCGGGGGTGGGCGTGCGCTGGCTTGGCGGGTGGGGGTATGTTTGGTGCTGCGCCTGGGGGTTGGGGTGGGGCTGTCCTTGCTGCTGCCGCAGGTGGGTTACGATGAAGAAACCCAGCAGGCGGGGTATTTGTTCTACGATGCTCACATGCGCGACACGCAGGCCTGGGAGCTGGCGCAGTCAGACCGTTCGCTGCTTGCCAGTTTTGGCGAGGAGTTTTCATCCGACCAGTACGGTGGGTTGCTGTCCTTATCCGCATTGATTTATCGCTATTTCTCGCCAGACGCACACCGGCCCTACCTGGTGTTGCTGCTGGCGTCATTCGCGGCTGCGCTGGGAGTGCCCTTCCTGTGGGCGGCGGTGCAAACGCGCTGGAGCCGTGGACTGGCGCTGTTCAGCGCATGGCTGCTGGTGCTCTACCCGGATGGCATTTTCTTCTCGGCGGCGCAGATGCGCGAACCCTTCCTGCTCGGGCTGATCCCGATTGCCACGTGGGGCGTGCTGGCTTTTAACCGTCAGCGGCGCGGTGCATTGATCGCCATCGGGTTGAGCATGGCCGGCATGTTGTTGATCTCCAACCGCGTGGCTGTGGCGGTGGCCGGGGTGCTGGGGGTGTGGTTCTGGCTGGAATACCTGTATCCGCGCTCAAAAGCATGGAAGTTTGGCGGTCTGGCTGCGCTTGCCGTGGGTGCGGTGCTTGGCGTTGCGTTGATGTGGGGCTGGTTCAGCGAATCCAGCCACTGGGACCGCGTGCTCACCATGTCCACCGGAACCAAGCAATATCAAATAGAGAAACTGGGCGAGGAGTATATTGTGCCCTTCTTGGTTGGGTACGGCGTTACCCAGCCGTTGCTGCCCGCAGCACTGACGGAAGACACCATTCCGGTGTGGCGGGGGATCATCGTGGCGCGGGCGCTGGGCTGGTGGGCGCTGCTGCCCATGCTGGCTTACGCGCTGATCGCAGTGATCAGGGCGGCAAAAGACCCGGACCGGCGCATCTGGCTATGGCTGGCGCTGGCTGTGTTCGGCTGGATCCTGATCTCATCCGCACGGGCTGGCGGCGACATGACCGATAATCCGCGCTACCGTACCATCTTCCTGCCGTGGATGGCCATGCTGGCTGCCTGGGCGGTGCGCTGGGCAATTGCCAACCGCGACCGCTGGCTGGCGGTGGTGTTGATAGTTGAAGGCATCTTCATGGGCTTTTTCATTGACTGGTACGTCAGTCGTCATCTGGGCATGGGAAACCGGCTGCCATTCTGGAAAATGCTGGTCTATATTGTGGCTTCCAGCGGGCTGGTGGTGGCAGGCGGGCTGGCCTGGGATGCGTTTGACTGGTTCAGGCGCAGACGCAAGTTAAGCGGATAAACTCACCGATGAACAGCAGACTTCGCCATGCATATGAGTTATTAAAAGACTCACGGGTTGCGGCAGGGGTGGCCGGGGCGCTGGCGGTGGCGGTGTACCTGGTGCAGGCTTTCATCGCAGCGCACACGGCTGGCATCACCATGGACGAAGGTACCTACTTGCTGAAGGGGCTGCTGTTTGTGCGCGGTGATTATGCGCCCTTTCAGGACTACGGCCCGTGGACCAACAAGACCCCACTGGCGTTCATCATCCCCGGTTTTGCCCAGGCGATTTTTGAGCCGGGGCTGCGAACCGGGCGTTATTTTTCCATTTTTCTGGCAGTTTTAATGCTGCTGGCGGTGTACCTCACCGCACGGCGGTTGCGCGGCCCGTGGGCTGGCGCGTTGATCCTGTGGGTGCTGGCGCTTTCGCCGGCAAACACGGTGATCTATGCCCAGGCCATTTCACAGGTGATCGTGGCCTGCCTGCTGGCGTGGTCTTTGTATTTTTGTCTGGGGCAGGGCCGCAGTCTGTGGCAGACCACCCTGGCGGCGGTGATCGGCGTGTTGATTGTGATGACGCGTCAGAACATGCTGCCGTGGATGGGTATCGTGGTGTTGTACATCTTCTGGCAGCACGGGCGTAAAGCCGGTTTGTGGGCGTTGATCGCCGCGACGGTGGTGTTTGTGGCCTTTCACGTGGTGTACTTCCCCAATATTCTCAGTGTGTGGATCCCGTGGCTCCCCAAACCGCTGTCGGTCTGGTTCCGCACCCTTATGGATATGAAAGAGGCCAGTTCTCTTCCCGGGGATGACATATCGGTGGGCTGGCAGACCGAGCTGTTTGTGTTTTGGGAAGGCTGGCGCTACAACTTCTTCGCGCTCAGCGGTGCAGCCCTGACGGTCATCCTGTGGCCGCGGCTCAAGGAATGGCGTTCGCGAACAGACTTCCGCGCTGCGGTGATGCTGCTGTTCACGCTGGTGTTGATGGCGGCTGCCCACCTGTGGGTATCATTTGAGAAGGAATTTTGCGTCTACTGCTACACCAGTTATCTGTCGTTCTTCGCGCCAGTTGGCTGGCTGCTGGTGCTGGTGGGTTTCCCTTCGTGGGTGCGCCGCCCCTCAGCCGTGCGCCAGATTTTGCTTGGCTTGCTGGTGCTGATGGTAGGCGCTGGGGTTGGATACGGCGGGTATAACGCTGTGGACGAGTGGTTGCTGAACTTGCCCATTCCGCGGGTGAGCAACATGCGCCTGCAGGGCGGTTTTACCGAACTGTGGCGTTCGCTTTCCAACAAGTTTGGCCTGCCTTACGAGACGCTGCAGCAGTTGCTGCCCACCCTGGCCGGGGTCGGGTTGGGATTATTCATCGTGATCGGGGTGATCTTCTGGTCGCGGGCAGCCCGCAGACGAAGCCGGAAGACCCTTGTGCCGGTTAATGGCGCTGCACCGGCATTTTCAGCGGCAGTCATCGTGTTAATGCTCGGCAGCGTGCTTTCTCCCTTTAAACTATTGGCAGGCTCCATGCCCATGTGCGGCTGGGATGTAATCGAGACGCACGAGCAGGTGGGCGCTTACCTGGCGGGCGTGGTCACCCCGGATGACGACGTTTTCTGGCTGAATTCCTACTCGCCGCTGCCCCTGCTGTATATTTCCGAAGCCAATTTCCACGTCGGGCAGTTTAACAACTGGTACGGCAAGCGTAATGGTGACCCTGAATATCTGCTGCGGCGCGGTTACTGGAGCGACGAGCTGGCGCATCAGTGGATCCAGCAGGACGACGTGGTGCTGATCAGTGAGGAGTACATGAACGGTTATCCCGGCGAATATACGGTACAATTTGACGAGATCCAACCTTCACCGCCTGTCATTCCGTGTGATGCGCGCTCCAACATCCATGTCTACCGGAGGCTTCCATGAAGTTATCGGTGATTATTCCTGTGTATAACGAAGAAGACAATCTGCCCCTGCTGGTGGATGCAGTCAAATCTGCCCTTAAGGACATTTCATGGCCTTATGAAGTGGTGCTGGTGGATGACGGCAGCAAGGACACCAGCATGGATAAGCTGGAACAGCTCGCCGCCGGCGACCCGCAGCATCTGCGCGTGGTGGGCTTGCGCCGCAACTTCGGGCAGACGGCTGCCATTGCGGCTGGCATTGACCATGCCTGTGGTGATGTGATTGTGCTGATGGACGCTGACCTGCAAAATGACCCGACCGACATCCCCGCCATGCTGGAGAAGCTGGAGGAGGGTTACGATGTGGTCTCGGGCTGGCGGCACAGACGGCAGGATGCCTTTATCACCCGCACGCTGCCATCCAACATTGCCAACTGGCTGATCTCACAGGTGACCGGTGTGCACCTGCACGATTACGGTTGCACGCTCAAAGCCTACCGGCGTGAGGTGATCACGGGGTTCCGGCTGTACGGCGAGATGCACCGCTTTATTCCGGTGTACGCCAATCAGGTGGGCGCACGCATCATCGAGATGCGCGTCAACCACCATGCGCGGCGGTTTGGCAAAGCCAAGTACGGGCTTGAGCGCACCGCCAAGGTGGTGCTGGATCTGTTCACGGTCAAATTTCTATCCAGTTACGGCAGCAAGCCGATCTACCTGTTTGGCGGCTTCGGCATGGTGATGGAGCTGATCTCGCTGATCACGTTGCTGTTCCTGTTCTTCCGGCGCATCCTGGCGGGTGTGTCTGTGATGGAGTCGCCGTTGTTCATCACCGCCATCATGGTGATGATCATGGGCTTCCAGTCGATCATGATGGGGCTGCTGGCCGAAATGGTGATGCGCACCTATCACGAGTCGCAGCGCAAGCCCACTTACACGGTGCGCAAGATGATCAACGTTGAGAGCCGGCTGGAGCCCCAGCCCAATGGGAACCACTGAGCCGATGCGCGTGCTGGTGGTGGTGTATGAATACCCACCGGTGGGCGGCGGCGGCGGGCGCGTGGCGCAGGACCTGGCACACAAGCTGGCCGGACGCGGGCACGCGGTGCGCATCCTCACCGCTCACCTGAAAGGGCTGCCGCTGCGCGAGCAGGAGGGCAATGTGGAGGTGGTGCGTCTGCCCAGCCTGCGCGATCAGGCTTTCAAGGCGGGCATCAAACCCATGGCCGGGTATATCGGCGCTGCGCTGCTGGCCGGTGGGCGCGAGATCCGCGATTTTCACCCCGATGTAATCCATACTCATTTTGCCGTGCCGTCAGGGGCAGCCGCCATGCTGCTCTCGGCATTCAGCGGTATACCATACGTGCTCACGGCGCATCTGGGTGACGTGCCCGGCGGCGTGCCCGAGAAAACCGGCAAATGGTTCCGCCTGATCCAGCCTTTCACCCCGCCGATCTGGAAGCGCGCCTCGGCAGTGGTTGCGGTGTCAGAATTTACGCGCAGCCTGGCGCTCAAGGCGTATCCGGTGGAGGTGGGCGTGATCCCCAACGGGGTGGACCTGGTGCAGCTTGACCCCGGCGTGATTGAAGTTCATCAACCGCCGCGGCTGGTGTTTGCCGGGCGTTTCATGGCTCAGAAAAATCCGCTGCAGGTGGTGCGCGTGCTGGAACGCCTGAAAGACCTGCCCTGGCAGGTAGCCATGCTGGGTGATGGTCCTCTGCACGCCGAAACTGCGGCTGCGGTGAAAGCCGCCGGACTGGAAGATCGAGTGGAAATGCCCGGTTGGGTGACGCCCGAACAGGTGCTGGCGCGCTTTAAGGAATCGGATATTCTGTTCCATCCATCCCTTTCAGAAGGCTTGCCGGTGGTGGGGGTGCAGGCCATGGCGATGGGACTGGCCCTGGTGGTTGGCAAAGCCGGCGGGTTCGTGGAACTGGTGGAGCCCGGGGTGAACGGCTTTATCCATGAAGCGCACGATACCAGTGCATTTGAAGCTTCGTTACGGGAATTGCTTTGCAACCCGGCTGCGTTATTGACCCTGCGCCGGGCAAGCCGTGCCTCGGCGGCCAATTTTGATCTGGAAAAGATCGTTGATGCCTACGAACGTGTGCTGTCCGGGGCAATGTCTGCCCGCAAATAACCCACTGTTTCTTTACATGCCATTAAAATAATAGCGGCAGCGCAACAGTCAGTGTGCTGTTTGCAATCCATCAACGGGGGATGATATTCTTCAGGAGGGTCGGAGATATGAAGACATTGCTGGGTCCGATGCGCGTTCCTTTTCTGGTGCTTGGTCCGGTGTGCTGGTTTCTGGGCATGGCGGCAGCGGTGTGGACCACCGGTGGTATCAACTGGCCGCACGCCGTGCTGGCTCTCATTGGAGCCGTGGCGGCGCACATCAGCGTGAATGCATTCAATGAATATTTTGATTTTCGTTCCGGCTTGGACTTCAACACCCAGCGCACACCCTTTAGCGGTGGTTCAGGCACGCTGCCGGCAAATCCGCAGGCAGCCCGTCAGGCGCTGATTACAGCGGTGGTAACGGCAGTCATCACGGCGGGGGTGGGTGTGTTTTTCCTGCTGGTGCAGGGTTGGTGGCTGCTGCCGCTGGGTCTGCTGGGATTGCTGGTGGTTTACACCTACACCAATCTGCTTACCCGTTCGCCCTTCCTGTGCCTGATCGCGCCAGGGTTGGGCTTTGGCACGCTGATGGTGATGGGGACTTACTTTGCGTTGACGGGCAAATACACATGGACAGCGTTTGTGGCTTCATTTGTGCCCTTCTTTTTGGTCAGTAATCTTTTGCTGCTCAATCAGTTTCCTGATGTGGATGCTGACCGGGGCATCGGGCGCAAGCATTACCCCATTACGCTGGGGCGCAAGGGCGCAGCCGTGATCTATGTGGTTTTTTTGATTTTGACTTATGTCTCAATCGTGGCAGGTGTGGCTTTCATGCTGGCGCCGCGCTGGACGCTGCTGGGTTTGTTGACCCTGCTGCTGGCGGTTCCGGTGAGCGTGAATGTGCTTAAGAATGCAGACAACCTGCCGGAGCTGATGCCCAGCATGGGCATGAATGTGTTGTTGAATTTGCTCACGCCGCTGCTGGTGGGGATCGGGTTTTTGATCGGGTAGAGTGTCCACGCGGGATGCTTTTTGTACGGGCGGGATCGATTTTGATCCCGCCATTTTTGTGTGTGGAGATGAATGTTTTTTTAACACGAATGACACGAAAAAGCAAAGCTCCCGTAGTGGTAGGGTGGGCTGATGCTTTCTCAGCCCACCGAATGTGTGCGGTAAATAACATTATCCACATTGATTGGTGAAAAGCGGTGGGCTGGAAGAACGCCAGCATCTGTTCCAACTAAATGGAGAAAACTGGATCGAATCCAGGTATGGAAACAAAAGAAAATGCTACGCTGGAAC
>DAOUGC010000106.1:0-9984 GCA_034429695.1 Levilinea sp.
AGATCCGTGAAAAATCCCTTGGATCGGCAAATATCCAGCATCGCCTGCGAAAAATCCATGCCGTAAACCTGCAAGCCTGCCCTGGCAAATGGCTGTGCAGCCAGTCCGCTGCCGGTTCCCACATCCAGCAGACAGTGATTTGGAAGAACAAATTCGTAACACAATCCAAACATCAAGTCGGCAATGTGGCAATCACAGGCGCGCACCTGCGCATCATAATCGGCTGCATATGAGTCATGCAAATTTGAAGTCATGGCATCGGTTCCCTTGCCGGTTATTGGATGGCTATTTTTCTTCCATCCTTGCAGTAGGACGGCGAACAAACAGCCAGATGAAAGCCGCCGCCAGCACAGCCAGCCCTGTGCTGATCGCCGTCCAGGTGATTTCCTCTGCAGTGTTGGAATAGCTCTGCCCAAAGATCAAGGCACTGGAGGAAATGCTGAAATGCATAAAAAACGCCAGCAACATGCTCCCACCGGTATGCTCATACACCCATGTGATGATGAATGACCAGGCGGTCAACAGCACCGGTCCCAGCAGGATAATCAAAACCAGCGAGACAATGCCCCGGCCGCCCAATCCAAAGTAATCGGCATAACCATGCCACAAACCACCCCAGATCAAACCAAGCAATAGAGTGGCGACAAACGGTGAATGACGTTTGAGCAGGTGCGGCAGCAAAAAGCCACGCCAGCCAAATTCTTCCATCAGGCCGGCGGTAAGCCCCAGACCAATGCCGGGACCCAACAGGCCAAGCATGGCGTTGACATCCACCGGGAAGCCGGCCGCCCAACGCAGGAGCGGCGTGAGCGCAGTCACGACTGGGATGATCAGCAAAGCCAGCCACCATTTTCCAACCCGGCCCATGCGTGCCCGTGCCCAAAGCGCCTGCAACCCTTCGCGCCCGTACACCAGCCAGGTGGTGAACACGCCGCTGAGGGAGGGGCCGAAACCGCCAAGAATGACAAAAATAAATGCGCCTGGCTCGGCGTTCATCAATCCACCGGGTTTGATGAACAGGAAAAGCAGCGACCAGATGCTGAACGACCAGATCACGGTCAGCAAGACATAGGTAAAGATGGGATGACGGACAAACCAGTTCCGTGATTTCATGCGATGCTCCTGGAGTGATATGAATAAAGTACTGATGTTATGTTATTGGCGGTGAAAAGTGAACAAAATCCGGCGAGCAATTTTATCATGTGCTGTCGGCGAACATCGGTCATTCGTTCATTCGTGTCCCATTCGTTGACGGTTCTCGGAGCGATTCGGGCGGACTCGGTCCGCCCCGACATTGCCCGATCTTTGTGGCGGCACACCGCGTGCGCCGAAAATGGTCATCCCACCGGGACGGGCTATGACCGCACCAGTACAACTCATCTGGTTCCCCCCGCCCGTCCCCTACAAAAACCTGTCGATTGTAGGGGCGCGGCGGGAGAATATGCCCTGTTCGGTCACGGATTCCATAGCCGCGCCCGCCGCCAGCTGTCCAGCCACCGTTTAGGATTTAACACGAATGGCACGATAAGACGAATTACACGAAAAGAAATCATGGGCGGAGCGCCTGGACAATTCGCTTCTGTCGCGGCGCACGCGGTGCGCCGCAAACGGACCATCACCTAAACATACCTCAAAGCTTTCGGTGAACATCGGTCATTCGCACATTCGTGTCTCATTCGTTGACGGTTCCCGGAGCGATTCGGGCGGACTCGGTCCGCCCCGACATTGCCCGATCTTTGTCGCAGCGCAATGGGATTTTGTTATCGCCGGTGGCGGGCGCGGCTATCAATACACTGACCGATCAGCGGGCATTTTTTCGCCGCGCCCCTACCTTCAGGGCAATTTGTAGGGGACGGGCGGGAGGAACTGCGTGAATCGACCCTGGCAGGCGTAGCCCGTCCCGCTGCGGCAGCCATCCGCCATTCGTTCATTCGTGTTCCATTCGTTGACGGTTCTCACAGCTCTTTCTCGGGCGGACTCGGTCCGCCCCGACAATTCTCTTCTGTCGCGGCGCACCGCCTGCGCCTTCACCTGGTCATTCCCCCTTCGTTGACGGTGCTGATCTGCAACAAAAAAGGGTTGGCTCACCAACCCTTCATCCATGCGTTTATCCACAGCTACTCCCGCCGCACTGTGCGCTCCACAAACTCCTCCACCGCGCTGCCGGTCAACGGGCGCGCCAGCAGGTAACCCTGCCCATACGAGCACATCAACCCCTGCAACTCGACAAGCTGATCATCCGTCTCCACCCCCTCAGCGATGGTCTCCATGCCCAGGTCAGTGGCCATGGTCACCATGGCGCGGATCAGGTCAACCCCTTTGCGGCTCTTGCTCATCTCCGCCGTAAAACTGCGGTCGATCTTGATCGAATTCACCGGGAAACGTTGCAAATAGCCCAAAGATGAGTACCCCGTGCCAAAATCATCGATCTGCAACTGTACGCCCATACCCTTCAGGCGGCCAAACAACTCATTCACCAGGCTTTGTTTTTCGATCAGTGCCGTCTCGGTGATCTCCAACCGCAACGCATGTGGGTCCAGCCCGGTCAATTTGAGCGCCTGCTGGATCTGATCAACAAAATCAGCCTGATTCAACTGACGGCTGGAGATGTTGACGTTGATATTCAGGTTGCGATATGGACCCCCTCGTTCGCGCCAACGCCGTGTCTGTCCGCATGCCTCATACAGCACCCACTGACCGATCGGCAGGATTAACCCGGTTTCCTCCGCCACAGGGATGAAATCGGACGGCATCACCAGCCCCCGCGCAGGATGGTTCCAGCGGATCAGCGCTTCAAACCCGATCAACTCACGCGGCGACAGGCGGAAGATCGGCTGATATGCCAGGAAAAACTCCTGATACTCAATGGCATGGCGCAGATCATTTTCCAGTTGCAGGCGCGAGACCGCCTGCGAGTGCATCTCGGGCGTAAAGGTCTCCACGCGCGACTTGCCCCTGGCTTTGGCGTGATACATGGCGATGTCGGCATCGCGCAACACCTCCTCGGGCTTCTCATACCCGCGGATCGAGTCCACCACTCCAATGGAAACGGTGACGTACACATCGTGACCACCCAGCAGGTAGACCTGCCCCAGGCTGGCACGGATGCGCTCGGTGACCGCAAACACGGCTGGCTCACCGACGGTATTCTCCAGCAAAATCACAAATTCGTCGCCACCCAGGCGCGCCACTGTATCAGAGTTCCGCAGGCAATCAGACAGGCGTTTGGCGATCTCCTTCAGCAGCAGGTCGCCCACGGCATGTCCAAGGCTGTCGTTGACCACTTTAAAGTTGTCCAGATCCAGAAAAAGCACCGAGAACTGGTACTCACTGCGCCGTTTGGTGTAACTGAGCGCACGCTCCAACCGGTCAGCGAACAGCGTACGGTTGGGCAAATGGGTAAGGGTATCGTGCAGCGCATCGTACACCAGTTGCTGCTCGGCGCGTTTGCGGTCGCCGATTTCCATCAGCAGCTTTTTGTTGGCGTTTTCCAGCTCCCCCGACTGGTGGATTAAACGATCCATCATTTCGCCCTGCTCAAGGAGCAACATGCGGTTCTCATGCATGGTCAGTATCTGACGCGCAATGATCAGCACCAACATCACCCCCACCCCAATGGCGATGAAATGCCACGGAATGTTTTGGGGGTAATAGTAATCAAACAACAGGATGGAATACCCGCCCACCATCCAAATATATGGCAGGTACGGCAGGGTGGGCTCAATGCGGTATTCAACCACACGCGTAAACAGACCCTGACGGGTGGATTTAAAATAGCGTTGCAAAAATCCGCTTGCGCCCATCAGGCAGTATGCCAGCAACCACAGGGCATCCACCATGTTGCCGGTCTGATACACCCCCTCAATGGTCTCGGCGCTGTAGATCACGTCGGCGCCCACCATGACGACCAGGGAAAGCGCCAGCGTATACAGGGGCAACGGAAGCAAGTCCTTGGGGCGGTTGAAGATGAGGATCGCCAGCCCACCCAGCATCACCAGGTCGCCAACCGGGTAGGCAATGGTGAGCACCTGATTGAGGATCGGTTCGCCCCTGCCCGCCACCGCCATGGGGCTGATTAGCTGGCTGGAAAATACAATCACCGCCGAGATGATAATCACGGCGATATCCAGCGCAGTGCGGGCAGTTTCATAACCGGTGCTTTTTCGAACGGTGAGCATTAAGATGCCGCTGAAAAACAAGGGATAAAAAACCAGGTAGAAGAAATCAGCAATCGATGGGAACGGTTCCAGCCCCAGAATTTCCAATGCCATCCAGATCAGGTCACCCACTGCCAGACAGACCTGCGCCACAGCCAGCACGCGCCAGGCATCCCTCATGCGGGCAACCCCCCCCATGCTGCGGCCCGCCTGCCATAACAGAATTCCCCCCAGAATGTTGAGCAACGGTGAAACCAGGTTGGAGGCTGCCTCGCGGGCAGCGAGGGGCAGGGGCAACAGGATGACTGCTGTTCCCAGCAGGGTCATGCTGAGCAGCAGGAACATCACCGGCGTTATGTCTGGTTTGTGATCGGGTTGTTTCAAGATCATTCCCATGATCATTAAAAAACCGGCAGATTCCACCCGCGGCGGAATCTGTGTCACCCATTGGATTATATGGATTTGCGCGTACTCTCTCCATAAAAATATGGTAAGAAATGGGTTAATCATTTGGTGATAAAAAACATATTTATGCGTTCTTAACAAGCCACTTGCGACCTGGCGGACGGCATTCAGAGCCGTTGTATAATCAAACCGGAGGGTGATCCATGACCAACATCAATGGCATATGCATCATTACCGATGATGTGCAACGGCTGGCAGCTTTTTACGGAGAGGCGCTTGAGGTTCCGTTTGAATGTGATGACGCGTACGGATTTGTGCGCGCGCCGGGGGCGTCCCTGTCGTTTTATTCAAAAGACGGCATGGAGCGCATGGCGCCCGGCAGCATGCAGGCTGCCGCAAGCCGCGCCATCACCATTGAGGTGCAGGTGGATGACGTTGACCGCGCCCATCAGCGCATGCTGGCGATGAACGCGCCGGTGGTCAAGCCGCCCACCACCCAGGAATGGGGCTGGCGCTCGGCATGGTTCCGCGACCCCGACGGGAACATCCTAAACCTGTGCGCGCCGGTTGCGCCTCACGCCACCCACCTGACGCGCGTGATCGATTTCTTCGAGCGGCTGATCAACAAGAAGGATCTGAGCGTGTGCGATGAAATGCTCGCGCCTGAGTATGTTGACCATGACGCGCCGGAGGACACTCCCACGGGTCCTGAGCCGTCCAAGGAATACACCCGCCATGTGTATGCCAACCAGCCCGACCGCACGATCACCATTGAAGATGCCTTTGCCGCCGGAAACCGCGTGGCGCTGCGCATGGTGTGGCGCGGCACGTCCATCTCCACCGGCAAATTGGAGCATTTCAGGGGCATCGTGCTGCTGCGCCTGGATGATCAGGGGCGCATCGTGGAACGCTGGGGAACATATGATGATATAGAGGGGTAAGATGGGGGATATTGCCACAGCCGTTGGGTGGGTTCGCTTATGAACCCACCTTTTTTATTGGATTATGTATCAATCAGTGGGGCGGGAAAGCACCGCGGCAAAGATGGCGCTCCTCCACACGCCCATCCATTGACCCTTTGTCGCGGCGCACGGCGTGCGCCGAAACCGGGTCATTTTCCGGGCGGCTCAATCCGCCCGTACATCCATTGTCGCGGCGCAATGGGATTTTGTTATCGCCGGTGGCGGGCGCGGCTATGAACGCCACGACCGATCAGCGGGCATTTTTTCGCCGCGCCCCTACATTCAGACCATTTGTAGGGGACGGGCGGGAGGAACTGTGTGAATCGACCCTGGCAGGTGTAGCCCGTCCCGCTACCAGCAGGAACCCGTCATTCGTTCATTCGTGTTCCATTCGTTTGGCGGGCGCGGCTATAAACGCCACGACGGATCTGCGGGCATTTTTTCGCCGCGCCCCTACATTCACCAGGATTCTGTAGGGGACGGGCGGGAGGAAAGGCGTGAATCGACCCCGGCAGGCGTAGCCCGTCCCGCTGCCAGCAGGAACCCGTCATTCGTTCATTCGTGTTCCATTCGTTGACGGTTGAACGTATCCCCGGTGGCGGGCGCGGCTATGAACGCCACGACGGATCTGCGGGCATTTTTTCGCCGCGCCCCTACATTCAGGGCAATTCGACGGGAGGGGTGTACTGCATCGCCCAGACACAAAGACCGCCAGCAGGAGTCTTGAATCCAAATACGTTGTCAGAACACCCCCTCCGGTGTAAGCGCAGCGACAGCACCTCCCCCATCGAAAAGGACATCGATGGAGGAGGAGAAGGCCGTGGATCGCCATTCATTCATTCGTGTTCCATTCGTTGACGGTTGAACGTATCCCTGGTGGCGGGCGCGGCTATGAACGCCACGACCGATCAGCGGGCATTTTTTCGCCGCGCCCCTACATTCACCAGGATTCTGTAGGGGACGGGCGGGAGGAACTGTGTGAAACGACCCCTGCAGTCGTAGCCCGTCCCGCTGCTGGCAGGAACCTGTCATTCGTTCATTCGTGTTCCATTCGTTGACGGTTGAACGTATCGCCGGTGGCGGGCGCGGCTACGAACGCTACCACCGATCTGCGGGCATTTTTTTCGCCGCGCCCCTACATGGAAATCTGTAGGGGACGGGCGGGAGGAAAGGCATTTTCTCCCTCTCCACATGGCAAAGTGAACGCAGTGAACGCAGCCATGTGGGGAGGGTGGCGAATTGCCTGTAGTTCGGCAATTCGACGGGAGGGGTGTATTGCACCGCCCAGGCGCAAAGACCGCCAGCAAGAACCTCGAATCCAAATCCGTTGTCAGTTTTTTCCACAATGATCACCCGGACCATGGTATGGAAACGGCAGGTTGGAAGAACGCCAACCTGCCCTACAAAAACCTCTTCATAACAATCAAGTGGTCACGGGAAGAACCGGCTCAGGTTCGTGTGCCTTTGTGTACACGCATGGCATCGGTGAGCGGAATTTGCAGGAGAATTTGGGTTCCTTTTCCTGGCTGCGAACTGATCGACAGTTGGCCGCCCATGGCCCGCGCGCGTTCCTGCATACCCACCAGTCCCAGGTGTCCCTCACGCGCCAGTGACAGCCATTCACCGGGTGCAATAAAGCCCACGCCGTCGTCCGTCACTTCCATCTCAAGGCTGGTGCGTTCCACTTTCAGGCGCACGGTAATCGAACCCGCCTGCGCGTGGCGCAGGGCATTGATCAGGCTTTGCTGAAAGATGCGGTACACTGCCAGGCGCACGTCCGCCGCAAGCTGTACGTCGCCCTCCACCAGCTCAAGAATGATGCGCGGCAGCACCTGGGCTTCCTCACCGGGGTCAAGGTGCAGCACACCAGGGTGAGACTGGATGTCCTCGATGTGCGACAGAATGGCGCGCGACAGGCCAAATTGAACCAGGCTGGGCGGGCGCAGCTCATTGCACACCTGGCGCAAATCGGCAACCAGTTTTTGCGCCCCGGCGCGAATCTCCATCAGGCGGTTGTGCGCTTCCTCATCTGCCTGCATGGCTGCCGCGGCATGGATCTGGAAGATCAGCACCATCAGGTCCTGAATGGGCCCGTCGTGCAGGTCGCGTGCGATCTGCTGGCGTTCCTGCTCACGCTGGTTCAACAGGCGGTGCTGCACCTCCTCCTGCGCCATGCGCTCGCGCTGCTCGATCTCAGCCTCGCGCAGGCGGGTCACATCCGTCAGGGTGATGATGCTGCCGAGCAATTTGCCGCTGTCATTGATCAACGGCGACGCGCTCACCAGCACGCGACGGATGAACGCTCCTGAACCCGGCAGCAGCGGAGATGGCGGCTCCAGGCAGGCTTCCACCCCCCGGCACGGCTCGCCTGCCAGCACAGCTTTCATTGAAAAAGGTCGGGGGGTATCATTGATGGGGCAATCTTCAAACGACAGCTTGAAGACATCATCAAAATTCTGATAAAGCGGACTGCGCTGCAGCAGTCCAAAAGCAGCCGAACTGGCGCGGATGATCACCCCGCGCTCATCGCACACCACAATCGCCTCGGCGGCCTGCTCAAGGATGGAGCGCGCCATGCGTTCGGCAGCCAGAATTTCCTGGTTGCGCTTCTGCTCGGTCAGATCGGTGGCCACCATGCTGATGCGCAGGTCATCCTCCACCTCCACCGGCCCAAAAGACAGCAGCACCGGCAGGGGTGGTTTTTCAGCGCATAAAAATGTGAACTCTCCCCGCGCGCTGCCGTGCATACCCCGCCCCGACAGGCGCAAAAAATCTTCCTTCTCCAACTCTGGCAGATAATCCAGCAGCGAAGCGCCCATCATGGTTTCGTGAGCCACCCCCAGCATGTCCGCCAGGCGGCGGTTGCAATACAACACCGCGCCTTCACCATCCAGCGTGGCGGCGCCCTCGTGTATGCTCTCAATTAATGTCCGGTAGGTGTGGTCTGCCCCCTCGAGCGTGTAGATGCGCTCCGCGTCACCGGAATACACCACCAGTGCGTCCACTTCACCACCGCGAATGGCACGCAGCGCTTCCTCGGCTTCCTGCAGGCGCAGACGCAGGCGTTCAATCTCCTGGCGTTGTTCCACGCTGGTGTCGGCTTTGGTCACAACTCACTCCCCATCCGGCCCATCAGTCTGACTGTGCTCGTGCGGGTTTTCCGCCTCGCCATCCGGGTGGTCCACCTCAACGTCGATCAGGTCCAACCCCACCAGGATGCGGTCCTCACGCGACAGGTCCCCCACCAGACGGCGCAACGGCTGCGGCAGATATTTAATCAACGTGGGCGTGGCTACAATTTGCTCGCCGCGCGCCAGCGTGGGCTGTTGATAGATGTCCACCACCTCCAACGAGTAACGGCCCTTCAGACGGCTTTCGCATATCTGCCGGATCTGAAGAATGGCACGTTGTGATGACGGTGTGTTGCCGGCAATGTACAGGCGCAACCGGTACTTGCGCTCATCCCTGGAGTCCAGGGTTTCACCAAACTGATCACTGCGATCAATGGGCTCACCCATCGTCATTCATCCCGGGCAGTGGGACCATATCCAGCCCCACCAGCACCCTTTCAGTATCCGACAGGTCCCCGATGATTTTCTTCAAGGGCGGCGGCAGCTTGCGCACCAGGGTGGGGATCGCCAGGATCTGGTCGTTGCGCGCCAGATTGGGGTTTTCCATCAGGTCAATCACCTCAATCCGATATCGGCCGGCAAGGTGTTCATTGCAAATTTTGCGCAAGTTGGCAAACGCCGCCAAAGATTTGGGCGTTTGCCCTGCCACGTACAGGCGCAGTTCCCAAAACTCCACCGATTCATCAGGCGATTGTGGTTGAGTTTGGTCCGATTGTGCTGAAGACATGTTCATCTCCTCTAAATGGTATGAGTATCGTCTTCCATTTGACGCTCACGCGCGGTTCCCACCAGCACGCCGTGCCTGCTTCTATAAACGTCAAGAATCCTGATACCTGATGATGTGAAGACAAATTCACGAATTTGTTTGGAGTGCGATTGCCCGCGCGCCTTTAAGATGAACAAACCACGGTTGTGCTCGCTGTCGCTCTCCAGGTTGGTCAACGAGATCCAAATGTCCATCAAGGAGGACACCCCTGCCAGGTCCTCCTCGTCATGCCCGGGCGAACGGAACAACAAGGTGAACAGGGTGGTGATGTGATTGCGCTTGAAGAAATCGATCAGGCGCATCAGCATGGATTTGACTTCGATCGGCGAGGCGATATAGGTCAGGTTGTTGAGCGGGTCCACCACCACCAAATCTGGTTGATGTTCCTGCACCACGCGCATCATGCTCAGCAGATGCATTTCAATCCCATGAAAGGTGGGCCGCACCGCCCTGAAGCGCAGCAAACCGGCATCCACCCACTGTTGAAGATCCAGACCAATGGAAGCCATGTTGCGAATAATCTGTGACGGCGACTCTTCAAAGGCAAAGTAAACGCAACGTTC
>DAOUGC010000107.1:0-20336 GCA_034429695.1 Levilinea sp.
TCAAATGGATGCTTAAGTTCCCTTTGAGCACGGGCGGCCGCCTTCTGGTTGGTGCGGGTGGGAACATCAAAACAGCGTACATTCACATCGTGCTGCAGCAGTTCGGTCAGGGCAGAACGCCCCACATTGCCAAATGCTCCGGTGAGCAGGACTTTCATTTTGGCTCCTTGTTTTCCAATCCATCCAGTAAGATCAATAAACCCTGGTGAGATGTGTGCGGCCAATCGGTGGAAGTGGGCTGTAGCAGACCCTGCACAATCATCCCCAGTGCATAGGCGATCAGGGTGCGGGCAGCTATGGCCGGGTCGCCCGGCTTCAGGGAACCGTCGCTGACCCCATTTTGGGCAAGCTGGGTGAAATAATCGGTGTAGCGTTCCAGCGGTTGGATGGTCTCCTTCCATATGTCAGGATCGCGCATGGCTTGCAACCAGAATTCGAGGAAGAGTGGGAAGCGGTCACCCGCCTGGCCGTAGACCATGCCGAGCAAAGATGCCATGTCCCGCAACTGGGCTGCGGTGGGCTGGTCACTCGCACGGATTTGATCCAGTCCGTGTTCCAATCCTTCCAACCAGCCGTTGAGCAGTTGCAGAAAAACGGTGTGCTTGCTGGGGAAGTGATGGTAAAAAGCACCCTTGCTGACACCGGCGGCCTCACAAATGTCAGCCAGGCTGGCAGTCTCGTATCCGGAATGGGAAAAACATTCCTCGGCTGCCGCCAGGATGCGCCTGCGCGTTTCTTCACTGCGTTGTTGTGCCATGTTTCCTCCGAAACATACCGACCAGTCGGTTTTATTATAACATACCCGGGAATAATTCAGACAAGTCTTTTTTCATCTTCCGCGAGATTGACAGTCGTGGAAAAATGAAAGAGAATTATAAAACACCTGTGTAACCCCAAGAGGAACCATGTCAAACTATTCTGTTTCTGATTTTATCAAGTCCACCGCGCAGGACGCGGCTGCCAGCAATCCCTTCGAGGTCGAGAACCCCTACACGTTGGAAGTCAACCTGAACCAGAGGCGGGTGTGGGCAAAAGTCGGCGCAATGATCGCCTACACCGGGCAGGTCAAATTCATCCGCGAGAGCATGATGGAGCACGGCATTGAGCGCATGCTCAAGAAGATGGTCACCGGTGAAGGCTCCAGTCTGATGAAGATGGAAGGCGTTGGGCGCGTGTACCTTGCTGACAAGGGCAAGCGCATTCAGGTGCTGAATCTTCAGCCCAATGAGACCATCTTCGTCAATGGTAATGATCTGCTGGCTTTCGAGGACCAGGTGCAGTGGAACATCACCATGATGCGCCGCATTGCCGGGATGATGACTGGCGGTCTGTTCAACATTCGTCTGACCGGACCCGGCATGGTGGCGATCACATCGCACTACACCCCCATCACCCTGCTTGTGGAGCCGGGCAAGCCGGTGTACACCGATCCCAACGCCACCATCGCGTGGTCAGGCTCGCTTTCGCCCAATATTCACACCGATATCTCATTTCGCACTTTCCTTGGGCGCGGCAGCGGCGAGTCGATTCAACTGGTGTTCGAAGGTTCGGGCTGGGTTGTACTGCAGCCTTATGAAGAGGTTTACTTCCAGCAGTCTTCATCCGGGTAACCCGCCGTACCGATTACGTCGCAACGAGTGTGCCAATCAGCATGAATTGGGGAGGTTTCATCCCAATCAACAATAAAGGGCAACCATGAAAAAGATCATCGCAGTCTTTGTGGTCATGTTGTTTGTCGGAGCCATTCTTTTTCCAGTGGCAGCCATTTATCTGTATATTTTGCTGGCAGAGTATGCTTACATTGTATTGTCACTTCTGGTTGGCTTGATTTTTGGTTGGTTTGCTTCACGCAAGACGGCTGCCGGCCCGGTGATGATCGGGTCGTTGGCTGCTGTGCTGTGTCTTCTGCTGATAATCCTCGTGGAATTCATCGGCGTCCAGGTCGCGGCGATCTACTCGCAGGCACAGGCGTCCACCCCGGCGTTCACAGCAAAGGTGATCACGGATGCCGATATATTCCCAACGCTGTTGAGCAGTCTATGGAAACAAATGCCCTTCTTGCTGGGCAGTGCGGCGGCAGGAGTTCTGGCGGCATTGGGGGTTGAAAGAAGCAGGAAGAGGACAGCAGGAGGCAAGTAGGGGACAGTAGTCCTCCACTCCGTTTGGGTAAAACCGCTCATACCCAGGAGCACCTTTTTACTCCCGCGGAGGATACGGTATCACCGCACCCACCCCTCAACCGGCAACCCGCCAGCGCAACGGGCATTTTCAACCCATTTCCACCTGCTGTCCTCCCACCGGGCCTCTTGCATCCACCACCTGGGATTTGTGCGCCGGAAGCGCCAACAGGATGCCGTGCTCTTCAAAACGGCGGTGGATCTCCAGGTTAATCGCCTGCTGGATGTCCAGGAAGGCGCTAAAATCGGGGGTTTCGATAAAATATGCCACTTCAAATTCAAAGGCGTACTCACCAATCGTTTTCAGGTGGGCGCGGTCAAAAGTCACCTGTTCCTGTGCGTTCACAATATCCTTCAGGATGGTGGGAATGTTTGCCAGTTTATCATGAGGGGTTTCAAACGGAACGCGCAGTGTGAAGATCGATGTGCGGCGTTGCATGCGCTTGAAGTTCCGCACCCGACTGGAGAGTAGATCGCTGTTGCCGAACACCAACTGTTCGCCCGTTATACTGCGCAGGCGGGTGCTTTTTAATCCAATGTGCTGCACCTCACCGGTCATCTCATCCACGCGGATGGTGTCGCCCACCTCAAACGGTTTGTCGAGGATGATCGAAAGCGAGGCAAACAGATCGCCGAGGATGTTTTGCACCGCCAGTCCCACCGCCAGACCTGCCACGCCCAGGCTGGCAAACAGCGCCGTGATCTGAACGCCGGGGATGTTGTCGAGGGCCAGCAGCAACACCACAAACCATACCACCCCTTTGAGAACCATCCCCAGGGTGTTAAATGTGTCGCTGAGCGATGCGGGTTGTTGATCTTCGCCCTCCAGCAAACCGCGCGCCACCGCCCGCCGGTGGGATGCCCCGCGCATCAGGTACATCACCAGGTTGGACAGCCATTCCCCCAGTTGCAACAATACAGCAAACAGAGTCAGAACCCGCAACGCAACTCCGGCGCGTTCTGATACCGGCAGCCACTGCGCGCCAATGAATATGGCGATGATCAACAGTAGTTTGATGCGGGTATTCGCCAACTGGGTCAGTAAAAATTCAGCGAAGGGACTGCGTTTCAGCAAAGTTAATCGACGCAGACGCACACCGAACACCTGCCGGAAGCCCCACAACAATAGAAACACAATGAGAAAGGTTGCCAGCCCCAGTGCCATGCTGGCAGTAATGCCTTCGCGTTCGAATAAATTGAGCATTATGGTGACCCGATCTAATCTGCCGCGGCTGTCTGATCTGTCGCGGCTGTCTTATCCGCCGCGACGGCTTCCAGGTCAGATGTGCAATGCGGGCAGCGTTTTGCCTGCAATGGGATGGCCTCGGTGCAATACGGGCAGGCTTTGGTGGTTGGGGTTTCCTTGGCTTCGGGTTTGGCGCGCATGCGGTTAATGGCCCGCACCACAAAGAACACCACCAGCGCCAGGATCAAAAAATTAATCACGTTGGTGATAAACAGACCGTAATTGAGGGTGGCTGCACCGGCTTCCTGCGCGGCTGTCAACGATTCATATTCACCGGGGCCCAGGGTCAGAAAAAGGTTGGTAAAATCCACCCTGCCCAGTATCTGACCAATGGGCGGCATGATGATGTCATTTACGAGCGAGTTGATCAGTTGGTTGAACGCTCCACCAATGATGATGCCGATCGCCAGATCGACCATGTTGCCACGCAGGGCAAACTCCTTGAATTCTTTCAGCATAATGTCCTCCCATGTGAATGCCTGATCAAGATCAAATGATGATGTTGCCACTCTACATTGCCATTCTAATAATAAGCCATTTTTAATGATAATGGCAAATGCCAGGTGGCAAACCGGCATGCCGGGCTGGCATTAATTGTGCGGTTGGCATGCTCCTTACATTTTCATATCAATCGTCTGAATGACTTAACATTATTTTCTGAATAAAGGATAATGACCATTGACACTATCCCTGTTTGGACTGGGTCTGGATAATAAAGATATCCGGGATTCCCACTGATTTTGTCAAAGTTCTCGGAATAAGCACAATGTTTTGTATCCTGTTGAAGGAGGATTGAATGCCCCCCAAGGGACGAGTTGAAGTCAATGATAGATATTGCAAGGGTTGCGAGCTGTGCGTTGACGCTTGCCCTCAAGACGTACTTGAGCTGGCTGCCGAACGGTTGAACGCCAAAGGGTATCACCCGGCTGAAATGATCAAAGCCGGCTGCACCGGCTGCGGGATTTGCGCCATCGTTTGCCCCGAAGCAGCCATCACCGTTTACCGTGAACTGGCCCAGTCCAAAGCGGCTAACGCATAGGAGGAACTCATGGCTCGTGAACTGTTGAAAGGCAATGTCGCAATCGCTGAGGCCGCTGTCAGGGCCGGCTTGCAATCGTACTTTGGATACCCGATCACGCCGCAGACTGAACTGCTGGAGTGGCTTTCGCACCGCATGCCCGAGCTGGGCAGGGCGTTTGTGCAGGCCGAAAGTGAGCTGGGTGCGATCAACATGGTGTATGGCGCTGCCTGTACCGGCGCGCGTGTGATGACCTCATCCTCCAGCCCCGGCATCAGCCTGATGCTTGAAGGCATCTCGTACATCGCAGGGACCGAACTGCCCATGGTGCTGGTGGATGTGATGCGCGGAGGTCCGGGGTTGGGCAACATCGCTCCAGCCCAGGCTGACTACAACCAGATTGTCCATGGTGGCGGTCATGGTGACTACAAGACCATCACCCTGGCACCCTCATCCGTACAGGAAGCCATTGATTACACCGTGCTTTCGTTTGATCTGGCTGAAAAATACCGCTCGATCGCGGTGGTGTTGATTGACGGCTCGCTGGGTCAGATGATGGAACCCGGCGAACTACCCGAGATGGCTCCACTCAAGACCGTTTACCCCGACTGGGCCACGCGCGGCGCAGCCGGACGCGAGCGCCGCATGTTGTCATCCATTTACCTCAGCCCGCCAGAGGAAGAGGAATGCAACCTGCGTCTGCAACACCGCTGGCTGGAAATTGAGGCCAACGAGGTGCGCTACAAGGAATATTACATGGATGACGCCAAATTTGCCGTGGTCGGTTTTGGTTCGGCCGGGCGTGTGGCGCTGTCAGCCGTGCGCGCAGCGCGCGCAGCCGGTATTCCGGTCGGCTTGATCCGTCCAATTACAGTCAGCCCCTTCCCAACCCAGGTGATACGGGAAGCTGCCAAAAACCTGGACGGCATGCTGGTGGTGGAAATGAACGCCGGTCAGATGCTGGAGGACGTGCTGCAGGCCACCCGGCACACCATCCCCGTGGAATTTTTTGGGCGCATGGGCGGCATCGTGCCCTTCCCCGATGAAATCCTATCGGAAATTCAGCGCATGGTGTCAGAGCCGTTGACGCTGGATGGTCACCCGCGAACCCGCTGGCTGAAACGCACAGCCCGCATGAACTGACAGGAGCGCAAATTATGGCAACCATGAATGAAATGGAACAAATAACTTACCAGCGACCTGAAGCGTTCACCGACACCCAGACGCATTATTGCCCCGGCTGCACCCACGGTGTGGCACACCGCCTGGTGGCTGAAGTGATTGATGAAATGGGCATCCGTGAGCGCACGGTGGGCGTGGCTTCGGTGGGCTGCTCGGTGTTTGCCTACAACTATTTCGACTGTGATTTTGTCCAGTCGCCGCACGGACGTGCACCCGCCATGGCGACCGGTGTGAAGCGCACCCTGCCCAACAATTTTGTCTTCACCTATCAGGGCGACGGCGACCTGGCTTCAATCGGCATGGGCGAGATCGTTCACGCTGCTGCACGCGGCGAGAACATCACTGTCATTTTTATCAATAATGCCAACTACGGCATGACCGGCGGTCAGATGGCGCCCACCACACTGCCGGGGCAAAAGACCACCACATCCCCTTCCGGGCGCGATGTGGAGCAGGCTGGCTATCCCATCCGCGCTTCCGAATTGCTTGCCACGTTGGATGGCGCCAGCTACGTGGTTCGGCGCAGCCTGCATGACCCCAAGAATATTCGCCTGGCAAAGAAAGCCATCCGCACTGCATTTGAAGTGCAGGCGCGCGGGCTGGGGTTCTCGATGGTGGAACTGCTCTCCATATGCCCGACCAACTGGGGGATGACCCCGTTGCAGTCGCTCAAGTGGCTGGAAGAGAAAATGGTTCCGTACTACCAGCTATCCGATTTCAAGGTCAACCCGACCGTTGCCGAGATTAAGGTGTAGGGAGTAGCAGATGCAAACAGAGATTATCATCGCTGGATTTGGCGGACAGGGTGTGTTGTTCGCGGGGCAACTGCTGGCATACGCCGCCATGGACGAAGGATTGAACACCACGTGGATCCCCTCCTACGGACCCGAAATGCGCGGCGGTACGGCGAACTGCACCGTGATCATCTCGGACGAGGAAATTGGCTCGCCCATGGTGCGCAACCCACAGGTGGTGCTTGCCATGAACCTGCCCTCACTGGATAAATACGAACCGCTGGTGAAACCAGGTGGTGTGCTGGTGGTCAATCAATCGATCATTGAACGACCGGTGGAACGCAAGGACATCCGCGTGGCGACGTTGCCTGCCAATGAGATTGCCGAACGGTTGGGCGATCAACGCATGACCAACATGGTGATGGTGGGCTGCATGCTGGCCAACCAGCCGGTGCTGCCCCAGCAGGCGCTGATCAAGGCGCTCACCGAGCATTTGCCGGCCTCTCGCCAGAAGCTGGCTGCGGCAAACATCCTTGCCATTCAGGAAGGCGCTGGTTTTGTGGTGCCCGCGTAACCAGGAATAAGGAAACAATAAAAGCCGCTCATTCATTTGAGCGGCTTTTTGATTTTTTTATCAACATCAGGCGTAGCTGCCGGTTTGCATGTCGCGCGCCGCGCGGTTGTAGGGGTCCAGCCACCACATCATCAGCAACACGGCGGTGTAAATGGTGTACATGGCAACCAGCCAGGGGTGGCCGCGCACAGCCAAAGCCATCATTACCGTGTAGTTGGCTGTACCCAGCAGCAGCGCCAGCCAGCGCAGTTGCCGGTTACGCAGCAGTACAAAGGCTGCCAGGCTGGCGACTTCGATGATGCTTGTCAGACCGATGCCAAGGATGACCGGGTTGTGAAATTCCAGTGGATATACCCGCGCCAGTTGAAAGGTGATGATGTTGGCAAGCGTACCCAGGAAAGGCAGCCCGCCAAAGGCCACCAGCAGGAAGTCCTTCCTGTTTTGCCAGATGATCCACATGCAGGCTGCCGTAAGCGCCACGATAAGGAAGTTCCAGAAGATTTTTTCTGGGGTGACCGAACCCTGCCACAGCCAGTGGGATTGACGGAAAAGCACCATCAGGCTGCGAATGGCAGCCTCGGGCAGCCAGAAAAACAGGGCAATGTTAAGCCTGCGCCATGCGCTGAAACCGGCCAGCAACATGGACAGCAGCAGGGTGATGACCATTGCCATCACCGAGCCGGTTTCGCGGGTGGTATCAAACAGGAGAACGGCGATCCAGTGGAAGATGAGATATGCCGGAACAAAGATCACCGCAAATTCCAGCCATGGGGTGGGGCGGTGGACGTTACGCAACCCGCGCCCCAAATCATCCGGTGAGCCCATTTCACGCAGGGTATTTTGCATACGGGCAGTTTGATCTGTCCCCATGTGTGGGTCTTCTCCACCGCTCTCCATGTGGCTGGCGATCTCGTCCATCCATTCCTCCTGTTGCCGATCTGAAAAACCAGCGAACTGGCGTCGGAATCTTTTGAAAAAGGATTGATTGTTTTCCATGGTTTACCCCCGTGATCAGGATTGCCCGGTTTGGCGGCCGGCGTCCAGCGTACTGAACAGGCGGGCGACAAAGTGCTTCCAGTCTGTGCGTGACTGTTCCAGCAGGCGCTGGCCCTTGGTGGTAATGGTGTAATATTTGCGCCGGCGGTTTTCAGGGCTGGTCTCCCACTCGCTGCTCACCAGGCCGTCCTGTTCCAACTGATGCAGGGCGGGGTACAGCAGGGCGGCGGTCATGGTAAAGTAGCCTTCGCTGCGCCTTTCCAATTCGCGCATGATTTCATATCCGTAACGGCGTTCGCCCACCAGGGTGCTGAGGATCAGCAGGGGGGTGCTGCCTTTGCGTAATTGATCGATCTGACTCATGGTGACCTCGTTATATAAGCATCTTATATAAGTTTATTATATATACAGTTTCCAAAAAGTCAATCACTTTTTTGGGGTGGAACCGGGGGGATGCATCAGATTATGGGTTTATTTGCGATGGGAGTCTCTTGGCGAACGTTCTGTCTGCATCTTGCAAAGCATATCAGTTTATGTTATGATATTTTCACTTAAGCGGCAGGGGTCATGGAATAAATCGCTCCATCGGGAGTGGTTTTTATTTATCCCACACGAACCTTCTTTTTTTATCTGTCAAGGACCATTCCTTGCTCCGATGCGCCGCTCAATTTTTTTACCCAATCACGAAGTGAAGGATTGCCATGCCGACAACTTTCCTGACCCAAGAGGGCTACGAAAAGCTTCAGGAAGAACTTGAGTTTTTGCGCACGCAGAAACGCCAGGAGATTGCTGAACGTCTCCACGAAGCCATGGAAGATGGCGAATTAATCGAGAATGCCGAATATGAAGCCGCCAAGAACGAGCAGGCTTTTGTTGAAGGGCGCATTAAAGAACTGGAAATGCTGCTGGCAACGGCGCGTGTGATCACTGATAAATCACTGGTCACCGATTCAGTGCAGGTGGGAACCACGGTGACCATCCAGGAGGAAGGCAGCGACGCCGAGGTATATACCATTGTTGGGGCTGCCGAAGCCAACCCTGCCACCGGCCGCATCTCCAATGAATCTCCGTTGGGCCGCGCGCTGCTGAATCGGCGCGAAGGCGACCGGGTTCAGGTGGATGCGCCTGCTGGTTCGTTTGTCGTTCAAATTATTAAGGTGGGGTAATTTCGGGGCGATACGATCATCGTGCCCCGCCCATGTTTCCCTGGGCGGGGCTTTTACTTGAACAAGGACGGTATCATGGAACGAAACGAGCTGGAACAAATTCGATTGCAGAAAGTGGAACGCATGCGCGCGGCAGGCGTGGAGCCTTATCCCACCCGCGTGCACGTCACCCACAGCGTGGCTGAGGCAGTCTCGGCCTTTGAGGCGCGCGAAGCTGCCGCCCCCGCCGAAGGGGAGAACGCCGAACCGCTGACGGTCACTCTGGGCGGGCGGCTGCGCTCGATGCGTTCGATGGGCAAGCTGATCTTCGGACATATTGAAGACGGCAGCGGGCGGGTGCAGTTGATGCTGCGTGTCAATGAGCTGGGTGAAGAGACCATGCAGCGTTTCCGCGATGACTTTGACCTGGGTGACTTTTTGGAAGCCAGTGGAACGATGATGCGCACCCGCACCGGCGAGGTCACCCTGCTGGTGGCAACCTTCACCATGCTGGCAAAAGCCATCACCCCGCTGCCCGCCGCCAAGGACGAGGTGGTGGACGGTGTGGTGGTGCGGCATGCCACCCTGGCAGATCCCGAAACCCGCTACCGCCAGCGCTACGCCGACCTGGCAGTCAACCCGGATGTGCGCGAGATCTTCCGGGTGCGCGCCGGCGTCACCACGGCGCTGCGCCGCTTTTTGGATGACATGGGCTTTCTGGAAGTGGAAACCCCCATCCTCCAGCCGATCTACGGCGGCGCTGCCGCAAGGCCTTTCATCACCCATCACAACCAGCTCAAACAGGACCTGTACCTGCGCATTTCCTTTGAACTGTATCTCAAACGCCTGCTGGTGGGCATGTTCGACCGTGTATACGAGATCGGGCGGGATTTCCGCAATGAGGGTATTTCCTTCAAGCACAACCCCGAGTTCACCCAGCTTGAGTTTTACATGGCATACGCTGATTACTTCAAGATCATGGAGATCACCGAACAGATGGTGTCGTTTGTGGCGCAGACTGTGCTGGGGACCCAGGTGGTGAACTTCAACGGCAATGAGATTAATTTTGCACCACCGTGGAAGCGGGTGGAGTTGCGCCAGGGGTTGATCGATGCCTGCGGGATCGACATCAACGCACACCGCAGCGGTGATGAGCTGGCGGCTGCCATGCAGGCAAAGGGCATTGGTTTTAAACCCGGCACGCCGCGTGGCAAGCTGATCGACGGGTTGATCGGTGAGTTCCTTGAGCCCAATTTCATCCAGCCCACCTTCCTGTATGATTATCCCCGCGACATCTCGCCGCTGGCGAAGAGCAAACCCGGCGACCCACAAACGGTGGAACGCTTTGAAGGTTTTGCGGGCGGCATGGAGCTGTGCAATGCCTTCACTGAACTGAACGACCCGCTGGATCAGGAGGCGCGTTTCCTGGAAATGGGCCGTGCATATGCGGCAGACGACGATGAGCACAACCCGCTGGATGAGGATTACCTGCGCGCCATGTCTTACGGTATGCCGCCATGCGGCGGTTTTGGCATGGGCACTGACCGCCTGACCATGCTGTTGACGGGCAGCCGCACCATTCGTGAGGTGTTGCTGTTCCCGCACTTGCGCAACGTGGAAGAGTAGCCGGGAAGTGGTTTGAACCAACGCGGTTGTGATCAATACCGATGATAAAAATCCCCGCCCTGTTCAGGAGCGGGGATTTTTGCTTTCCATCACGGCTTTCTTTTATTTCACTTCCACCAGTACGGCTTTGACCACAATGCGGCGGGCGTATTCATCGCTGGCTTCGTCGTACCCTTCGCAGGTGATCAGTGTCAACCAGGGCAGGTCCTCGTGTTCGAGCACAGAGAGGTCTTCTGGCAGGACTGTTTTCACACTGCGTACTTCATAGCGATAGACCTTGCCGTACGCATGGATCAGTACATCGTCTCCCCATTTCAGGTTTTCCAAACTCACAAATGGGCCGGGTTTCCCGTTGGCATCATAAACGTGGGCTGTGATGGCAGAGTTGCCATTCCATGTGGGGTAGGCAGAACCGTCCAACCAGCCTGCCTTGTTGCCCAGCCAGGTGAGATCCCATTCGCCTTCCACCAGCGGTACACCCACGATGGTGGTCTTTACCTTGAGGTCGGGGATCTCAATTATCAGGTCTTCAGCCAGGTCAATGTAAGCCAGTTCCACAGGTTGTTCTTCCAGCACGGTCATCTTCCACGGGGCAAAGCCGGTATCGGGGAGCGCGGCTGGCACTTCAAATGTGGCGGTGTCAGAGGCGCCGTAAATATTGACATCGGAACCGGGGTCGTAGAAGCGCTCGGTGGAGAGCGTGTTGTAAATGGACTGCGGTTCGTCCAGATTGCCGCCCAATTGCTGGTCGGTATCCGGCAGGCTGGTCCAGCTTAGTGTGGCGGTGTTGTTGACGGATTGCCCGGATTCGACAAAGGCCACTCTTGCGCGGAAGCGCAGCATGGTGGGGCTGCCGGTATCGGCAAACGAGTTCCAGGTTGCCGTCAGGGTGCGGGGATTGCTGTCGATCAGCGCGGTGGGCGCCTGCCCGCTGACAAATTCAAACGAGCCCGGTACGTATGTCAGACCGGTGGGAATGACATCCGTGAGCACCAGGTCATAAGCCGTGCTGTCACTCAGATCGGAATGGTCAACGAACAGGGTGTAGGTGACCACGCCGCCTTCAGCGGATACCACAGTGGGTGACACCGATTTTGCCAGTGTGAGATCGGGCTCGATGATGGTCACCGGTTGCGCGGATGCCTGTTCTTCAATGCGATCACCCACGCTGCTGCCATTCCAGCTCCAGGTAACAAGGTTGTTTAATGTATCTCCCCGCTGATTGGCAGCACTATCCAGTACCACCGCCCGATACCGCACGGTGATGGTTCCGTTTTCTGCACTGCTGTTGATGACAGTGCCAAAGTCAATTTCGATGCGGCGACCCTGGTCGGCAGGGTCGGCACTGCCCGATGGAACTGCGCTTACGCTGAGACCGCTGCCAACCGTGCAAAGCTGGTCAAAGTCATTGGGTGAGGCGTTCAGACCGGCGTCCACAAACACAGTCTGGCAATCCATCAAAGCCAGACCAGGATCGAGGATATCAACCAGCTCCAGATCCACCAGGGATGCCCCTGAAGCCACCGTAAGGGTGACATCATATGTGATGATCTCTCCGATGGAGACCTGCGGGAAGCTGGATGCCGTCCAGTAGGCGCTGGCGCTCTTGCCTGAGCTGCGTAACTCATCGGTATCCGTGGCGGTATCGCACTGGTCTGCTTCACTCTCGCCGTTGCTGCCATCCGAGCAGGCTTCGGCTGTGTTGACCGTGTTGGTTCCTAAAAATTCCGGGCTGATTTGCACTGTCAAGGTACGGGTGACCGAAGCTCCGGTCGCCAGATCAAAGACAGGCCAGACGACACTCGAACCGTGCATTATACCCCCATGCGATGCGAAGATCAGGGAGGTGGAGGCAGCCAGTGGATCGGTTAATTGAACGCCGGTGGCGTCCTGGCTGCCGGTGTTGGTGACGGTGATGGTATAGGTGAGCTGGCTGCCGGGGGTGAACTGCATCACGTTGTCGGTCTTGGTTACTTCAATGACTGGCGATGCCGCGATGGGGGTATTTTCACCATCGGTGTTGTTGTTGGTGGCGTCGCCATCATCGGTGGGGTCTTCACCATTGGACTCGTCAAACGACACCGATGCGGTATTGTTGATCCCGGTCACATCGGCAGGCAGGGTGGAGTCAGCGATCAACGGGAAGTCAATTGAGTTGCTGGCTCCTGGATTGATTTCACCCGGCACGTTGAAGGTGCAGGTGGACCCTGCGGCCGTACCTGAGCATGACCAGCCCAGTGCCGCCGCTGCGGTGGCATCGAGCGTGGTGTAAGTCGGTACGGTTTCATGCAGCACGACGCTTTGCACGCCTTCATCACCGTCATTGTGGAAGGTGAGCGTGTAAGCGAAGGAGTCGCCCACGCTGATGGAAATATCACCATCGGTTTTGACAATGCGCATGTCGGGTCCGGCATCCAGCGGGGTGGGTTCGGTGTCGCTGTTGTCGCCGGGGGTGGGGTCGGCGCCATTGTCACCATCATCGGTGATGCTGGCGGTGTTGGAGAGATTATCGGTGTTCCACGGCACAGTTGCATTGACTGTGACCACAAAGGTCAGATCGGCTGTGTCCCCAACCGCCATGTCGCCGTAGGCGTAGGTGCAGGTGCTGCCCGCCACTCCACCGCCGCTGCAGGTCCAGCCGGTGTTCGCCGGGTCGGACGCTGCGAAGGTGGTGTTGGCCGGCACGGTTTCGGTGACCACCACACCGGTGGCGTTCTGGGTCCCGTTATTCTCAATGTGCAATGTGTAGGTCACATTGCCGCCGGTCACAGCCGTGACGTCTGCGTCGCTCTTGACAATGCTGAAGTCTGGCTCGGCGTTGACCGGTGTGACGGTGGGATCGTCTGATGGAACGCTATCGGGGTCATCGCTGTTTTTTGTTTCGGTGGTGTCGTAGGTGAGCAAACCCTGATTTGCCACCGAGTCAGCGCCAGCCGGGAAGGGCAAGCCGTCAATAATCACGCGGAAGGTGATCGTGGCGGTTACACCACCGTTACCTGGCATGGCTCCCAGGTCAACGCGCACGCTGGTATCACCGCTGGTGTTGCCGGTGATAACCGAGCCGCGCGTGGTGGTCACTGAACCGGTCACCAGGCTGGTGTACTGGCCCGGAGTGTCGGTGAAAATGGCATTGGCTGCATCCTGGTCGCCATCGTTGCGGATGGTCAGGGTGTATTCAAGCGTGTCGCCCGGCGAGACATCGCCGCTGCTGTCTGCATCCACCACCAGGGCATCAGTTTTGGTATGCAGGAATGATGGGTCAGCGGCCAGCGGGTCGGTTTCCATATAGGTGTCATTGGTGGGGTTGCGGTCAGGCCCATAAACCTCGTCGTAATCCACACTGGTGTGGTTGACGATGCTCTCCAGGTTAATCGCAGCCGGGTCATCCACGGTGACCTCAAATGGCACCGGTGAGCTGGTGGCTCCGGCGTTCAGTGTGCCAAGCGCATAGGTGCAGGTGGATCCGGCATTGGTATCTGGCGAGCAAACCCAGCCATTGGTTCCGGTGTAGGTGGTTCCGTTTGGCACGGTCTCAGTGATTTCGACATTATCCGAACGCCAGGGGTAGGCGCCGCCGTTGGTAACCGTGATGTTGTAAGTAAGGATCTGTCCGGCGGAAGCGCTGGTAACACCGTTGGTCTTGGTGACGCCCAGATCGACCTCGTGTACAGTGAGCGTGGCGCTTCCGTTGGTGGTGTAGCTGCGCTCCTGCGGAGGTGTGCCCGGCAGGCTGCTGGCCGCCGTGACATAAGCGGTGTTGTTGAACAGGTTGCCGGTTGGAATGTCATCCACCTGGGCGGTGAACTGAAAGGTGATGTCTCCCGCAGCGGGGATGGTGCCGGTAAACGTTATCACGGTATCAGATGCGCCCACCACCACTGACGGGGTAAAACCGGCTGCCTGGGTGACGGTAACATTGCTGAACAGGTTGTTGGGCAGCGTGTCGGATACAGTCACTTCGTTTGCCGGTGAGCCGCCCGTGTTGCGCAGGCGCAGGCTGATGGTCACCTGGTCATTGACATGGTTGACATCTGTGACCACATCGGCGGGGGTGAAGGTCTTGGTCAGTGCCAGAATGGGTTCCACCACAGGCGATGTAACCTGGCTGGAATTGTAGGTCTGGCCGCCAGCCGTGATCCTGCCCTGATTTGCCAGGCTGGTCTGCGGGGCGGACTGATGGTTGTTGGCCACATTCATCACCCTTGCTTTTAACCGTACCAGGATGGTGTTGTTGGTGGTCACATCGTCATCGTCCACGGTGATGGAACCATAATTGAGCACCAGGTCCTGTCCATCCGTGCCGTCTGCTGACAGGTTGACCGGTGTGGTGCTGGTGGGGGCGGGCAGGGTGATACTGGCATCCGGTGTGACCGTCAGTGAATCGGCCACAAACTGCATGCCCGCCGGGATGAGGTCGGTGATCACCAGACTGTTGGTCACGCCCTCCGGCAGGGTGACGGTGATCTGATATTCCATCTCCTCGCCGATGGTTAAATTGAGGCCGCTGGTCTGGTCGTAGCTGCTGCTAATATAAGTCTTTGCCACAGCCGGGCTGCGCACAGTGACGGTGGCCTGGGCGTTCTGGTTGTCGTCATTGGCGGCTCCACCGCAATCTGCGGTGTTACCGGTGCGCTCGCAGCCCAGCGTATTGTAGGTGGACAGCCCCGTCACCGTACCGGGCATGGTGGTGTAAGTGACGTTGGCAGTGTTGGTGATCACCTGGTTGGGGTTGACGTTGGCGTTCAGACGCGCCTGGAAGGTGATGATGGCCACCTGGCCTTCGCCAATCGTGTCCCAGGTTACGCTCAGGGGACCAGCGTCTGACTTGCTGGTCTCTGGTACACCGGACACCGCCAGTGAATCTGCCACGTAGGTCATGGTGGCGGGTACGGTATCGGTCCACACCACGTTGAAGGCATCCTCATACGTCAGACCACTCTGATTGGTGAGGGTGATTGTAAAGGTCACCAGGTCGTTCGCGTCCACATTGGTGGCGGGGTTGGCGGTCTTTGTTATTGTGAAACGCGGTTCAACAATGCGCAGATCGGGGCCGTTCTGGGTCACGGTTTGCGGCGTGCCGTTTACCGTCCAGCTTCCGGTGACGGTGTTGTTGACTGGATAGGTGCTGGCGATGTTGTAATTGATCGCCACAGCGGTGTAGGTAATGGTGATGGTTTCAGTATCGGGGTCATTATCAGTATTGGTGATGTCGCCCAGCGTGATGGTCATGATCCGTCCGGCGTTTTGCGCCTCAGGTGATCCGGCCACGTTCGAGATGACCGCATTTGCGCACGAGAAGCCTTCGGGGTCGTTGGTGGTGAGGTTGCCGGCGATCTGGATGTCATCGCAACTGACAAATGCCAGGCCGGGGTCGAGCGTATCGGTGATGACCACATTGCGCGCCGTACCCTGGGGGATGACAAATGTGGCCTGGTACTCCACGGTTTCACCGATGGCAATTTCGGTTCCGTCGGTATGCGTGGCAGATGTGGAAACCAGCCCCTTGGAAGGACCCGGCACTTGCACGTTGAAACTGCCGGGGTCGCTGGCCACATAGTCGTTGAGGGTTCCCACGCCGCCCTCGCCGGTGCGTTCGGTTGAGTCGGTGGTGTAGGTGGTGCGGGCGGTGACGTCGCCGTCCATGCTGGAGAACTTGAGGCTGGCGGTATTGGTGATGACTTCGCCCAGGTTCGCCTCGCTGGAAAGTGTGCCGCGCAACTCGATGGTGATGGTGCGGCTGGCGCTGGTGGGCAGGTCAAACAACGAATTGGAGGTCAGCGTCCATCCTGTGGCATTATCACCACTGAGGGTGAAATCGGCCAGGGTCAACGTTCCATCACTGTCCACCATCTGCGTAATTGTCGGGTTGAGGATCAGTGAAGCGCCGCCGCTGGTTTTGGGCAAAGCATCAGTCAGGCTGGCTTCGTAAGCATTGGGGTTGTTGGGGTTGGAGACAACGATGGTGTAAACCACCTCATCGCCGGCCTGGCCACTGGCGCCGCCATTGATGGTGGCGTTTTTCTGCACCACGGGCTGCGGTTCGATGATGGTGACCGATGGTGCACTTGCAGACCATATGCCGTTTAAACTGGCATTATTGATCAGGCTGGAGCCGCCCTGGTTGGCGCTGATATTCAGCGCCTGCACCCAGTAACGCAACGTGATTGTTTCGGCGGTACTGTTGCTGTTGGTGGAGTTGCTCAGGTCGCCCAGGCTCCAGGTGATGGTGGTGGAATTATTGGATAGAGCCGGGTTGACGGCGGGGTCTTCGGCCGGGTTGGGACACGGGATACTGCCCAGTGAGCTGGTGACGCCGTTCATGGTTACGCTTTCACAGCGCACAAAGCCGAGTCCGGCTGGCAGGGTGTCGGTGAGGACGGCGCCGGGGATGACGCCTTCCGGCACGGTGATGGTGACCTCATACAATGCCTGTTCACCGATCACCAGTTGATTGCGCGTATTACCGGCGGTCTCAAACTCGCTCTGGATCAGGGTTTTGGCGATGGCGGCGTCGGTGATGGTGATGGTGGCGTCATCGGTCAGGTCGGGATCTGCAAAGTCGGGCCCGGTCTCATTGCCAGAGTAGCGAACCAGGCTGCCGGTGTTGGTCAATACTTGCTGTGGTGCAGCGGTGTAAGGAACCACAGCATCGTAGGTGATCACCGCAATATTCTGACCACTGGTTTCAGAGAAAGGTCTGATTGAGCCGGTGCCGCTATCAGTCAGTTCAATGCCGTCGCCAAACAGACCGCCGCCCAGTTCGGTGTACGGCAGGGCGGTTCCGACGCCGTCAGTGACGCACACGCTGCCCGCCAGTGGGGTGAACCCGGTTGGGAGCAGATCACTTGCGGTGACATTAAAGGCGCCGTTAAGCCCTGAGCCGATGTTTTCCACCACGAGGGCAAAGGTGATGATGTCACCAGCATCCAAACCGCTGATGTCGCTGTCCAGGCTGGTTCCAAGGTTGGTGGAGGTGATGGGAGTGTCGAAGCGCGGGCAGGGCGCAGCAGGGTCGGTGGGGGTGTCAAAAGTGACCGGCGCGGCAGGGTCAGGCGAAAAGAGCACTCCGCTGGTGCGGTTGGTGGCCACAATGCCCTTGCGCATTTCCAGCAAAGGCTCGGTCAACTGCAACTGAACAATGTTGACGACGTTCTGGTCCTCATTATTGGTGGAGCCTTCGAAGGCGCGCACCTGGTTGGTGAGGAACAGCTTGTCAGCAAACGGGTCGTCTTCAACGGTTACCGAGAACAGGATGTCAGTGGTCTTGCTGGTGTTGTCCGGGCCATCGAAATCGCCAAAATACAACGCAAAACTGTTTTCAGCTCCGTTGCTGGTGAGGACTGGGGCAATGTTTGAATAAGTGAAAAAAGTATCGGTGGTGGTAAAGTGCGCATGCCCCGCTGCAGGCGCGGCGTCGCTAAGGATGGCATCAAATGCAACCAACTCTGTGGAGTCAAAAATGGGCAAAGGCAGGAAGTCCTGCAGTTCATAATCTTCCACATCACCGGTGGGCAGGGTGTAGGTGATGCGATAAGTGACCACATCACCCGGGGATACTTGAATGGGTGGGGTGATCGATACACCATTGACCGCGTGGATGGACTTGGTGATGTTGCCATAAGCGATGGTAAGCGACGCACCGGAGGTGTTGGATGCTGACCACCCGGTGGGAAGGAAAGTGGTGTTATCGAGAACAGCGCCCTGGACGGTTACAGTATTGCTCAATCGGTCACCCTGGTCAACCGAACTGTCACCAGAAGGGAAGTCATCACTGAACTCTTCCTGGATCACGGCCAGATAACGGATGACACCCTGGGTGGGGCCGTCCGAGTCGTCACAATTGGGAGCTGCACCGCCAACGGGTACGCAGCCGCCTATCAAATTGGGACTGAAGCTGCGGGTTTCCAGTTCATCAGAAATAAAAAACTCAAGACGGGTCGTGCCGTCAGGGTCGACGGTGGCAATGGGCGAGTAATTGGGCGTCACAAGATAATTAGAGATGTCCATTGGCGCCGTGGGTGATGAAAACGGGTTGCCATCAAAACTCATGGTGATCGAGCCGTCCACAATGCGCTGTCCATCACTGAGGATATCTGTAACTGAAACTTGGTTAAACGAGAAATAATCGGAAACCTGGGCGGTCAGGGTGTACTGTACGGTATCGCCGGGAGAATAGCCGCTTGCACCGGTATCGGTATACATGGAGATTGACTTTTGCACGGCGATGGAAAGGTCAGCCAGGGTGTGATCAATTGGAGTGACATCGCTGGTGACCAGTACAACGTCGCCTTCGGTGGCGGTATCGCGGGGGTCAATCGGATCCCAGTAACCAAGCGCGGAGGCATCGTTTGTGGTGGCATTGGGGGAGCCTGTGTTCTGGTTGAGCACGTCGCCCGAACTGACATCGTACTGCCCGATATAAAAGGAGAACGACATGCGCGCGTCATCGGCATCCACACCGGTGACCGAATCCCAGCGCAGGGTAAGGTTGTTGTTCGGCGCGGCGTTGGGCTGCCCCGGGATGGGTTCGCTGACCAGTGTGTTGGCGGTTGGTACGCTGTTGTACGTGTCGTCTATGTAAACCACTTCACCATCCAGCTTGTCGGTCAACTCGAAATTTTGCAATGTCTGACCGTTGGCAATGTCGGCGGTGACCACATACTGGCGCGGGAAGGAAGGGCCTGTGGCTGTTTCGCTTTCGGGCCCAACGTAAGTTTTCCTCAGGGCCATCAAGGTGGGGGTGATATTGGCGGAAGAGAAGCTTTCCACATAACTGGGGTCATCGATTCCCAGCTCGGTCCAACCAAATTGATACCCGCCGCGCATCTGGATGGGCAAGGGTTGACCCAGATCGGCAAGGTTGGACAGAGTGGCGTTAATCGTTACTTCGGCCGGGGGTTGGGTGGGAACAAACGAACCGAATGGCAGCAGGATGGTGATCAACTGATCGCCGACATTGCCGCATACTTCAACCGGGGTTCCAACCGGGTCTTGAGCGTAGGGGTGAACCACGCAGCCGGTGAGGTCGGGATCATTAACGGGGTCTACATCCAGATCGGGAAAGGTTTGTACGATGGGTTCAGGGGAGAGTGAAGAACCCAGGTAGGAGGCAGAAACGTAGCTGATACCATCATCGCCATCCATGCCTGTGGCGGGCAGGATGATATCAATAAATGGCCCATAGCCGGTGGCGCTGCCAAGGTTATCGAACGTGGCGGTGAAGGAGAACGCCTCTCCGATAAACACCTCGGCGGGAACGTTCAGCGCAACATTGGCTTCGTTGATGGCGAGCGGCGCAGCCTGTACGGGGATCACCCGACCTGCAAACGGCGAAATCAACAAAGACAGGATGATCAATATGGCATTGCTGAACCGCAAAAACTTCAATGATTGCCGGAAAGAATGTTTAGGCATCAACATGGCGCTCCCACCCGTATGAAATTGTGAGTATAGATAGTTCTCTACCCGTGTATTATTATAACCCAAGTTGCTACCTTGCAGTAGCGGGAAAAAAGATCCATGCGTTCTCTGGTAAAGTATAGGTGCTCAAACCAAAACTGAACCGGAGGAACGCATGGACAGCCAAATTGTAGCAGTCTTTTGCCTGTGTGCCGATATGTTGAAAGCTTTGCATCATT
>DAOUGC010000108.1:0-12134 GCA_034429695.1 Levilinea sp.
CTGCCAAACGGCAGTTTCCGGCTGGTGGGCATGTCTGGCACAGGCAACACCCGCCATTTCACCTGGACGGCCACCTCAAGCAAAGGCAAGGTGACCAATGGGAATGACACGCTGGGTATTCTGGATGGCAATATCGTATACCATTACAGCTACTACACGGTGACGCCCTGAAATCCTGGGAAGATAAACGGGAAACCCGCCTAACTGGCGGGTTTCTTTTTTGATGGTTTTGGTTCAGCCGGATTTTCACCCGCCGGTTTCTTTACAGCGGGGTTCTTTCCGGCCGGCTTTTTCTGGGCTGGCTGGTTGCCTGCCGGGGTTCCTTTTCCGGTGCGTTTCTTGTCTGCAGGCGTGGAGGTGTAAGGCTCACCTTCAGCCTTCTTGCGCCTGGAGCTGGATGCGCGGGTCGATTCTTCAGCATTGAGGGACAATAATTCCGGCTGGGTTACATCCACCGTTCGGACAGACTTCTTTTTCGGCGGCGTTTGCGTCACCGGCTGGCTTTTCTTATCCCCAGCAGGTGTGGCTTTTTTTCCTGCGCCAGGTTTTTCCGCTTTGGCCGTCGTCTTCCTGCCTTTCACCGGAGTGGCAGCGGCGGTAGGTCTTCCACCGGTCTTTGTCTCCGACTTGCCAGCCGGTGTGACAGGCGCAGCCTTGCGTCCGGTCACTTTTCCTGCCGGTTTTGCGGCTTTTGAAGCCCCACCCCCGTTGTTTTGAATGGTCGGAGACGCATCTCCACCACTGCGTTTTCTTTTTGGTTTTTCATCCAAGGCCGGTGCTGCCGTGGGATCCCAGTAGGACAGCGCATCTTCCAGTACAGCCAGACCCACCACGTGATCACCCGTCTTTACGTCAGTCAGGCTGGTTCCGGCTCTGGCGCGTTTTCCACTGATCACACTATCCAGTTTGATCGAAAGCGCGGTGGACTTAAAGAAGATTGCCACTGCCGGTTGTCCCTTCTTCACTACAGAACAACCAACCAGCACTGCATCGTTTGCCAGCTTGCAGGTAATCACACCCTGGCCGTAACGACCCTGAACCGGGAATTCACTTTCAGGCATTCGCCAGGCTTTTCCATCAGAACTGATCAGGAACAACTCATCCCCGTCCGTCAGCCTTTCTGCCGCAGCGATGTTGTCAGTTTCCTTTAACTTCATGCCATTTACACCCGCCGCCACCAAGCCCATCGGGCGTACTTCCTGCTCACTGAAGCGAATACCAAGACCATCACTGCTGAACAGGACCAGGTGGTCATTGCCAGAGGTCAGCAATACCCGCACCAGCTCATCATCTGCGTTGACCTTGACCAGTTGGAACGGTTGCGTTGAGGCTCCCGGGAGTTCACTCACGGCTGATTTCTTGATCAAACCGCCGGCAGTCACTGTGAGGACAAAATGCCCGTCATCCTGCGGGATTCCAGCCGGAACACAGAACAATGCCACTGGCATTTCTTTTTCACGCAATGGCGATGCCTTGTAAAGGGGTTGGCCCTCATCCCATTGATTTACTTTGGGCAGGGTATCCACTGACACCGCAACCGTCTTCCCATCCGCCAGGGTCAAATACAGCGTCTGGTGGGTATGGGTGCGTGCCGCCAGGATGGGTGATCCCCTGCCGCCCATTTTGGGGGACTTATCCAGGTCCATGCGCCCGATTAAGCCGTCAGCGGTGACACCCACCCAAACTTCCTGTGATGGGGTGACATCCCGCACGGTGAGCAGGGTTTTGTGGGTTTCACCGTCTTTCAGAGAGACAATCTGCGTGCGCCGCCGGTCAGCGTAGGTGGCGCGCATCTGCACCAATTCTGAGCCCACCAGTTCGCGGATCTTTTTCGGTGAGCGTAACAATGCTTCCAGTTCACCGATCAGTTTCTGCAGGTCCTTGTATTCGGTCTCAATCTTTTTGCGTTCCAGTGCCGCCAGACGCCGCAGTTGCATATCCAGAATGGCCTGCGCCTGGATCTCGCTGAGTTTAAATTGCTTGATCAGCCGCTGACGGGCTGTTTCCACATCGGGGGCGGCTTTGATCAGGGCAATAATTGCGTCAAGATTGTTGATTGCCACCCGCAGCCCTTCCAGAATGTGCGCACGGGCTTTGGCTTTGTCCAGGTCATACTGGCTGCGCCGGCGGATGACCTCAATGCGGTGCTCAAGATACACGCGCAAAGCCTGTTTCAACGTCAGGGTGCGCGGTTCATCATTCACCAGCGCCAGCAGGGCAATGCTGAAGGTGGATTGCAATGGAGTGTGCTGATAAAGCGCGCGGATGACCTTGTCATTATCTGCTGCTTTATTGAGTTCGATCACAATGCGCATGCCCTGCCGGTCCGACTCATCCCGCAGGTCGCCAATGCCCTCAATCACCCCTTCACGCACCAACTCGGCAATGCGTTCAATCAGGGATGATTTGTTGGTCATATAAGGCAGCTCAGTGATGATCAGGCGGCTCTTGCCGCGTCCCATATCCTCAGTGTGAACCCGCCCGCGTACCATAACCTTTCCACGCCCGCTGGCATAGGCTGCCTGGAGATCATTCTCGCCGGTCTCCTGCAGGATGATACCGCCGGTTGGGAAATCAGGCCCTTTGACAAATTCCATCAAGTCCGGCACCGAGATGTCGTCCATCTTCTCCCAGCGCTGCAACATATACTGCAACGCATCCAGCACCTCGGTGGTGTTATGCGGAGGAATACTGGTTGCCATGCCAACCGCAATACCCGTGGCGCCATTGATCAACAGATTGGGAAGTGCCGCTGGCAACACCAGCGGTTCGCGCATCGACTGATCAAAATTGGGGGCAAAATCCACCGTGTCACGGTCGAGCTGTGAGAGCAACTCCATGGCAAATGGCATCAGGCGGGCTTCAGTGTAACGCATGGCAGCCGGGGGGTCGCCGTCCACTGAACCAAAATTACCCTGGCCATCCACCAGGGGGGCACGCATGGAAAAATCCTGAGCGAGACGCGCCATGGATTCATAAACCGCAACATCACCGTGCGGATGATACTTGCCCAGCACTTCACCAACAATACGGGCAGATTTTTTGTAATCCGAGTCAGCCCGCAGCCCCATATCGTACATGGCATACAGGATGCGGCGTTGCACTGGTTTCAACCCGTCGCGTGCATCCGGCAGCGCGCGGGCCACGATCACGCTCATGGCATAATCCAGATAGGATTGCTGCATCTCGTGATCAATATCCACCTTTTTGATCAGACCAACTTCCATGGTTTACCTCGTTATGGGATAATGCCCTGCCCAGATATTATAAATGAACTTGACCATAAGGTATTTGTGGCTCCAACTTTACTGACAAAGGTTTCTTCTTATCCCTTTTGATTGTCAATGCATTTATTTACGGTTGTCATGGCTAAAGTATAACTTAAAAAGAACAAAAGTTCTATTATTTATCCTTAACCCAAACAAAACCCGGGCCCTTGTTTAAGAGCCCGGGTGAAAATCATCTTGCTTGCGTCAGTCGGTTGCGGTGGGAAGATCATCCACATCCACCGGCATTTCGGTTGCCGGAACGGACAGGTGCTGATCAAACCGGCCGTGGACAAAGCCCGTACCCGCAGGGATCAGCTTGCCGATGATCACGTTCTCCTTGAGACCAAACAACGGGTCCTCCGAAGAAGCGATTGCCGCACCAGCCAGCACCTTGATGGTGTGCTGGAAGGACGAAGCTGACAGGAACGAGTCGGTGCTCAAAGAAGCCTTGGTGACGCCCAGCAGAATTTCGGTGTACTTGGCGGGCTGCTTGCCTTCGGCCAGCAGGGCGTCGTTGGTGCGGCGGATCTCCAGGCGTTCGACGAGGTCCATGGGCAGGTAGGGTGAGTCGCCCGGGCGGATGACCTGTACCTTGCCGATCATCTTGCGGATGATCACTTCAAAGTGCTTGTCATTGATGTTCTGACCCTGCGCGCGGTACACCTTCTGAATTTCGGTCATCAGATACATCTGCGCGGCTTCGCGACCCTTGATCTTGAGGATCATATGCGGGTTGAGCGAACCCTCGGTCAATGCCTGGCCTGCCTCAACGTGTTCTCCGTCCTTCACCATCAGGCGCAGCGTGGTGGGAATTTCGTATTCCTCGCTGTCGCGGTTTTCATAGGACACGATCACCTTGCGATCTTCAATCCGAACCTGTCCGGCATGCTGCGCGGTAACGGCAGCCTCACCCAGGGTGGCAAGCACGTCACCCATGGATACCGTGGCTTCGTCCTTGGCCACAATCGTCCATTCGGCGGGAACATCGTACTCGTCTGACAGGATCTCGCTGTGCTCAACACGCACGGTGCGTTGTTCGTTATAACGGTCATTCTGCAAGACACGGGCGATGCCAGAGATCTGGGTGACAACGGCTTCACCCTTGGGCATGCGGCGGGCCTCAAACAGCTCTTCCACGCGGGGCAGACCAGTGGTGATGTCACCACCAGCGGCCACACCACCGGTGTGGAAGGTGCGCAGGGTCAACTGCGTACCGGGTTCACCAATGGACTGGGCGGCCACGATGCCAACTGCCGAACCGAGTTCCACCAGGCTGCCGCGGCCCAGATCCATGCCGTAGCACTTGGCGCAAATACCGTGCACCAGTTCACAGGTCAATGGAGAGCGCACGCGCACGGTGTCAACACCGGCGTTCACAATATTGCGTACGGTTTCATGATCCAGCATCTGATCGCGTTCAGCCAGCACTTCACCGGTGGTCGGGTCGATCACGCGACCGGCGGACAGGCGGCCAAACAGGCGCACTGACATGGACTGCCCGGCGACATCATCCGACTTGCGGATCCAGATGCCGTCCTCGGTGGCGCAGTCAATTTCGTTAATGATGATATCCTGGGCCACATCCACCAGACGGCGGGTCAGATAACCGGCGTCAGCAGTACGCAGCGCGGTGTCAGCCAGACCCTTGCGGGCGCCGTGTGTGGAGATGAAGTACTCCAGCGCGGTCAAACCTTCGCGGAAGTTTGACTGGATCGGCAGGCGAATGATACGGCCAGCCGGGTCAGCCATCAAACCGCGCATACCCGCAAGCTGCGAGATGGGGCCAAAACCGCCCTTGGTGGCGCCCGAGTTGGCCATGGTGGACAGGTTGCCAGTGGGGTCCATGCGGCGGCGAACAGCGTCAGCCACCTGCTTGGTGGTCTGCTGCCAGACTTCAATCACGCGCTCGTTGCGCTCCTGCTCGGTGAGCAAGCCACGCCGCCAGTCGCGATTGATGCGCTCCACTTCCTGCTGTGCCTTGGCGAGGATGTCAACTTTTTCCTCGGGGATGGTGATGTCAGCCACTGCGATGGTTGAACCGGAACGCATGGCGTATTCAAAACCAATATCCTTGATGTGGTCTGCAACTTCGGTGGTCACTTCCTGACCGCACACCTCATAGACGTGCGCCACCAGGTCTTTCACGCCGCCCTTGTCCAGCATTTCATTTACAAACTGAACCTCAACAGGCAGAATTCGGTTGAAGATCACGCGGCCAACCGTGGTATCGATGAGCGTGGTAATCGGCTCGGCAAGAGCGTTGCCCTGAACATCGTAACGGGTTTGCACACGCACCTGAATGTTGGCGTGAATATCCACCTGTTCCAGGCTGTAAGCCAGTTCCACTTCATCCATGCTGGAGAAGCGGCGGCCGTCACCCCGGTGCGGGTGCGGATCGCTCATGGTCAGGTAATACACGCCCAGCACCATGTCCTTGGACGGGCTGATGATCGGCTCGCCGTCGGCGGGTTTGAGCAGGTTGCGCGAGGAAAGCATCAGGTTGCGGGCTTCCCAAACGGCTTTCTCAGACAGAGGCACATGCACAGCCATCTGGTCGCCGTCAAAGTCGGCGTTGAAGGCGGTGGTTACCAGCGGATGAAGCTGAATGGCGCTGCCTTCGATCAATACAGGCTCAAACGCCTGGATACCCAGACGGTGCAGCGTGGGGGCGCGGTTGAGCAGCACGGGGCGCTCTTTAATGACCTCTTCCAGCACCTCGTACACCTCGGGGCGGTTGCGCTCGATGAAGCGGCGGGCGCCCTTCACATTGGCAGCGAACTGATGGCTGACCAGACGGGCGATCACAAACGGGCGGTAAAGTTCCAGCGCCATGGCTTTGGGTAGACCGCACTGATACAGCTTCAACTGCGGGCCAACCACAATCACCGAGCGACCGGAATAGTCAACGCGCTTACCCAGCAGGTTGCGGCGGAAACGGCCCTTCTTGCCTTTGAGCATGTCGCTCAGAGACTTGAGCTCGCGGCGGCCACGGCGCGAGAGCGCCTTGCCGCGCTGCGAGTTGTCGATCAGGCTGTCAACGGCTTCCTGAAGCATGCGCTTTTCATTGCGAATAATCACATCCGGCGCGCCCAGTTCAAGCAACCTCTTGAGGCGATTGTTGCGATTGATCACACGCCGGTACAGGTCGTTCAGGTCGGAGGTGGCAAAGCGGCCGCCATCCAACTGCACCATGGGGCGCAAGTCGGGAGGGATGACCGGCAGAACGGTCAGGATCATCCATTCGGGGCGGTTTCCAGAACGGCGGAAGGATTCAACCACCTTAAGGCGGTTGGTGGCTTTCTTGCGCTTCTGCTTGCTCTTGGTGGTGCGAACCTCGGTCCACAACTCTTCAGACAGGCGGTCCAGGTCAAGACGGCGCAGCACATCATAGAAAGCTTCAGCGCCCATATCGGCCCGGAATACCTGCCCCCAGCGTTGTTTCAATTCGCGATAGCGGCTCTCGCTGAGGAAGGTGAAGGCGCGCAGCTCCTGCAGTTCATCGCGCAGGTGAGAATTCTGCGACTGTGATTCGCTGGACTGATCCTCAAGCTGGTTGCGCAGGCCTTCCATCTGTTCCTCAGCCTCGGCGCGCACCTGCTGCTTGGTCATGTCAATCTGATCGAGTTCGCGTTCCAGATCCTTCTTGAACTCACCCTCGATTTCTTCCAGGCGCTCTTTGACCACACGCTGCACTTTGGAGATGTGCTGGGCGGTGATGGTCTCACCGGCTTCGGCGATCACAATACCAGTATTACCAAACACAACAGCTTTCTTGACCGCCTTGCCGATCTGATCCTGCAAGGTACGCTCAAGGCTTTGGCCTTCCTGAATGACAGGCTCAAGACGGGAGGCAATCTGTTCGTCTGCACGCGACTGCAAATCGGCTCGCTGGCGCTGGAGTTCCTCCAGGCGGCGGTCACGCTGCAACTTGATCTCAAGGATCTTGGCATTAATCTGCGAACCCACCTCGCGCTCAGAGACATTGATCTCATCCTCAAGCCGCTTGAGCGCCTTGGCGCGGGCATCTTCATCCACATATGTGACAATATACTGGGCGAAATAAAGCACCCGATCCAGGTTGCGCCGGGAGATATCCAGCAACAGCCCCAGATAGGAAGGGATGCGCCGCGTGTACCAAATATGGGCTACGGGCGTGGCCAGGTCGATATGGCCCATGCGTTCGCGACGCACTGCCGAGCGGGTGACTTCAACTCCGCACTTATCGCAAACAATCCCCTTGTAACGGGGATTTTTATATTTACCGCAGTAACACTGCCAGTCACGGGTGGGACCAAAAATGGCTTCGCAGAAGAGGCCATCCTTTTCGGGGCGCAGGCGCCGGTAATTAATTGTCTCCGGTTTGAGCACTTCCCCATACGACCAGCTCTTCACCGTTTCCGGAGAAGCCAGGCTGATTCGTAACGCCACTAATCCTTTTGTTTCCACCGTATGCCTCCTGAACCGGACTAATAAGTAAAACGCAAGCGGCGCAAGGGAAAATCATCCTCGCGCTGTATAATTAATCGTTGGGTAAAGGTTGTTATGCATGCAAAATGGTAGTATATCACACGGGTCTCGAAAATGCAAGTTAATTCCAAACCAATTTATCCCCCTCGCCTGCATTCTCCTATCATTTTCCATTATCCCCCACTTCCTTCAGGTATTATACCAGAACCACCCGTCCCTCTACCCGCCTGCCTCGGTCTGGTTGTACGGAATGGAAAAATGGAAGGTGCTGCCTTTGCCCAGGCTGCTTTCCACCCAGGCCTGTCCCTTGTGCCTTTCAGCGATGGACTTGACGATTGCCAGACCAAGGCCCGTTCCGCGCTGGCGGTAGGCTTCACGCCTCCCGCTGCGATAGAACTTCTCAAACACATGCGGCATGTCCAACGGCGCAATGCCAATGCCGGTATCGCGCACGTACAACACGACGCTACCGCTGCCTATGCGCAGACCAACAAAGATCTTGCCCGCCATGGGTGTGTACTTGATCGCGTTCTCCACCAGGTTGTACAGCGCCTGTTCCAGCAGTGCGGGGTCGGCCTCCACTTCCAACTGCCCACCTTCACCTGCGGTCGGATATTCGCGCACAATTTGAATATTCTTCTGATTGGCTTGCGGGGTGAGCAACTGCACCACCCGATCAATGACCTGCCCAACCTGCACCCGCTCTATCTTTAACCCGATACCGGCATCAATGCGGCCCAGATCCAGCAGGTTGTTCACAAGGCGGCTCATGCTGTCCACGCCCCCCATGATCTTGGACACATACACCTTTTGTTGCTCATTCAGCTCGCCCACCATCTGCAGCATGGTGGCATAACCCTTCATCAGGGTGAGCGGGGAACGCAAGTCATGGCTGACGGTTGAAACAAATTCCGTTTTCAGCCGGTCAAGCTGCTTGAAATGCGTAATGTCCTGCAGGATCAAAATTCGCCCAACACAACGTTCTTCCGCCATGACCGGTGAAACCATGGCTTGATAAATGCGGTCGTTGGCAAGCTGAACCTCGTGAGAAAGGATACCCTTCTCAACCGGTTCCATCACCAGGTCGAGCAATTCATCGTGCATGATGACTTCCTGCACGGTCCTGCCCGGCTCAGGGCTGGCAATCAAACCTGGCACTTGCAAGGCAGCCGGGTTTAGCAGCAACAGGCACATATGCTCATCCACAACCAACACAGGTTCGGGCGTTGAAGCCAGCACTGACTCCAAGCGTTGGCGTCCGATCTCGGAAGTGGCGTACAACCGCGAATTACTTGCCGCCAGCCCGGCCAGTCCGGCAAGGGTGGTCAGATATCGTTTTTCTGCGCTGGTGATATCGTGCGTTTCATCCCATGCCAGCCAAAAAACACCGTTATAACCGTTTTCATGATGCAGCGACCAGGCGATCAGTGCACCTGGAACCCTGGCATGACTGGGGAAGTTCAAACGCCTGACACGGCTCGTGTTTGGGACAGACAACGACTCATGATTCCGCATCAAATCGAACAATTGGCGGTCAAGGTAGCTGTAGGCCCCATTGGAGGAACCCGCACCAAAGGCAACCAGGCTGGCATGGATATCATCAAAAGACACCTCAGGAACCAGTACTGCCCGTACCGAGGCGATTCCATTAATTTGTGCTGCCTGCAAAACCGGCATGAGCGCTTCGCCCACCTCAAGGTTGGCTGCCACTTCATTGCTCACCTGGAAGAGATGGTTGAGTTCAGCCAGACGCGCCTTGAGACCCACCCGCATCTCTTCAAAAGCTGTGCCCAAGCGTCCCACTTCATCCACACCCATGTCACCCGGCAGCGGTTGATCGAGCTGCCCCTGCGATATGACGTCCGCCTGATCAGCCAGACGCCGCATGGAAGTGACCACCGATTGCAACCCCCAACGCACCACAACCGAGATAAACATTGCTGTGGCCAGCAGAACCACCAAAAGTGGCACGGCGATTTTTAAGGACAGTTCCTGCGCCATCTCGGCTGGAACCGACAGGACCACAGCCCACGGACGGCCAAAGATGCGGTGGAAATAGACCAACCGGCGCAAGCCGGTGGGAGAAGTGCCGGAAAAGAATTTGGAGTCACTTTCTGGTATCTCACCTGTATAGGGCGTCATGATCATATCTGCTTCGGCATGGTAAAGGATATTGTGGTTCTCATCCAGAATCATGCCTTCACCGCCGATATCACCCAGTGTGCCAAGGGCTTCAATGGCTGGCTGTGTAAATGGATTGGTGGCCAGATCGGTCCGCCCCAACAATACTCCCGTGGCATTGCCAGCGTCGTCACGCACAGTGGCAATGAATGATATTTGCGCCGTGGATTCACCCGGCCAGGGAGGGATGGTATAGGTCTGGATCAACACCCCTTTAAGCGCAAGTTTGATCCCTGCTTCTTCTTCTTTTGTCAGATGCAGTTGATCTTCCCGCAATACCGGGTAGCCGGTGACCGGGTTACCGTAACGGTCAAATACATACAACTGCCTGAAGTACGGAACCTGACGCAAGTGATTGGCGAGTGTACCCTGCAGCTCGATCTCACTTTGCTCATCCAACCCTTCACCGGCTATGTTAATGATTAAGTTTTGCCCGGTCTCAAGGAAGTACGGCAGGCTTTCAGCGGCCACGCGGGTGGTGCTGGACAACCGTTCAGAGATCATGTTGCGAGCCGCGGCGCCCGCAACCACCCAGTCAGACACCATCAGGGTCAGGATCAGGGCCAGGATCAATGGAATGGCTGTGTTTGCAAAGCGCGCCTGCAGGCTGGTTTCAGATGGCGAGGGCCGAAGCGGTTCATTGCGCCCCCACATGGGGATGCGCGCCCGGAAGACTGCCTCGGCGAACAACCCGGCAGTGATTAACTCCACCGCCCGGGTCAACATGATCACCCACGTCTGGGTGAGGGCATAATCCAGTTGAACTGCCACACTGCCCGGGGTGGTCAGGAATGTGGTCAGCATGTAAACCGGCGCATACACCAGCGAAAGGAAAAACGCCGCCACCAGGGGCGAGCGTAACATGCTATAGAAACGGGTACGGTAACGTTGCCGAATGAGGAAGCTGAACACCAGCGCCAGTCCAGCCATCTCCAAGATGGTGAATGGGCTGTGAGTTCCCCATAATGAGAGGAAAATGCCTGCCAGGATCGCCAGAAAAACAGCAGCAGCCGGGCCAATCAAGCCAGCCGCGAGCATCCACGGAAGCATGGAAAATAACATGATGATCGGCGTGCCCGATTCCACGGGGATACCAGGCACAGGCAGAATATTCACCGATGTCAGCCGGATGCCAATGAACAACGCCGTGATGGGCACACCCAGACCCAGACCAACCAATAATGCCAGTCGCCACGGGCTTCGTTTGGCGCCGTTGGTTTTTTCCCAGGTCTGCCGGATTCCCCACACAATCACAACCGCCAGTAGCAGCCAACCCATCCAACCTGCCAGTTGATATGGCAGGTTAAGATACGGGTAATAGGTCAGCAGTGTCAGGACGATTTGCATATGAATTGATCAGGTGCAAGGTATGTACCCAGGATTATAGCACTGGTGTTCTGTCCTCCACCATTAATCCTGCGTATATTTTGCGGCCCGGTTGAAACCTTTCCATGCCTGACGATAATAAAATGCGGTCTTCCCTGCTGGAATTTGCATTACCTGCCCAGTCCAGCGTTGGGTTGCTTCCAGTGCACGGTCAAAGCATTGCTGGCTGTATGCCAGGCGCTCTGGCGCAGCGGCTGACTGCAAGGAAGCCGCCCCGGCCAGGAATTCCTGTTGCATGGCATTCATTTCCGTCCGTATCTCTGCCATGCGGCGCGGATAATCCTCAAGCAGCGCACGATGCAGCCGTTCGTGTTGCCAGAACAGGTTCCCCGGCGCATACTCACCGCCAGGTTCACCGCCGGTGTTGGGCATGCCTGCATCCAGCCAGACCGGTTTAAACAGGCTGGTGCAAGGTGCAGCGGTTCCCGTCACCCAATGCACGGTTCCCTCAGGAGAAAGCTCCGAAATCATTGAACCAGTGGTCTGGTTGGGCCGCATGGGGCCAAAACCGACGTGCATGCAAACATCAGCCCCCATCAGGTTGCGGTCAGGCGACCAGTCGGGGCCATCGTTCGTGTGAGAGCCGAGCAAGTCAATCAAATGGTTTGGGTCAATCTTGCCACGCTTTGCGGTTAATCCGGTCATGGTACAGGCCTGCCGGTTGGCGGATGCAGAAAAATAGGTGACAACTGGTTCTGAGTAGCAACGTCGGAAATCAAAATCCTCCGCGTTACGGCACCAACCACGCCGAACAGCTTCGCTCACCAACCCGGGTGATGCCAGATCCCACCGGTCTGCGATGGTGATCCCGTTGGAAATGGAACGCACCCC
>DAOUGC010000109.1:0-2499 GCA_034429695.1 Levilinea sp.
ATGGCTAGCAACTTCGTCTCGGTTGAATAATGCGTCATTCCTTTGGTTCCGGTCATATGAAAAGCACCTCCTGCTTCTATTCTCGCATGAGGTGCTTTCTTTTTCTGTCTTGCTTTTTGGGGTCAGTTCAAACCCTCCAGCCGTTTTTTTTATCATCTGATGCAATATGTCTAACGCAATTCAGGAGCGTTCACCCACAAACCGGAGAGCAGATGGGGTTCTTCTTTGGTGAAAACCAGTGTCATGATCACCTCGTCTGATTTTTCGTAGGTCAGGCGATACAGGACGGCTGTGTATTCCTTGCGGTCTTCCACTCGCTCCACTTCACGGGAAACATACGCGCCCAGCTTTTCCTCAAGTGTCTGGTCAAACGACTCAAACTGCCCCAGCGTCATGGCTTCCAGCAATTTGGCATCCATATCGGTGCTGAAGGTCTCGTAGTCATCATTTTCAAAGCCAGTGATGATGGTCTCGCCGCGCGGTTCGGCGTATGCCAGAACAGCATCGGCTTCAGCACCGGTAAGCTCCTTGAATGATGAGCAACCAGCGGCAATCAGGGCGATCAGGATGACCAGGCAGGCTAACAAATACTTCTTCATAATCGTAAATACACCTTCTTTCGTGATGGTTTGGCAGGACAACCCGGTTTACAGCGGTTCAAAGCGGGCAGTGAAATGTCGCAGCAAGGGTGGGGCGTAGGTGATGCGATAGCCGCGCAATTTCTGGCTGTGCTCACGCAGTTGGGCCAGCGTGTCTGCAACGTAATCCATATGGCTCTGAGTATACACCCGCCGCGGAATGGCAAGACGCACCAGTTCCAGCTTGGGATGGATCATCTGCCCTGTGTCGGGGTCGGGGTAGGCAAACATCACCGAGCCGATTTCCACACCGCGCACGCCGCCTTCCAGATAAAGCCCGGCAGCCAGCGCCTGGCCCGGGTACTCGCACTGCGGGATATGCGGGAGCAGATGGCCGGCATCCACATAGATGGCGTGCCCACCGGATGGCTCAATGGTCTGTATGCCGTTTTCAAGCAGGCGGTTTGCCAGATACGCGGTTTGGCCCAGCCGGTATGCCAGATAGGCTTCATCCAGACCTTCCCACAGACCGGTGGCGAGGGCATCCAGGTCGCGGCCCGCCAGCCCGCCGTAAGTGGGAAAACCTTCACGCAGGATCAGCTCATTACATGCCAGTTGGTGCAGTTCAGTGCTGCGCATGGCAAGGAAACCGCCAATGTTGACCATGCCGTCCTTCTTTGCGCTCATGAACGCGCCGTCAGCCAGCGAGAACATTTCACGGGCGATCTCGAGGGTGGATTTATTGGCATAGCCAGCTTCGCGTAGTTTAATGAAGTAGCAGTTTTCGGCGTAACGGCAACAATCAATAAAGAACGGAATGCCAAACTCCCGGTAAACTTCAGAAACCGCGCGGATGTTTGCCATGGAAACCGGCTGACCACCGCCGGCGTTGTTGGTTACGGTGATCGTTCCAAAGGGGATGTTGGCCGGTTGCACGCGTTGAATAAAGTCACGCAGTTTCTGTATATCCATGTTGCCTTTGAAGGGGTGCCGGTTGGCAGGGTCAAAGGCTTCATCAATCACCAGGTTGGTGGGGCGTCCGCCGCGAGCACGAATATTGCCATCGGTGGTGTCGAAATGCATGTTGGAAGGGACATACATGCCGGGTTTGATCAGCAGGCCGGTGAGGATGTTCTCGGCTGCGCGGCCCTGATGGGTGGGAACGAAGTGTTCAAAGCCAAAGATCTGCTGCATGGCTTCCGACAGGCGGTAGTAGGAGCGGGCGCCCGCATAGGATTCATCACCGCGCATGATGGCTGCCCACTGTTCGCTGCTCATCGCGCCGGTGCCTGAGTCAGTCAAAAGGTCAATGAAAACATCTTCTGCACGCAGGGAAAACAAATTGTAGCCTGCCTGCTGCATGGCTTGAATGCGTTCCTCCCGCGAGATCAAGCGGATGGGTTCGACGACTTTGATGCGGAATGGCTCTGGCGGATACAAGGACATTCTTCCTCCTATGGTCAGAACAATACAAACCCAATGGTGACCATTTTAGTGTAGCACTGAAAGTGATTTGTGTTTCACCGTCACCTGTCATTATTGTGACGTGATATTTGTTCCCGCTGCTGATTGAAATTATCCGTTAAAGGCTGTAATATCTTACTGGGGGAGTAAAAAAAACAATCAATCCGGAAAAATCTTTAATTTCATATTGACAAAATTTAAAATAATGCTATCATATGTTCATAAATACAAAACACGATTCAATAATATTCGCACACAGCGATGACAGGAGTAAAAAATGGGCAACGTAATCTCCGTTCAACCGAACACCCACTTCGCCATTCGTGCAAAAGGCAACCTGGAAATCACCACGCATGACCGTCAGGAATTGATGGCGGGTACTTCTCCGTATACTTTTCGGTTTGAGCAGACAGCGCCTGACCGGTTGGAGGTGTACCTGGAGACCGATGCCCTTCTG
>DAOUGC010000110.1:0-1804 GCA_034429695.1 Levilinea sp.
TCGCCCTGCGCCAGGCGGGCAAGGATGGCGCGGCGGGTGGGGTCTGCCAGGGCGGTGAAGACCGCGTCCAGCTTGTCGGGGGAGGTCATATAACCGATCCTTTATATAACATGGTGTAAATATAACAAATAAGACCAACAATGTCAACAAGCAATCTCATGAAATATAAAAACGGGTTCCGTTTACCAGTTGCGCGCCGGAGCTGTGGGCGACTTTGAATACCACGATCAGCGCAGCCGGGGGCGCAAGCCGGAGATTGAGATTTACGTGCCGGTGCAACCCGATGCCGCTCAATCTGGAGTGGTTGTTGCGGCATAAAACGAGCGGGTGAAGGCCTGTGCAAAGATGTCCATGCATTGCTCCGGAGAGAGGTTGAAACCGGCGCAGAAGCGGTCAGACAGGCTGGTGTAGGTCAGCATGGGCAGGGCGTTGAAGAAGAACAGGTTCACCAGCAGTTGCGGCTGCACAGGCGCATCAGCGGGCAGACCAGCCAGCGAGCGGATGACATCGAACACTCCTGAGAAGGCCGCCAGCGCCTCGCCGCCGATTTCGCGTCCGGCGATGGTTTCAGCCAGCACCATGCGGATCACCGCCTGGCGTTCGGCGTAAAATGCCATCATGGTGCGCATGTGTTCCTGAAAGCGGGCCGGGTCATGCAGGTCGGCGGGGGTGAGGCTGGCCTGCAATTCGGCTTTGATCTCCTCCATCACGCGCTGCACAATCTCGTTGAAGATGTTGAGCTTGGTGTTGAAGTGGTAATACAGCATCACCTTGGTTACCCCTGCCCGGCGGGCGATCTCCTCCACCCTGGCGTTTTCATAGCCCGATTCTATAAAGACTTCCTGCGCCGATTGCAGGATCCTCGCCCGCGTCTGCTCACCCATTTTGTTTCCGGCCATGTGCTGCCTCCCGCTGGTTTTCATACTCAATGTTTAATCCACTGGTTTATGGCTTGATGTTACCCGTTTGCGCCCTGACCGGCAAGTGGGTCTTGACATGCGCCCCAAACAGATTTATTATACTATAAGTTAAAACAATAAGTTAGATAAACAAACAGGGAAGCCAACATGAACATACTGCTGCTGTACATCTCCCCCAACGGAACCACCGACAGGATCAGCCGTGCGCTGGAAGAACGCCTCACCCGCGAGGGTCACGCCGTAAAGCTGGTAAACATTGGGCGGCGCAAGGACGGTGCGTACCCGCAGCCTTCGGTGGAGATGTTTGACGCTGTGGACGTGGTGGGCATCGGCAGCCCGGTGTTTCACATGCGCATCCTGGAACCTTTGCAGGCATTTCTCGAAGCCGCCCTTCCGCTGGCGCAGCCGGGAACAAGGAGTTTCATCTACCTGACCTACGGTGGCATCACCAGCGGCATGGCGTTTCCCAATACACTGGCGCTGCTCAAACGCTGCGGGCTGCCGCTGCTGGGCGGGATGAAGGTGTGGGCACCGCATTTTTACAGTGACGTGGAATATCCAGATACAGCCGCACTGGACACAGTGGATCAGTTTTGCGGCGCACTGTCAGAACGAAACTTTGCCGCGCTGGATTGGAAGGTTTCCGAGCGCATGTTTGCCTACCAGACCCGGCGGGTGAAGTTGATCTACCCGCTCACACATGCCATCGGCAAACTGCGCGAACTGCCCATCCGCATTGACGGGCAGCGCTGCAGTGGGTGCGGACGCTGCGTGCGGGAGTGTCCCGTGGGGGCGCTGCACATCGAGACACTGTCCGACGGCAGTCGGCTGGCGGTGCACACGCCAGAGAAATGCATGTACTGCTATCACTGCACCACCGTGTG
>DAOUGC010000111.1:0-23338 GCA_034429695.1 Levilinea sp.
GGGCGCCGCCCAGCGCGCGAATATCCTGCGGTGTTTGCACCCATGTTGACGTTTTTAGATCAAACTCGCCCAGCCGTTGCAACGCGCGGTATTCCGCCTCGCTCAACAGAACAACTCCCATTTCCGTCGCCATGTCAACCGCACTCCCCGCTGGTGGATGTTCCTTGCGTCCCTCCAAAGCCTGACGGTCATAACACAAACTGCGCCGTCCTTTGGGGCTCTCCTTCGAGCAATCATTAAATATCACCTCGCCCGTGGCACTGTCGCGGGCAACCACGTCCGGCTCGCCGCCAGTACGCTCCATTTCCTGCAGGGACCACAACTTTTCAGGGTGTGCATCCAAACGCTGTTGCACCACCCGCCACTCCACATCCACATGCCGGCGGGGGTTCCGTTCAAAGCGCTGTTGCAGCGCATCCAGCAGCGCCGCCTGCTGTTCAGGCTTCAATACTTTTGATTTATGGTCAATTTTATCCATAAATCGATCTTACCATTCCGGCAGGAGATTTTCCAGCACACCGCTCAGCGTCAAACCAGGGTGCGCCGCGAAAGTCACCCTGCCCCCCCCCATTTGCCCAGAAAATTATGGCGAGTATGTTGGAAAACAATCGCTGGTTGCGGATATTTTTATTCCTCCACCAGGTTGTTCCCACCCGGCATCAGGATGGATTGGACCCCTGTATTGCGGTTAAAAATGGTACGCCGGGATAGGATGACAACCACCAATGCAATGCCGGCCAGGATGAAATTGTCCCAGGGCTGCGCATTGGGCCAGATGGGATTATTCACCTGAAAGTGGAACAATACCGCGATCAACAAACTGCCCCGAAAGTCATTAAACATAACCGTCAGAATCATGGAAGCCGCCACCCCGCCCAGGAAGTAAGGCGCAAAAGACCATGCACTCTGCGGAGTACCGCCGATCAGAAAAGCGGGAATATGCCATACCATCCAAATGACCCCCAGGATTAACCCTGCCCAGAATGGCGAAAACCGGCGCTGCAGGAGCGGCAGGGCGTACCCACGCCAGCCGAATTCCTCCACCGGGCCGAGGAGCAGCCCCAGCAGAAGCGCCGGAAACACCTGATACCATGGAGAGAAAGGAAATGGATCGTTAATCGCACCTGTCAGCGCAGCCCCGGCATACATCAACCCCGGAATGCCAAGCAGCACAATCATCCATCCCCACCAGGAACCGCGAACCAGGGTCAACCGTCCAAGGAAGGATTTCAAACCCTTCCACCCATACTGCAACAACACCAGGATCAGGGCAGAGATGCCGGGGGAATACACAGCAAGAATGAAGAGCGGATTGCTCATCGAAAGCTCTCCAAACAGCATTGCGATCTGATCAGGGAACAGAACAAACAAAACTGCCAGACCCCAGGTCAGGCCAAAAGTCATTGCCAGAAAGATGGACAATTTCTTCAACATGGGAAACCTCTTTGTTAATTACTCAAGAAATTTCAACAAAGGCCAACACCCCCTCACATCCTGATCGTTGGATATTTCCGGGTGACGGCGGCGAAAAAACAGGCAGGCAAAAGGCGGGTGGGGTAAACCACCCGCCTCTGATGAATACAACGTTTTCGATTGACCGGACCACAGCCGATTCAGACCTGGCTGCGGCTATTTTAATCAGCCGGACAAGCCCCGTGTGGCTGTGAATGATTACTCAAACGTGACCACGGCGGTCATGTTCCAGCGCAGCGCAGGGTCCTGCTCGTCGAGCATCACTTCCACGGTGTAGGTGATGTCTCCCAGGCGGTCCTCACCCAGGCTCTTGATCGACGAAACTGTGCCGGTCAACTCCAGGTCAGGCAGCGCATCAAAGGTCACCTTCACCACCTCGCCCTCGCTGATCTTGATCACGTTCAGCTCGGTCAGGTCGGTGGTCTCCACCTTGAATTTGGACAGGTCGGCAATCACCACCGGCGTGACGCCGGGGTTGTACAGCTCACCCACCTTCAGCGGGTTGTCCACCACCACGCCGTCAAACGGCGCGGTCAGGATCAAATCAGCCAGGCTGGCCTGCGCCGAGGCCACCTGCGCTTCAGCATTGACCACGCGCGCTTCCGCCAGAGCCAGTGCATCGGGATCAGGCCCGTTCTTTACTTTTTCCAGCTCAGCCCGGGCGGCGTCAGCCTCAGCCTGGGCAACCGCCAGTTTGGCGTCGGCTTCATTGATATCCAACTGATCCGGTTTGGAAACCAGATAGTTGTAATTGGCTTTGGCTTTATCACGTGTCTGGCGGGCATTGGCAAGCAGCGACAGCATGTAAGCCCGGTCAGGATCGGTCTCGGGGCGGTCGGCGTAGAATGAGAAGGCATCCTCAGCCTGGTCAACGGCGTCTTCCTGAGCCACCAGATTGGCCCATGCAATATCAATTTGTTCCTGGTCACCCCAGATGTAATCCTTGCTGGCGCGGCGGTTGGTGGCTTTTTCCAGTTCCTGTTCGGCAGTTGCCAAACGCAGTTCAGCCGCGGCTTTTGCCACCTCGGCGTTGCTGTACAGGTCATCCAGCGCCTGTTCGGCAGACAGCAATTCCAGTTTGGATGCAGCCACGGCAGCCTCGGCGCGCTCGGTGCCGTCCAACCGTGCGATGACATCGCCGGCTTTGACACTTTCGCCCTCAACCACCAGCACCTCAGCCACCATGCCAGCCTGCGGGAAACCCGCCTGGGCATACTGTACCGGCACCACCTTGCCCTCGGCAATCACAGCCGAATCAGCGATCACCGGCGGCAACAATGTTGGGGTCTCTGTGCCCGGCATGGGGTTGCCCCCGCTGCAGGCCGCAATAATCAACCCGGTTAACACGACCGCCAACACCCCAAATATCACTTTACCTTTCATCAATCCCTCCAACTGCATTCAAATCAATCCATAAGTGCAAAACACACATCATCATTATTCGTAAGCCAGCACATCGCGAACCGTCAGGCGGGCTGCACTCATGGCAGGCGCCAGGCTGGCAACCGCCGACAGCACGATCACCACAATCAACCAGATGATCATGCCGTCCGCTGCGAGCACGGTTTTCATCGGCATGCTTAAGAACGCCACACCTACAGTATCGCACAGAATCTTGCTGATGGGAATCGCAAGTACAACCCCCACGCCCCAACTGATCACCCCGATCAGCATGCCTTCAAAGACCACCATGAACAGGATGGCTCCATTGGATGCGCCAATGGATCGCATCACACCGATTTCACGCGTGCGCTCCATGACATTCATGGACATGGTTCCGCTTAACCCCAGGCCGCCCACAATGGCAATCAGCGCCGCCATGAACAGCAGGAAACCCACCAAAATATTGGTAACCTGCTCCTGCTGGGCGCGGTTTTCGGTGCCGGTGGTCCAATCACCAACGGTGATGTCCAGCGCACCCAGCACCTGGCTGATCTGCTCACCGGCTTCCCGCTCGGCTTTCACCCCATCTGTATCCAGGTCAACGCGGTAATAAGCCGCCCTGCCGGGGTTATCCATGGTGATATTGAGATAGTCAAAACTGGCGTACGTAAACGGCGGGATCACCGTGCCCGCCATGCGGAAGATGCCCACAATGGTGAAGTGATACTCGCGGTTGTTGATCAACAGCACCACGTCATCACCCACGCCCAGTTCGGGCCGGGTCTGCAGGACATGGTTGCCGATCACCAGCGCATTTTGATCGCCAGGCACCAACCAGCGTCCTTCCACAATGGTGGGCTGGATGAGGGTGGAATTTTCAGGCGCACCCCACACCATGATCTCCGTGGCGGTGCTCTTGTCTTCCGAGAGGATGCGCGCCGGCATGGTAGCCCACGGCTCCACTTTTTGAATGTGCGGAACCTGCATCATCAACTCTTCCACCTGCCCAATATGCGCCATATCGTACAGGGCAACATTAACGTCCGAGAGGAAATATCCCAGCGCTTCCTTGAGCGCAAAATTAAACGAGGCGCGAATGTTAAACACTGCGATGAAGATGGCGCCGGCAAGCACCAGGGTTGATAGCGTCAACGCCAGACGCGCTTTCCGCCTGAAGGTATTGCGCAGCGAGATCAACAGCGGGCGGGAGAGAAAACTGACTTTCTCCACCATCCGGTCGATCAAACTCTTGCCAAACGCCTGCGCGCCGATGCCGTAATTGCTGATCGCTTCGCGCACGGTCATGCGCGCACCCTTCATTACCGGAACCAGACTGGCGCCAAGCGGCAGCAACAAACCCACCATCAGTTGCAACAGCAGTGAAGGCAACGGGATGCGAATACCCCCGGCCTCAAAGTTCAACATGCCCGCCATGCCCACCAGTGCAAGCTGCGCCACCAGCGCCGAGATCGGCACGGCGATCAACAGCGCCAGGCCGCCAAACGCCAGGATCAACACAACGTACATGCCGATCACCTGCGAAGTGGTGGCGCCCACCGCCTTCATCACACCGATCTGGCGGGTATGGCGCGCCAGCACCGCACTGATGGTATTGACCACCAGGAAAGCGCTCAGAAATACCGCCAGCCCGCCCAGACCACCCATCAACGCAAGCAGTGATTGGGTGGTGGAGCGCATGGGGTGCTGTCCCGGTTCAATCACCACCGTGGCAAACACCATGCGGCCGCTTTTCTCCAGCTTCTGGCTGATCGCCGCGGCCACTTCCTTGACGTGCAGCTCGGTCAGATCGTCGCCATCCACCCGGAAACGCAACTCGGTGAACTCGTTTGTCCCGGTCAGTTTTTCCATGGTTCCGGGCGAAACATAAGCGGTCACCCCGCCGGAAAATACAGACGAATAAGCGTTTACGTCATGAATTACGCCCGCCACTTTCAAACGGCGGATGCGCTCATCCGGCAGTTTTACCTCAATCGTATCGCCCTTCTTGACATTCATCAGAGCCAGGCTGGTCTTTTCGATCAGCACTTCATTTGCGGCCAGATACGGCAGTTCCTGCCCGGGCAGCGGGAACACCTTATCCATCTTTTGCTCTTTGGGCAGGGCATTGACATAAATGGGAACCCAGTTGCCCAGTATGCCTTCCACCTGGCCCGAGAAACTGGAAAAACCCTGTGCGGTTTCCACGCCAGGCAGTTGCTCCAGTGTTTTTACCATGGCCATATCAAACGGCATGGAGTACAACGAGCCGTGATGCGGTTTGGAGAGCGCATAATCGGCGTCCATGTCATGCGAAAAATTAATGTAGGAATTGAGCACCGAACCAACGGCGAACACGCCCACGGCGATGGAAGCCACCACCAGCATGGTGCGGGCTTTGTTTTCCCACAGATCCTTGAATACCTTGCGCCAGCGAGGGCTCATTTTTCGTTGCTCCGCGCCTGATTGTTCGCCAGCCGCTGTTCCGCGATGGTCTCAACACTCTCGCGGGTGATATCCGATTCACTCATCAGTCGGTCGAACATGGCTTCATCAATCGCCACCACTTCCAACCCGCCCTCTGCCGCGCGTACACTGGCTGTGGCGGTGCGGTCACGCAGCAGCGAGATTTCCCCAAAGAACTGGCCCGGCGTCATGCGCGCCACCACCACGTCAGAACCCTGCGGGCGGTGCAGCGCCACCTCGGCTGAACCCATGGTGACGATATAGAAATGATTGGAGGGATGATCCTGACGGATGATCTCCTGACCGGGTTCAAATTTCAAGTGTTCCAGGTTGCGCGTGGCGTCCAGCATCTGCGCGTGCGAAAGGGTGGGCAGCGCGCGCATCACCCATTCGTTCACCACTTCACCATCAGCAATCAACAGTGTGCGCGAGACGCGCTTTGCCAGCGCGCTATCGTGGGTGACCATTACAATCGTCTTGCCCTGATCCACCAGCGAGGCAAACAACGCAAAGACCGACTCAGCCGTGCGTGAGTCCAGGTTGCCGGTGGGCTCGTCTGCAATCAAAATGGGAGGGTCGTTTGCCAGGGCGCGCGCAATGGCAACCCGCTGCTGCTGACCACCCGAGATGGCCGTGGGCAGCTTGTTGGCGTGGTCTTCCATCTCCACCAGGCGCAGCAGGTCCATGGCGCGTTCCTTGCGCTCGCGCGGCTGGTACATGTTGCAGAAATCCATGGGCAGCATGATGTTTTCCAGCAGCGTCAACGTTGGCAGCAACTGGAAGAACTGGAACACAATCCCCAGGTTGCGCCCGCGCCAGATGGACATCTGGTTCTCGGAAAGCAAATGCACGGCACTGTCACCCACCCACACCTCGCCCGAGGTGGGCCGGTCAATGCCGGTGATCATGTTGATCAGGGTGGACTTGCCCGAACCCGACTTGCCGATCACGCCGACAAATTCGCCGGCCTGGAACTCAGCATTAATGCCCTTCAGAACGGTGAATTCACCTGCGGCATTTTTATAGGTCTTGACGATGTCTTTGATGCGAATCAGAGTCTGCCCGTTGGATAAAGGCGCGACCGGGGTCATGGTCATCATTCTTGTTCCTCCATACCAATACCCTATACGAAAACCACAGGGAAAAGTTGCAATCCACGATTCTACCCGAATTTGCATCCCTGGCGGGAGCAATTTATCACCACTCCGGCCTCTTTCGGTTTTATTCCAGGGTGTTTTGTTGTACCATGAAGTTGCGCCCCATAAAGAAAGGATGTTTCCATGAGAAAACGGTCATTCCTCCTGGCTCTTCTGGCGCTGTTCGTGATTTCCTGCGGCTGCAGCCTGCCCTTTGACGGCATATCCGATGCAAAGGGTGTTGTCACCCCCACCAGTCAGCCGGGGATTTTGGCAATGGCCGATGTGTTTATCGGCTCGTGCGCATTCATTGATGAAAACCACAACGGGGAAATTGACGATGCCGACCTGCCCATTGAAGGCGCCCGCTTTGTGGTGACCCTTGCCATGGGCGGCGAAATGAGCACTGAAACCTACACGGATGGCTGCGCGCACCTGGTCATCCCGGTCAGCGGCATGGAGGACGCGGATGAAAAGATCCATCCAGCCACCGCCCGCATGATCCCCCCTGAAGGCAGCCACCTGCGGGTGATCGGCGAAGAGGAAGTCATCCTGGTTGACCAGTCAAGCCGCCACGATTTCCTGTTTGAGCGCGTTGAGCCATGATCATGGCGCGGGGGTGATCGTCACCGGCAGGGTTGAAGTGGGCAGCGGCGTCTCGGTGACCGGCATGCCGGTGATCTGGTAGGGCAGACGCTTGAGTGAATTGGCGGCGCTGGACTGCAGGTCAAAGCTGTCGCCATCCCAGCGATAGACCAGCATCTGATATTTTTGAAACAACACATCGTCCAGGTTGGCCTGCAGCCCGGCAGGGTCCATGCCGTACAGCGTGACCAGTTCGTTCACCTGCAGCTCGTCAACTCCATCCCCATCCTGATCGTTCCACCCATAATGCGACTGAAACACATGCCGGTAGCGTGCGCTGTATTTGTCTTCCATCACCAGGGTGTTGTCCTCCAGCGTAAGCAGTGAGAGGCCCGTGCTTGCCAGCGCAGAACCGTTCCACGCGTGCAGCATGACGGTCTCCCAGGTCCAACCGTCCTTGATTTGCTGGCTGGTGAAAAACACTTCGTTTTGTCCATCATGGTCATAATCGCTGAGGCGTGGCGCAAGCGGGATGGGTTCTGTTGATATTGCCGGACTGGAGGTGCTCCACCCGTGCCCAACCGGTTTTGACACCCACACCACTTTCCATTGATCTTTTTCACGGCGGGCAATCAACCAGTTGACCGAAACCCCATCGCCGTCCGGCACGCCGCCCACCAGCGCCAGACGTTCTTCAACCTCCGGTGCGGTAAAACTGCCGGGTGTGACGTAATCGGCCCACACAGCGCCAAATTGCCCGCTGTGGTCCAGGGCATCAAGCAGGGCTTTTTCATTTGGCAGTGCGGTTGGAGCCGGCGTCAGGGTGGCGTCGGGCTGGGGGGAAGCCGTCTGTGTTGGTTGCGGCAGAGCACTGGGAAAGTACAGGGTGGCAGTCGGCGCAGGAGCAGCCGGAGCGGCTGAACACGCCGCCAGCAAAAGAATGAATGCAACAGGAAGGCAAATGACCATCCGGTATGGGATGATTTGAAATGGCTTGTGCAAGGGTTTCATCCTGCCTGCAGGTTACCGGGGTTGGGTTGGCACATGCTTATGGCTGCGCTTGTCCCGGTAAAGCTCACGGTCGGCCACTTCCATAAGCGCATCCACCTGGTTGCCATCGGTTGGAAACATGGCAAACCCTATGGATATTTTAATCGGATCCAGGCTGGAACCGTCAGATAATCGTATGGGAGTTTTCGCCATGTGCGACCGCAAGCGCCGGATCAGGATCTCGGCTGAACTTTCATTGGTTTCCGGCAGGATCACCGCAAATTCGTCCCCCCCGTAGCGCGCCACAAAGTCGGTATCACGCAACACATCCTGCAACAACAGCCCAACCCGTTTGAGCGCCTCATCCCCCACCAGGTGACCGTGAACATCATTGACCCGTTTGAAGCCATCCAGATCGATCATGGCGACTGCGAAGGTGTGGTAATAACGCACCGAACGGCGCAGTTCCTGATCCATGCGCTCATTCAGCGCCAGGCGGTTGGGCAGGCCGGTGAGGGCATCGGTGTGTGCCTGCTGATTAATCAGGTTGTGCAGGCGGGCGTTCTCAATGGCGATCGCCGCCTGGTCACCCATCATGCGCAGCGCGCGCAACTCAGAAGGGCGCACAGGCCGGTTTTGCGGAAAAGCCATGGTCAGCACGCCAACCACCCGCCTGCCGATCTTCAACGGCAGCCCCAGAATGCCGCCATTCCAGTGCGAAGGAATGTTGGTAAACATGGGATGCTGGCGCATGTCTGGCACATGGATCATTTCACCGGATCGGGCGACATTATATGTCAGGCCTTCCTTGCGCGGCACAGCCCACATCTTCCCGCTTGTGCCGTCCTCCCACAGGGCCGCGCCAAAGGTCAGCTCGCCGTGGTCATACAGGAAGAAGTGCGTATCGCGCACTTCTGGAACCAGCCTGAAACAACTGCGTAATAAAGCGTTGAGAACATCCTTAAGATCCAGGCTGGCGGTCACCCCCAGAGACGCTTCGTAGATGGTTTCCATCTCTTCCGAGTGGCGGCGCAGGTTCTGGTGCATGGCACGGTGGGACAATTTGGATTCCAACTGTCCCGCCATCAGGTGAAGCAGCAAAATCTCTTCATCGGTAAAAGTGGGTTCACCTGAAGTGCCCACACCCACCAGTATGATGGGGGCTTCCGTCGTGGCTTCATCCGTCGAATCGTGGGGAAACGCCTTCACCGGGGCAAGCGCCATGCCGGTAATCGACAGGTTCAGCAGTGGTTTTTGGGCTTCAACAGAAAAGTGGTTTGCATCATAAGCGTGTGCCTGCGGGCAGGCAAGCGCATCCTGCAGCCACGGAAACTCAGCCAGGTTGTAAGTGTGGGCGGCCCAGACAAGCTCTTCATGATCTTCGCTGACTGTGGCGATCTGCACCTGCACCTTGTCCCCCGGGTGCATTTCGATGATCAAACCGGCATCTGCTTCGATCAGGCGCACCATTTGCGCGGTCAAAATGCGGATCACCGCCTGCTCATCCTGTAATGATGACAGACTTGTGACCGCCTGGATGTAATCCAACAATAAACGCCTGCACGCCAGCCGGTCGCCGCGCTCCTCGCCACCCGTATTGACACCGATCATCTTATTTTGATTGTACACACTTTTTGTTTCCCTTCAATGAAGGTTTTTGTTAAGACGGGTGTGGGGTTAAAAAGTTCCGCCCTGGGCGGACAAAAGAAATGGCGCCTCGCGGCGCCATTCACAGGGTCTTCGATTGTCGCCTTGCCAACCAAAAGGTTATGCACCGCCGCCAGCCGCAACGATCGCGTTGATGATGATGCTCAAAACAATCACACCAGACCAGATGTACATAACATTGCTGATGTTCTGTTCCTTGTGGTTCATCCAGCCCCAGATGAAGGTATAGATCATGCAGATCAGGCCCAGAATGCCCTTCAGCACGCCTTCCTTCTGGAAGAGCTTGATCAATACAATAATACCCATTACCCATGCAACAGCGGTGGCAATCCAGGAAACAATACCCATCCCATCCTCCTCATTTGTGGTAGAAAAAACGGCTGTTTAAACAATGTGAAACAACCGGAGACCCCAGTAGATAAACAACCCAGCCAGCAGAATTGCGCTTAAACCGGTGGCGCGCTCAAAACGGCGCACCCCTTCCACCAGGGCATCGCGCGGTCTGGCAGGCAGCACCCCCGCCAGCAGGATTAACACCATCACCAGCACAAGCAGCGGCGCAAAAGCATGCGTGCGCAGCGCTGCGGAAAAATCACCGTGAAACAACTGGACGGATGCGGTGGACAACCCACAGCCAGGGCAGGGGATGCCAAACACAGCCAGAAACGGGCACTGCCATGACGGCAGATGCGCCCATACCAACCCCACCTGCAGGGCAGCCACACCGGTGAGCACCAGCGACTCCACGCGTCTATCCATGAGGGTGCTCACAACAGGCGTGCGCACCAACTGCTCAAGTTGTACTGCAAAGGGTTTGGTCACCATACCAATTTAATTGTAGTTATCTTTATTAAGATTACAACCGGTTAAAGTTCCGATACTCAGAAAAACCCCGTATTTGTGCCAAAGTTTCTGGATTACAGCATCGCCCGGCGCGGCAGCAGGTTTTTCAACCGCTCTGCCTGCACCCTGGCGCGCCCCAGCAGCCGGTTTTGTGCATCCACCAGGATCAAAATATCACCCTTGACTGCGCCCTCTGGCGGCGTTCCATGCAGATCCTCGCCGCGCAACCATGCCGCCACGCGGGCTTCGTCTGCCACCACATGCACACCCTGCCGGATCAGATGCAAAAAGCGCGCCAGAAAGAAGTGATCCAGCAGCAGCCCGGCAGGAGGCTCCTCAGCCAGCGTCAGACCCAGCCCCTGCACCGGCATGTGATTAAACATGCCGGCGTAATATCCCGGAACCAGCAGCAATTCCCCCGCGTAGCGCCACACTTCCAGGTTGTGCGCCTCCAGCAACGCTGGCAGATCCAACCCGTAAGCATCCATCAGCCGCGCTGCAATTTCACCCACCTCGCGGCTATGGAGCGGTTGCAGACCAGCGCGCGCCAGCGGGCGGGCCGGGGCGGGTTCACCGGCGCTGCTGGTCGGTTCCACCCCATCCAGCTTGGTGATGCGCGCAGCAAAAAAACCGGCAGTGTGAAAACGATGCGGCCACAGGCGGGCTGCCTTGCGCACATCGGGGTGAAACTCACTTTCCCCGGCGCGGGTCAGGCTCTCCGCCGGAACTGGCAGCCTGGCGCCGAGGTCATCCACCCGCACAGCCGAACCATAACGGCGCAACAGCCCATCCAGCACGCCCTCGTCCTCATCAGGCTCCAGTGTGCAGGTGGAATACACCATCTGTCCGCCAACCTTGAGCGCCGAGAAGCCGCTTTCCAGCAGATGCAACTGGCGCTGCGCCAGACCACTGCGCTCGCGCGCTGTAATCGGACGCATGGGGTGGGCATCGGTGCTGCGCAAGCCCTGCATGGAACACGGCGCGTCCAGCAGGATGGCGTCAAAGGTCTCGGGGAACCACCCGCCAAATTTCTCGCCCGGGAAGCGTGTAACTGCCGTCCCCAGTGCGCCCCAACCTTCCAGCACCACGCGCAGCGCCTGTATGCGCCCCGCGCTGGAGTCGTTTGCGATCACCAGCCCGCGGTCCATGCTGCGCGCGATCAGGTGTGTGGTTTTGCCGCCTGGTGAGGCGGCCATGTCGAGGATCAGCGGCTGCGCCTGTGGGTCAAAGTCAAACAGCTCCACCGGCAGCATGGATGCCGCGTCCTGAATATAATAGTTGCCCAGGCGGTGTTCCAGCGTCTGCCCCGGTGATGTTGCCGCTGCCTCCACCCACCAGCCGGTGGGACAGAACGGCACACGCTTTACCTCCCAACCGTAGCGGGTGGCATACTCCTGCAATGCCTGCTCAGGCTGAACCTTGAGCGGGTTCATGCGCACCGCGCTGTAAAAAGGCTGATCCAGTTCCGCCAGCAACAGGGACCATTCGGCTTCGGGCAGCAACGGCTTGAAGCGTTCCAGTGCTTCGGCTGTGGCGGATGCTGCGCCGCCATCCATCACCGGTTTCGCGCGGCGTTGACCCTGACGGCGTTTATTCTTTGCCATGCTTTGATTCACCCTTGTCGATTAAGAATACGGCTTCGTTTCCGATGATCATTTCCTGCATGTGCCACTGCTGACCCGCCACCGCCGCCTGCACCAGCCGGCGGTGCTGATCCAGCTTGTCATGCCGCCCTGACAGACTCTCAGTGGGCAGCGAAACCAGCAGCCAGCGCGTGTTCACCGATTGAAAAAAGGCGCGGTTGACGCCCTTCTGACGTTGATCAAAACGATGGGCTTCCTTGAGAAACAGAGCCACATCCGCCCGAAATTGCGGCGGCTCCACCAGAATGTCGCGCACCTCACCCAGCGGCTGCAGGCCTGCCAGCGCGAAAAAGTGATTGATCAGCCCGATGCGCGGGGTGTGCAGGTCGTAAGCGTGATATTGCACGCCGTCCGGCAGCGCCATCCACGGCAGCGCAAACGGGTTGAGCGCGCAGGCCAGGTCCACCAGCACGCGCGGCGCACCGGTGATCTGCCACAGGCGCGGGTAAAAGTCTTCGATCAATGTCAGGCGTTCGCGGGTGGAGGCATGCACCGCCAGGATCTGGCGGCAGGCGGCCTGCACGGCGTCCCCGCCGCTGGCAAAGGCTTCATCCAGCAGTCTGGCAGCGGCTTGGTAGTCGGGGTCGCCCAGGTAGGCGGCGACAATATTGTGCAGCCGGGTTTTAACCGCCTTGACGGCCTCCTTTTCGCTCAAACCAGCGGCAAATTCGCGCTCCAGCAGGTCTTCCACCGTTGATGCAGGAATATCCATGCCCCGGTATTTGCGGTTGTCCAGAATCTGGCGCACCAGTTCGGCGCGTCTGGCAGGCTGCTCGCTGGCTGCGGTCTGACGGGTCATGCGGCGCCCCTGTCCACCACAAAGATGCGCTCATTGCGCGTGTCAAAGCTGTCCAGCGCCCAGCCCCGGCCCGTCAGCAGTTCATGGAAATGCGCTGTGTAGTTCTCAGCCATGCCCTTGGAACGCCCGCCCAGCGAGCGCGATGGAAAGCTCACCACCAGCCAGCGGGCGCGCAATCCGTCCAGCAGCCGTGCTCCAACTGTACGATCCACCTGCTCAAGGCATGGGATGGTTTTAAGGATGAAGACCGCCTGCGTTTCCTCCGCCGGTACTTCCTCCAGCAGGTTGCAGGTGAACGCCCGCCCGTTGCAGCCGGTGTGGGCGAAGAATTTATTGAGAAAGCTCACCATGTCGGTGTAAATATCACAGGCCAGGTAGCGCCCCCCGGCTGGCAGACCCATCCACGGCAGCGCCAGCGGGTTAAGCCCGCAGGCCACATCCAGCACCGATTCCAACGCACCGGTGCGCTGCATCACCCCGGCATAAAATTCATCCAGATCAGGCAAGCGTTCGCGGGTGGAGGCGTGGGAGCGCATGGCGCGTTCACAAAATTCGCGCAGGGCAGGGTCAGCCAGGTCTGCGGCCGCATTTGCGGCCGCATGTGCGGCCAGTTCAGCCAATTGCGCTTCCAGACGGGGATAATCAATTCCACCCTCCTGGTAGGCGCCCCCCACCTGGTGCAGTTTGTTGCGAACCGCCTTGACGGTCTCCTTCGGTTTGCGGCCCTTGGCCAGTTCAGCCTGCGCCACCTGGCGGATCAGGCTCTCGTCAATGCAGCGGTAACCTGCGCCTTCGCGCACAGCAGCCACCAGCCGTTCCAGTTCAAGCGGGTCGCTCAATCGCTTTCTCCGCCGCCCGCAATCGGTGCAACCAACTGCGCGGTTAAACGGGTCATAAAACGCAGGTTGTGCATGGTTGCCAGCCGGAAATACAGCGTGTCGTTCATTTTGAACAGATGATGCAGATACCCGCGCGAGGTATCGCGGCAGGTGGGGCAGTCGCAACCTGGCTCAAGCGGCTCAGCCGATTTGATGTGCTTCTCGTCGTTGATGTACAGGTATTTCAACCAGTCGCCCTGTCCGGCAGGTTTCACAGCCGTGTACAAGCGCCCGTGGCGGGCGTCGCGGGTGGGCATGGCGCTGTCGAATATCCCATACCCCAGTTGATGGCAGCGCAGCACGTTGGCAGGATGCCCCACACCCAGTGCGTGCAGCGGAAACCGCGCCGGAACCAGTTCGCGCACCAGTCCCAGCATGTCTTCCAGCAGCCCGCCCTGTCCGTCCAGCGGCCATCCGCCATAACCAAAACCATCAAACCCGATCTCCAGCAGCGCATCAGCGCACTCACGGCGCAGATCCGGATAGCCGCCGCCCTGGATCACGCCAAAAATGCGCGGACGGGTATTTTCATTCAATTTCTTCTGCCCGATCAGGTGCACATACTCGGCCTTTGCCCGTTTTGCCCACGCCACCGTACGTTTGACCGAGAGCTTCTGCTCGTCAAAAGAAGCGTCCACATGCGTGCAGTCATCCAGACAGATCACCACGTCGCTGTCGTACGCCATTTGAAGCTGCACACTTTTCTCGGGGGTCAACTGAAACTTGCGGTCTGCGCCTTCCGGTTGAAAGATCAGGCATTTGTCGGTCAACTGCCCGAAGCGCGGGTTCTGGCGGATCAACGAGTACGCCTGGAACCCGCCCGAATCGGTGATGATCGGTCCGTCCCAGCCGCTCATGCGGTGCAGCCCGCCCAGCGCCTGCACGGTTGAAGAGCCCGGCTTTTGCATCAGGTGGAAGGCATTCATCACCACCGCCTGAATGCCGCAGGCATGTAGATCGCGCGCATCCACCGAGCGCACCACGCCAAACGTGGCGTCCGGCAGGTAAACGGGGAACTGCATGCGTCCGTGCGGCGTGTCAAAATGGTCGGGGGCAGAGGTCACTGGTGGGCTCCTTTCGCTCATTATCATGCAGAGCGGGTGAGATGGCAAGGATAAGATCAGGCGCAGGGCAGGGATCAGACATCGGTAGTCACAGGTCAGATTACTGACTTCTGACGTCTACCTTCTGACTACTATTGCCATCATGTATAATCCACTACATGGGTGGAGAAAATCCGATTTCTTCCGATACTTCCCTGCTAAGTGCCATCAGCAACGGTGATACCGCCGCGCTTGCCAGCCTGTACGACCGCATGGGACGCATGGTGTACTCGCTTGCCTGCACCATCACCGGTGATGAAGCCGCCGCCGAGGAGATCACCCAGGACGTTTTCATGCAGGTATGGAAACACGCCAGAGGCTATGACCCTGCCCTGGGTAAACTTTCCACCTGGCTCGCCACGATCACACGGCGCAAAGCCATAGACGTGCTGCGCCACCGCCGTGCCCGCCCACATTCCGATGGGCACGAGCTAAATGAAGAAGCGCTGGATCAACTGGAAAGCAGCCTGCGCGTTGAAGACGACGTGGACGGCATGTTGGAACGCGAACGCCTGCTGGGCGCCCTGCGCGACATTCCCCCCGAACAACGCCGCGCACTGGCGCTGGCATATTACGGTGGGCTGTCGCACCAGCAGATCGCCGATCACACCGGTGAACCGCTTGGCACGGTAAAGACGCGCATCCGGCTGGGAATGGCGCGTTTAAAAGAATTGCTGGGGTAACCCCGCTGCTGATAAATCCAAAGTTGGCCGTCGTCCGTATAAATTTAATAGAGGTGATCGACGCGTGAACGAGCATGTCCTTGAAATGATCCCGGCATACGTACTGGAAGCGCTTGACCCGCAGGAGGCGCAGCAGGTGCAATCGCATCTGTCGGTCTGTGCCGCCTGTCGGGAGGAGCTTGCGCATTACCAACAAAGCAGCGCCGCCCTGGCATGGGCGGCGTCTTCGCGCATGCCGCCTGTTCACCTCCGCGCTGCCATCCTGGACCAGGCGCGCCGCGACCGCGCCGGACACGACAGTACGGCAAGCACCGGCTGGCTGGCGCGCCAGCAGGCGCGCCTGCTGGCTCCGCTGATGCGCCCCGGCTTTGCGCTGGGCGCACTGGCGCTCATCCTTGCGCTGCTGATCGCCAACCTGCTGCTCTCGGTTGAGTTGCGCCAAGCGCGCGTGGCGCTCTCTTCACAACCGTTAATGGTGGAAATGACCCCTGCAGGTGAAGTCTACACCGCCGGCGGGGTGATGATCATTTCGCAGGGCGGGCGTTACGGCGTGCTGGTGGTGGACGGCCTGCCCGCGCTGGATGAAAGCCAGCAATATCAACTGTGGTTGATCCGTGAAGGGCAGCGCGACAACGGCGGGGTGTTTTCAGTGTGGCAAAACGGCTATGGTTACCTGCAGGTGGAAAACCCGCGCCCCTTGACCGATTATGAGGGTTTTGGACTGACAGTGGAACCTGCCGGTGGCAGCCCTGCGCCCACCGGCGAACGCGTGCTGGGCGGCTCCCTGTAGAATTATCCCTGGAATGACTCTCAACCGCGCCAGACCGGCGCGGTCTTTTTTACCAATATTCGGTGAATATAAATCCAATTGATAAGCATTTCCGTATGGATCAATACAACCTATCAGTTTCAGGAGGAGGAAAATTAATGAACCTGAAAACAAGAAAACCCCGTCTGCTGGCATTCACCGGTCTGCTGGTGATCCTGTCACTGGCGCTGGCGGCTTGCGCCCCCGGCGCTGTCGAAACCACCCAGGAAGTCCCGGTAACCGGCGGCGAAGACATGGAGGCCACCATGCCCGTCACCGGCGACGATGACATGAGCATGACCGAGACCCCCCAGGTGGGCGGGTCGGATGACTCTGGCGAGGATTCCATGGATGACTCCGACGGCTCCGGCGATGGCGACGATGCAATGGGAGAATCGGATGATGACATGGCCAGCGGTTCCGTTGAGCTGGGCGTCAGCCAGACAGCCGAACTCGGCGAGTTTCTGGTGGATCAGGAAGGCATGACGCTGTACATGTTCACCAATGACACCCCCAACACTTCCAACTGCAGCGGTGATTGTCTGGTCAACTGGCCTCCGCTCGTTGCCGAGGGTGAACCCATGGTTGCTGATGGCGTGGATCAGAGCAAGCTCGGCACCACCACCCTTGCCGATGGAAGGGAAATCGTGACCTACGACGGCATGCCGTTGTACTATTTTATCGGTGATACGAACCCTGGCGATGTCAACGGCCAGAACGTCAATGGTGTTTGGTTTGTTGTCGCCCCATAGGATGTCATTTCAATAGACAACACAAAAGGGCTGCCCGATCTTTCCGGGCAGCCCGGTTGATTCTCCCTTTATCCCACCCGCGGCGGACCCTGACGGATGCGCTCACGCATGGCCTCCACAGAGTTTTTCTCCCGGAACAGCATTTGCAGGCTCCATGTTGCTCCGGCTTTCTCAAACGCCGCGATCTTCTTTGCATAATCCGCCGCGCTGACCGGGCCGGTGAGGTTGCTCAGCACAATGAAATCAAAATTATCCAGGTTGCCGCGCAGCTCGCAGATCTGCTGCGCCAGCTCGCGCAGCACGGCAGGGTTGAACTCACCGGGCGCCAGCGGGAACATGCCGTCCCAGCGCGCCGCCCTGCGAATGGGACCCGGGTTGGGCAAAAAGCCGCCCACCCATACTGGAATACGCGGCTGCTGGTAGGAGCCGGGCAGGAACTGGGTCCTGCCCATGTGGTAGACCTGCCCTTCATAAGAAAAAGGTTTGCCCTTCCACAACCCGGCAATGATATCCAGTCCTTCATCCAGCCGCAGTGCGCGCACTTTCGCGTCGCCGTCCTCACCAAAGTTCTCAAACTCATTCTCAGGTGGGTGACCCAGCCCCACACCCAGCGTCACGCGGCCCTTCGATAGATGGTCGAGCGTCGCAGTCTCACGCGCCAGCTTCCACGGGCGGCGGCGCGGCACGGGCGTCACGGTGGTGCCCAGGCGCAGCTTTTCGGTTTTCATCGCCATGGCTGCCAGCGACACCCAAGGGTCAACGATTTGCGTTTTCTGGCTCACCCCCACGTTCATGTGATCCCACAGGTAAAAGCCGTCCCAGCCGGCTTCCTCCGCCTCAGCCGCCAGATCGGCCAGCGCGGCGGCGCTCATTTCCTTGCCATAATTGGGCACATACAGGCCAAACTTCATAAAACCCTCCTGTCACATGGTTGTTTGAGCATACACCCTCCCGCAGGGGGAGAGTCAAGATGTTGCTTGTGCCTTTTGTCCGTTCTTCCCGGACGTGCCCCTCCCCGGCACATGAAACAGCGCCTGGGTGATCACCAGCAGCGACGACTGGATCAGCGTGGCTTCGCGCAGCAGGTTGAGGCGTGAGAGCAAAATCAACACCAGCGGCAGCCCAATCACGATCAGCAACACGCGCAGCGGCGGAGCCTGCCCGTCGCTGTACAGGCGCGGCATCACGTTTGCCACGCGCTTCCAGTTGCGCGGAAAGACCAGTGATGTGGCGATCAGGAAGAAGCGGACGGCAAACAACCCCTGCAGTAGAATGAAGAAGAAGAAAATTCCAAAGATTAGCCCGTCAAAATTGGAGAGGGTGGTGGAGGAAAAATACGCCAGCGCGTCATCCTGAAATGCCATCAACAGCAGGCTGAACAAGTGCCATGCATACACACCCACTTTGGCCAGCGGCGGCAGATGAAAGCGGGTGACCGCCAGCGCCAGCGTGAACAACCCCACAAACCCTGCCAGCCACACCAGCGGAACATGCGGCAACGGGTTGCCGCGCAGGTACAGGTTGATCAGCAGCACAATCTGCACCGACAGGATCACGCGCTCGTCCACCCTCGGCAGAATTGCCCCCGCCAGGATGCCGCTCACCAGCAGGATCAGCCCCAGCGCCACAAAAATCAGCCCCACCCAGCCGTCATCCAGCGAGACAATCACATCGGAAATGCCCATCAGGCGCAGTACCAGCACGAGGATCAATGCAACCGCACCGGCTGCCATGCCCACGCCCCAACCCGGGTTCAACCTTTGCAACAGCCCGGCCAGCCAGCCGGGGAGTCTGGATGCCGGTTGATCTTTACCCTTGCGATCAGCGTGCGCCAGTAATACCGGAACCCACAACCACGCCATTTGCAGCACCACACCCCACAGGAAGAAGATAAACGTCTCCGCCCTCATGCCGCCCCCTCCCCGCTTGATCCTTCAAGGTCAAACAGCAACAGGCCGGGGTTGTAGGAGGCGATCAACCACACCACCAGCAGCGGCCAAAAAAGGTCGCCATAATACCCTGGGTAAAGGCGGTATTCATGCTCATGACCGGCAACGATCACCTCGCCGTCGCCGCCAAACCGGGTATCGTAAATCACACGCAGGCTGGCGCCGTCCGTCAGTCCGTCCATCACCCGCGGTGGATAATCCTCCCCGCGGATCAAGCCCATGCGTTCCTCGCCATTCTGGTCAACATAAACAGCCCAAATGTAGTCATCCTCGCCATCGTCGCGCAGGATGGTGGCCGTCACTGCCCTGCCATTTTCGCGCAGGCGCTCGCGGATGTTTTCAGCGCTGATGAAACGATCCAGAAAGACAATGCAAAAGACAATAAAGCCGATCACCGCCAGCGGTGAAGCCAGCGCCATGAACAACTCAAGCCCGTTGATTTTTGGTTTCCGGGTGGGTTCTTTTGCCAAGCCAATCCCTCAGGATGATGAAATGATTGCCTGGATCAGTATAGCATGGAAAGAAATCCCATTTCCAAACAGTGTCGGTCAGCAGATGGGGAACGAGTTGTGGCGAGCATCATCCATCTTTTGGATAAGCAGAAATGCTTCCCGCCAGGGGGCAAAAACACCACCTGGCAGAAAATTAATACCCCCTCCCGCAAGCGGGAAGGGGTATGGATGGGGTGTACCCTGACAACCCCGTGGTCATTACACAAAAATAATCTGTGCGCCCTCAGAGATGTCCATGAATTCCATTGCGCCAAGCACCTCGGCGCCTTCGATCAAATCGTCCTTGGTCAGCTTCATCATGTCCATCGACATTTTGCAGCCGTAAACGCACGCGCCGGTGTCGAGAATCATCTGCATGAACTCACCCACGGGAGGGAAATCCAGCTTGGCGATCTCACGGCGCATCATCCAGGTGGCCGCCGCCGACATGCCCGGCAACGCGCCCAACCAGGTGGGAATGTGGAACCACGGATGCATGGACGGATTGCCCACGGTGGCCACATTCAAGCGGTCCATCTTCTTCTTGGTGATCACATCCAGCCCCCAGAAGGTAAAGAACATATGCACTTCAATACCAGTCATGCGCGCAGCGTTGGCAAGGATCAACGGCGGATATGCCATGTCCAGCGAGCCTTTGGTGGCAATGATGCACAGCTTGCGGATGTCTTTCTTAATGATATTGGCGCTATCAGGTACAGCAATCATGGGTAATCTCCCTATTGGTGGGTTAGATGCAGCCGGTGGGTTTCTTCAAACCCGCGATTTTTGAGGCCAGCTTGCCAGGTCCGCCGGGGAACAACTGGTAAATTTCCTTGGTGGTCACATCGGTGCTCTTGGTGATGCTGCGCAGCGTGGGGGCTTCACCACTTGCCTGCCATTCGGCGCGGCAGAAGTTCAGCACCACCCAGTGCCGGTCGGTGAGGACAATGCCCTCGCGCGCGGCAAGCGCGGCAGCGATCTCGGGATTCCAGGCGTTGGCGTCGGTCATAAAGCCTTCAGCATCGAGCACCACAGTGGCGAGTAATTGGTCGGTCATTTGAGTCTCCTTCTTCAATAAATCAACGGATGGACGGTAGGGTTTATCGCTCTTTGCCAGCCAGGCTGAACTGGCTGGGCAGCGGAATTTCAATTCCGCGCATCATCATGTCCCAGTACATATGGCGGAAGAACAGCTTGCCCCAGTGGTTGATCGTGCTCTCCCGCAGCAGCGAGAAGGGTCCCACCCCCGGCACGGGGTACTTGCCCGGCAGCGGTTCAACGTCATAAGAAAAGTCGATCAAAATGGCTTTCTTGTAGCCGGATTCGATGTAGCAACTGGCATGGCCATCAAACTGGTGAGAAGGAGTGCGCCCTGCCATATGGTCGAGGATGTTCTTGACCACGCTCTCCATCTGGAAGTGCACCACTGCACCAGCCTTGGAGGCGGGGATGTTGTTGGCGTCGCCCATCACCCAGATGTTGGGCCATTTTTGTGCCTGCAGGGTGAACTTGTCGGTGGGCACAAAATTGAGGCCGTCACCCAGGCCCGAACGGCCAATGACGTCGGCGCCCATGTTGGTGGGCACGGCCACCAGCAGGTCATAACCCACCTCGCGCTCGTCGTAGGAGCGGATGACATTGGCGCCCGCATCCACCTCGCCGATGTTGAAATCGGTTTCCATGACGATGTTCTTGCGCGCCAGCAGGTCGCCCAGGGCAGCCGCGGCTTTGGGTTTGGTGAACGCCGCCGAGAGCGGAGTGGCGTACACCAGCTCCACCTTGTCGCGCATGCCCTTTTTGGTGAAGAAGTTATCCGCCAGGAAGAGGAACTCCAGCGGAGCCACAGGACATTTGATCGGCATCTCAGCAACATTGAGCACCAGCCGCCCGCCCTTCCAGGTCTGCAGGAATTTCCCCAGCGCGGACGCGCCTTCGTAGGTGTAGAAGTCAAAGATGTTCCCGCGCCAGCCGCCGCCGTCCAGCATGCCTTCGGTTTCCTCCGGGTGGATGTCAGAACCGGTGGCGATCACCAGATAGTCATAGTGGATCTGCTGCCTGTTGGTCAGGTCAACGCGGTTGTTGGCCGGGTCAATACATTCAATATCGGAAATAATGAATTTGACTCTGGAGGGAATGTACTTGCGTTTGGGCTGGATCACATCCTCGGGTTTGTACCAGCCAAACGGCAGGAACAGAAAACCGGGTTGATAGTAATGCTGTTCGTCCTTGTCCACCAGCACCACATCCCATTCTTTGGGGTCCAGCACCGCTGACATTTTGCGCGCCATCATGGTTCCGGCAGTTCCCGCGCCAAGGATTAAGAATGTTTTCATTGTCAATTTCTCCTGAACGTCTGAATAATGACCTGGTTAACCGATACGGGTGAGGTGCGCGATTTGCTGCAAACGATGGATGAAGGAGGCGCGCTCCTGCAAAATACTTTCGATGGCCTGGGATGCCAGTGCCACCCACTGCGCCACCTGCGGGCGGTGGTCTGGCTCCATTTCGGGTACAGCCTCTGCGGCAGCCTGAACTTCCGCCTGCGGCAACGCGGTGAGCGTTGCCAGCTCAGCAACGGGTATGGGCTTGTCCTCTGTCCTCAAGCGTGCCTGACCCACCAGCACCCAGCCGATTTGCGCACCCTGATCCTGCACGGGTGCGGCGATGTAGTGCAGACCGGCGTGGCAGGTGAGCACCTGTCCCGGCTGCGGGTTGACCCCGGCAATGGCATGCCAGCTTTCACGGCAACGCTCTTCACTTTGCCGGTTGGCAAGCATCAGGCGGCACAGGGCGCAAGGGTTGCTGGGTTGGGTGAGCAGCTCGCCCTGCATGTCCACCATTACAGCGCTCATCTGACTGACGCCACTGAACAGGTTTTGTACAGTCTGGATGCAATGGGTGGGGAAAGTGGCGTCACCCGCCGGTCCGCTATCCGCCGGCAGGGGCGGCTGACCGGAGAGCAGGCGTTCCACGTCGTCCTTGTGAAAGCGCCACTGCTGGCCGATCTTGACCCCGCGCAGGCGGCCATCGTTCAACATGCGATACACGGTGATGCGATCAACGTTGAGAAGGGACTGGACCTGACGGGAAGTAAGAAATTCGCTCATGTGTTATCTTTTGTTATAACTTGATATATTGAGATTATAACAACCTATAACAACTGTTAATAGTGACAAATGTCACAATCTCACTCACCCCACCATCCCCGAATGATGATTGGTTTGCCGTGGCTGATGAAGGTCTGGCGAAAGCCGGATCAAGGGCGATTTAGCACGAATGATACGAAGGTACGAACTGCACGAAGGAAAAGATGGGCGGTGGAATGGAGCCAAACCCGTATAATCCGTTATCGGTTTTTGTAGGGCAGGTTGGCGTTCTTCCAACCTGCCGTTATTTAGTGGTAGGGTGGGCTGATGCTTTCTCAGCCCACCATTATTCACCCCGCAAAAACAACGGAGGTCGGGTCGCCACCTCTGCTGCGCGGCTGGTGTGCCCTACCCCACCCAACAAACAAATCGGCGGCTTGGAAGAACGCCTCGCCGGTGAAACAGGCGCTCCGCCCGGAATGTGTCAACAGATTGAGACAACATCAAAGAAAGTAAGGGGGCATTCATCGCCAAATGACATCAAGAGGCAATGATCTGCCCTATGGTCACCCCGTCAAGGGTGCTCGTTGTACTCGCATGGCACA
>DAOUGC010000112.1:0-34204 GCA_034429695.1 Levilinea sp.
CAATTCCTGGCAGCTCCATTTGCCATTGGATTTGGCTGGCTGTCCAAGAAAATCGGTGCTCGCCCCGCCATCTATATCAGTCTGGCGGTATATACCATCATCTCCATCATGGGGTATTTCATGGCAGTTCCATGGCATTTCATGCTGTTGGGCGGGCTGGTTGCCACCGTGCAAGGCGGCAGCCAGGCGCTCAGCCGTTCACTACTCGGGCGCATGATGCCGCGCAGTAAATCCGCGGAATTTTACGGCTTCTTTAGCGTCAGTGAAAAATTTTCTGGCATTCTGGGGCCCGCGCTGTTTGGCCTGGTCTCCCAACTGGTGGGACACAGCCGCCTCAGCATCATCAGCCTGATCATCTTCTTCGTCCTGGGCGGCTTCATCCTCAGCCGGGTGAATGTGGAACGGGGCATCCGCATTGCCGAAGAAGAAGAAGCTCTCATGGAAGCTGTATAAACCAATTGCCAATTAAAAACCAAACGCCAGGCGCATCACCTGGCGTTTTTTCATACCTGCTTCCAGTTCAGGCTTCTGACAATTCGGATAGGATGTATTTCTCCTTTTTGCCCTTGAAAAACCCTGTCACTAGGTGATACATGGCAAACAGCTCCAGCGCAAAAGGCAGATACCCACCGTAACCCAGCACGGGCATTTCAAACAATTTTGGATTGCCCACAAACGGAACCGTGTAGATCCATTTGGGCATGGAGTGGAAATTCCACAGCTCCCAGAAGAACCCGGTGATGAGCACACCGACAAACAAACTGACCACTGGCTTCCAATTGCCGTTCCTGGTGTAATCTGCCAGGCTGCGGTTACCCAACCAGATGTTGATCGGTTCAAGAATGCAATAAACCGAAATCCAGACGAACGGGAAACAATACTGCGGAAAAACCAGCAACAGCGCCAGCATGACCCACCCGGCGATGAAAAACCCCAGCGTCGTGCGCCGATCCGGGCGGACGACCAACCAGGGCTTCATTCGCTGCACCCAGCCTGCCCCTGAGATCCATTCGGCCGCAGAAAAAACAGCCGGCATGACCACAGAGAAGTTGATGCTCGAGATCAGGAAATATTCCAGCGGGGTCAGAGCGTCAACCCCCAGGTATTGCCAGTTCTGTACGCGTTCATTGATGGCTTCAAACAGCCACCACCCCGGTATGGATACCGCGAACAAAGCAAAATAGCGTTTCCAGTCACGCATCAGCAAGGATGTGCCGTTGCTTTGATAAGCCAGCGCATCCATGATCAAGCTGTAACCAAGCCACAAAGGAAAAAACGCCCAGAAGGTACGCAAACCGTCCAACAGCCAGTTGACTGCCCAAAAGGCTAATACCAGCGCCAACCCGATCCACCCATGCAAAGGAAAAACACGCCGAATTTGTGTGCGAGAAAAACTGGTTTCCATCCACTACACCACCCTGGTACAAATTTCTACTCATTCTACCGGAAATCAGCGCTGAAGACCAATTCTTAACCGGAGAAGTATTGCAATGCTGCGCGCAGGCGTCCTTCCAGATCCCTGGGTGCTGATTTGGGAAGCGATTGCAGTGCTGCCTGCGCCTCCACCACGCTATATCCCAGCGCAGTCAGGGCATCCAGCACCTCTGTGTCCACTTCGTAAGCCGGAATGCCCTCAAATGTGGTTGGCTGGCCCATGCGCCCCTGCAGGTGCAGCAATATTTTCTGAGCCGTCTTTTTTCCCACCCCCGGAACACGTGCAAACAGATCCGCCTGTTCAGAGAACACAGCCCGGCGCAAAGCTTCCACATTCATCACCGAGAGGATGCCCATTGCCATTTTTGGACCCACCCCGTTTGCCCCCAACAACAGAACAAATGCTGAGCGTTCTGCTTCGGTCTCAAACCCGTACAGCCACATACCATCTTCGCGCATAACCATGTGGGTATGCAGAAAAACCGGTTCTCCCGGCCGCAATTCGCTGCGCTGCGCTGCAGTCACATAAACGCGCAGGCCAATTCCGTTGACATCCACCACAATACTATCTTCGGCCACCGCCAGAACTTCACCCCGCACTGAAGCAATCATGCCTGTCCGCCTTCCTTGCGCCGTTGATTGAAAATCTCGTAAAGCACCACCCCGGTGGCCACAGCCAGGTTTAGCGAATCGCTGCTGCCTGCCATGGGAATTCTGACCACATCATCACACAGGCGCAGATGGACCTCATCCAGTCCCTGCCGCTCAGAGCCCATCAACAGCACCATCGGGGTGGGATACACCACCGACTGATAATCCGTTGGCCCCCGGTCGGATGTGCCAAACAGAGGCATGGCGCACGTCTTTTTCCAGTGTGAGAATTCTTCCAGGCTGGCTTTCACCAACCGCTGAGAGAACAGCGCCCCCATGCTGGCTCTCACCGCTGAAGGGTCATAAGGATCGGTGGATTGGTCCAACAAAATGACACCTTCTCCGTGAACCGCATCATGAGTGCGCAGAATGGTTCCAAGGTTCCCCGGATCTGCAATTTCATCCAACGCGACCCAGGTGGTTCCTTTACGTGCATCCATATCGCCAAGCTGGGTCCATTTCTGCCGCGCCACCGCTGCCAGCCCTTGCGGACCATCCTTTTGCGCCAGTGAACGAAACACTTCTTCACTGACCTGCAGGATCGAAATACCCATCTTTCTGGCGCGCTCCACAGTGGTTTGTCCAAAATCACTGGTTAACAGATCCGGCGCTACCAGCATCTGCTCGATCATGGCATGATGATCGAGCGCCTCTCCCACAATACGCAACCCTTCCATGAAAAACAAACCGGATTGCTGTCGCTCTTTCCGATCACGCAGTTTTCTGATTTCTTTGATATGTGGATTGGCAGTGGAGGTTATGAAAACCATTGGTTCATCCGGCTGGAATGCAAATGACATATGGCAATCGCCAGGGCATCAGCGGCATCATCAGGCCTGGGAATATCCGCCAGACCAAGCAGCGCCCGCACCATCTGCTGCACTTGATTCTTGTCTGCGCCGCCGTAACCTGCCACAGCCTGTTTGACTTCCATGGGTGTGTACTCGGCCACCTGCAAGCCAGCCTGTGCCAGGGCAAGCATGGCGACTCCCCGCGCCTGCCCCACTGCAATGGCAGTGGTGACATTGCGCGAAAAAAATAACTTCTCCACCGCGCACATTTCAGGGCGATGGAGAAGCAGCAATTCTGTCAATTCTTGATGTAACTGGAGCAGACGCAATTCAGCCGCAGTATTTGCCGGGGTTTCGATTACCCCGCAGGCAATCAACTCCAGACCACCATCAGGCGTTTCCCGGACAAATCCATATCCGGTACGGGCGGTGCCGGGGTCAATGCCAGCGACGATCATGCCAGCCTATTCCGACTCCATTGAAGCCATGGCCTCCTCAGAAATGCGCAGGTTGGAGAAGACATTCTGAACATCGTCCAGATCTTCCACGTTTTCAATCGTGCGCATTACCTGCAGGGTGGCGTCAACCGGTAATTCCATTTCCTGGTTGGGAACCATGCGCAGTTCGGCTTCATCCGGGATGATGTTGGCAGCCCGCAACTGATCAGTGAGGGTTTTGAAGGCTTCAACCGGCGCGAAGATCTCAATGGTGTCCTCATCCTGGCTGACATCATCTGCCCCGCCTTCCAATGCCATCTCAAAAACCCGGTCAAAATCAATCTTGTCGGCAGACAGGGCAAAGTAAGCGATGCGCTTGAACTGCCAGGCAACCGAACCGGCTTCACCCAGACTGCCACCTGAGCGGCTGAGAATATGGCGCAATTCTGCCACGGTGCGATTGCGGTTTTCGGTCACGCATTCGATCATCAGAGCCACGCCATTGGAAGCATACCCTTCATAGAAGATCTGCTCAAAAGCAGCCCCATCCTTGGATTCTCCGGTGCCGCGTTTGATGGCGCGTTCAATATTCTCTTTGGGCATGTTCTGGGCTCGGGCACGATCCACAGCCAGACGCAGCCGGAAATTGGAATCCAGATCTCCGCCGCCTTCGCGCGCAGACATGACAATTTCTCGAGTCAGCCGGGTAAACACCTGGCCACGCTTGGCGTCGGCTGCCCCTTTTTTGCGTTTAATGGTGGACCACTTGGAATGTCCTGACATACCTTGTCTCTCCTAACATCTTCTCGGATGGAATTTTCGATTGCACGATTATACCACGCTGTCATATCTCAGGAAAAATTTTCTTACAACCTTTTCTTTTCAATACGCCATCCATTCTGCCTTCTGCAAGCGATCCTTACAGACTCGCAAGGTCAAACATTTGGTAAGTCGCAGGTATTGGATTCCATCGACTTTATAACTAAAATATAACCATAAATAGCAATATAAATTACCAATATCAAACAGGTATCGCATGCTGAACAAACTCTTCTCTTACAAGTTTTCCCTCTTCTCCGCCTTACTGGTCGCCATGACATTCTTTACTGCTGCATTCAACCCATTTGTTCCCGTTACCGGTTCCGGCATTGACGCCGCCACTGCTGAAGAAGATACCCTGCCGACCCTGGTCTCCTTCGTGGAAGAGCTGGACACCGACGACGAAGGCACCCTGGCCGGCATTTACATTGAAGATAAAATGGCTTTCCCGGTTGTGCAACAACCGAGTGACAAACCCGCTTACGTGTCCACCATGGACGATGTGGTCACCGAATTTGCCATGGCGCGCAAGTACAACGCGGTTGGCTTGCTGGCTCACAATTATTTGGCTGGCGCTGACTTCTCCAATATCGTCGTCAACGATTATCTCGTCGCAGTCTACAGCGATGGCTCCACCCAGTATTACCAGGTTTATGACATTCAGAGCTATCAAGCGCTCAGCCCGTACGACCCCTACTCAAATTTCCTGGACCTGGAAACCAACGCCACCCTTACCAGCACTGAGCTGTTCCTGCAGACTTACGGATTGGGCAATGTAATGGTGTTGCAAACCTGCATCAAAGCCAACGATGAGCCTTCCTGGGGTCGCCTGTTCGTCATGGCAATCCCAGTTGAAGAACCCGTTGATACACTGGTCGATGCCGATTTCAGTTACGTCGAATAATCATTTTCGAGACTTTCTCGATTATCCATATAAAAAGACCACGCCTGTATTACGTGGTCTTTTTATATATCGTTTAGAGTCATTTTTCTATTACAGATGAGTCATCCCGCAATTCACGCGTACCCACTGGCACCGCCACAATGATCAACCGATGGCTGTTGGATTCATACGGATAGCAGGTTACCAGAGTTAATCGCTCATCCTGCGATGGTGAGATCCAGCGGGCATTTTCAAAACGCTGTTCAGCTTTCACACCCCGTTCCGGCAGGATCATCTTATTGATGGACTGATAGAAAAACACGTGGGTGGAGCCATACACCTGGATGATATCCCCCGGTTGAACATCCACCAGATACCGGAATACTTCCCCATGCACGTTGTGATGTCCGTTCAAAACCGTATTACCAACATTACCGAGAAACGCCGAGTGAGTATGCCATCCCACGGCGAACTCATTGGGCGCCATCCACTGATCGTAAGCTTTCGCCATCACCCACGTTTGACGTAACATCGCCGGTATGACCGGTGCGTCGAGATTGATCGAATTAATCACAATCCGGGTTGGCTCTTGTGGAAGGACAGGACCATCCTGTTTTTCCTCCTCAACCAGATCGTCGGCGGTCAGCTCTCCGGTTTCCAATGCTTCCGCCACAACATCATTGGCAATCAGGGTTGGGATCTCAATGGGTTGGGCTTGAAGATCGGCAACTGTATTGCCGCCAACTGGGTCAATATTAACAGGCACCGAGGCAGGGACAAAGCCCTCCTCGGTGATCCAGGTAATAAAATCAGTCTGAGGAAAGGGTCCGGAAAGGGTCTGCCACAGACCATAGCCACCCCACCCCAACAAGCCCACGCCCATGATGATGATGGCGGCAAACCTGACTACCTTTAAAGAAGCCGAATCAATCAATGGTATCCACTATGATGGTACGTCTACATCTCAGTTTGCAACTTGTAACCCAACCGATCAACATTGAGGATCAGGTTTGAATCGCCATCAATGGCGTCAAATTTCCGACGCAGCAAATAAACCAGATATTTGGTGCGCTTGCGAACATCAGTCGAGTCCTCACCCCATACGCTTTGCGATATGCTCTGATAACTTACAATGGCAGGCGCATGTTTGGCCAGAATGGACAACACCGAGAATTCCTTGGGGGTCAGGCGAATCTCCTTCCCCCGGTAGGTCACTTCTTGAGCCAGCAGATCCACCACCAGATCCACCTGGGGAAAGACCAGGCGGCTGACTTCCTGCGGCTTGCCAGAACGGCGTAGAACAGCCTTTACCCTTGCCACAACCTCAGCATTATAGAATGGCTTTGTGACGTAATCATCCACGCCGCTCACCAATCCACGCACGACATCATTCTTTGCATTAATGGCTGATACGATGATGATGGGTACATCCGTCATCTGGCGCAAGTGTGTCAGGGCTTCCCAGCCGTCCATTTCCGGCATCATTAAGTCGAGCAAAACCAGGTCAGGTTGGTGGTCCACCACCTTTTTCAAGGCTTCCTGTCCGGAAGAGGCACTCATCACATTGAAACCGGCAATCCTCAAAATTTGCTTGAGGAGAAACACTGTATCAGGTTCATCCTCAACCACCAATACGCGCTGACGTTCGGCATCGATCTCATCCAGATCGATTCCTGTTCCGGTGCCTGCATTTGTATAGACTTCGGTTTCGGATGGAATATCCATATCAACCTCTTGATCTTGATATTAAAAAACCGGCGCATTACGGCCGGTTTCGCTACTGGCTCCCCGTTTCTCCGCCCATGATACATCAAGGGCAAGCGACCATATGAGAGAAACGGTTCATCGCCGCCAAATCAAATTCTTGTTTAGTATTATAAAACTTACCAAAATATTTTGTCAACTAGTAAGCCACATTACCGGTTAATAACCCCCCTGTAAGGGAGAGCCGGTTAAGTTTATTACTGCTTAACCGGCTCTCCGGTATTGATTATTCCACTACGACTTCTTGATGGTAAAAGCCTGCATCACGATTGAGACACCCAGCAGCAACAAACCAAGATTGGTGGAAAGTTTGCGCAGGATAATCAACCAATCCTGGGTGGTCGCCGGGTCAGCACCGGTAACAGGGATGAGGATGGCGCTATCCGTGACCGGAGCCGGCAGCGCGCCGGTGACCGCGATGGGCAACTCGCCGCCAATGGCGGGTGGTTCACCGGGGTCGCCAGGATCACCGGGATCACCCGGATCGCCAGGATCGCCAGGATCGCCAGGATCCTCGGGATCATCAGGATCCTCGGGATCGTCGGGGTCGTCGCCGCCAATGCTGCACCCACCGATGAGCTCGCTATCCATCGAGATGGTCTGCATTTGACCCATGCCATCATTATAGAAGACCTGCATGTTATGCACGGCGAGGGTGGTGTTCACCAACAACAGGGTGGTCTGACTGGGTACTGAGATATTGCTTGGAGCACCGTCATCCAGACTATAAGAGATGGGCAGGGTGGTGTCATTCGGGTTGTAGACGGTCCAATCCATACCCTGACCAGGGCAAAGATAGGCAAGCGTGGGGGCCAAAACCGTGGGTGGGGTTTCGCATCTCATCCAATCCACCCAGTAGTAATCCAAACCAGCGCCTTTGCTGATGGGATCGCCGTTTTCATCCAGAAGGATGGCGCCGAAGTGGGTCTCAACCACATCTCCATCATCCACGCCGTCAGTGTAGAATGACGGATCCACACCCGGCCAACCACCACTCCATGAATAGGTGTCGCCATTGGTATACGGCCCGCTGGTTTCATACAACGGCGCTGTGGCAATTTCAGGCGGATTCACAATACGATATTCTGTTTTCAGCCAAACCTGTTCACCCGGCGGAGTGGTAATGGTCACCGTCACGGTGTGGGTGGTGGGGGCAAACTGGCAGGGCAAACCGGTATCACCAATGGTGAACTCAACCTTGTACTCACCAACCGGTGGTGGTGGCGAGCAGAGATCCTCGGCAGCCGTATCGCTCACCGTCTTTGCCACGTTATCGTTGGAGAGAAAAGTAATGCTCATCGTGTCGCCGCCCACACCGGTGGTGGGAATAACCACGGTGGTTCCAGCCGGCACATTCACATCCGAACCTGTCTGTGATCCCAGGCTCCAGTCAAATTCCAAATCAAAGGCGTTGGGATTGTAAACCTTCCACTGAACCGCGAAATCAGCGCATTCGCTGGTCAAATTGAGATCCAGGACATTCAGGGCGGCTGTGCAGGTCTCAGGTACATTGATCCCGTTTGATCTCACCTCGCCCTGTCCGGGATGACCTTCTTCCTGGTCAAGGATGAACCAGTACTCTCCCGGACCATTGACCGGGGTGGCCTGTAAAGTCACATGCTCACCCGTACCAAGCGGGCCAACCTCGCCACCCACTCCAGACACCTCAACGGCGCTGCTATAACCACTGGTGGAAAACATCAATTTCCAGCCGACCTTGTTGACCATCGGGTTGCAGTCGTCGCAATTCTTGAATTCTGCCCAGATCTGGTTGCAGTCTCCACCAGCGCCAACGGTAACCACGGAACTGCCAGTTACATTGCCATTATCTGCACCAACCGCTTTATTCTTGCACTCGTCAAGCTTCTTGTTTTCATCAAGAGTGCAATCAACGGTTAATAGTTCCTCTGGCTGGCACTCTTCCAAATTTGCGTTTTCTTCCAGTGAACAGTCAACCTCCCCACCATCGCCTCCTTCCTGGCACTCAGGCAATTCGGCGTTCTCGGTCAGGCTGCAATCCACTGGTTCTGGTTCCGGATCTTGAGGTTGACATTCCGGTAGCCCGGCATTCTCCGACAGGCTGCAATCCACCGGTTCTGGCTCCGGATCCTGAGGTTGACATTCCGGTAGCCCGGCATTCTCCGACAGGCTGCAATCCACCGGTTCTGGATCAGGGTCAGGATCTGAGGGCTGACATTCTTCCAATCCGGCATTGGCTGGGTCCTCACAATCAACCTCGCCGTCCTTGTCCTTTTCTTTATCCTTGTCCTTGCACTGCGGCAGTTCGGCATTTGCCGGATCTTCACAATCCACCTGAACGGCGGATACCGGTTGTGCCACCAGGGACAAAATCATACCGGTCAATAAAAAAACAATGGAAAAACTGAACATTAATTTGGAGATTGCCCGGAAAAAACCACCACGAGGCTTGAACATGCTTCCCTCCATTCTCCTGAACACCAAGAACCTGCTATAGATTCGGACGACTGCTTACCACAATATTCTGCCGTCCTTAAACAAAGAAACCGACCTTATGGGCCGGTTTCGCTACTGGGCTCCCCGTGCGCCGTCAGCACATACTGACAAGCGACCAATAAACGCACGGTTCATCGCCTCCGATGAGACAGGGTTTGACATTTCCCTACAAAATCATTGTCGCGCCCAACTAAGTTAGAAAAGGTTCAATAATTGGTAATATCTTGGTTATAATTCATACCAATTATGTATTAATTAGGGTAACTGCATTATAGAAGATTCAAATGCAAGAGTCAATAGGGTGATATGAAGTAGATAACCTTTTTTTCGAAACTTACTAACCGTTTATTACCAAATCGTTAGTTTGTCAGGTCTACCTCAACAAAAAGCTAGGAGAAAATTTTTAATAATTCCCCGCCGGTGGTGGGGAATTTTGACACATTCATGAAAAGTCCTGGGAGATCTGATGGTGATGAATTATCTGGCTGGAATCGGTTCAAGTACAACCGCATTGGTCAGTGTGCCCAGCCCATCAATGCTGATCTCCACGCGATCCCCTGCCTTTAGTCCACCCACACCGGCAGGCGTCCCGGTTAAAAGCATGTCACCGGGGTTCAACGTCATGATGGATGAGGCAAATGCAATCAATTGCGGAATGCTGAAGATCATCTCACGCGTTGATGCCATCTGGCGCATCTCGTCATTCACCCTGCAGGTCACCAGTGCATCTGAATAATCAAATTCGGTGTCAATCCATGGGCCAATCGGGCAGAATGTATCAAAACCTTTGCCGCGCGTCCACTGGCCATCACGACGCTGCAAATCACGGGCAGTGACATCGTTGGCGATGGTAAAGCCAAGCACATACTGCATGGCATCCTCCGCTGCGATCCAGCGTCCGGCGCGCCCCATGACGACTGCCAGTTCGGCTTCGTGTTCCACCTGTTGAGATTGGGGCGGCAGGCGAATGGGATCATTGGGGCCAATAATGGTGGATGGCGGTTTCAAAAACAGCAGCGGCAGGTCGGGTATTTCCACGCCGTGTTCCCTGGCGTGTTCGGCGTAGTTCCTTCCCACACATATGATCTTTCCCGGCAGGATCGGCGGCAGCAAACGCACCCGTTCCAGGGGAATGTCGGCATTCAGGCGGCGAAAATCCTCCAGGGGTGAGCCTTCCAGCGGCCCCACCTGATCTTCAAATACCCAGCCATATTGAGGCGCCTGGTTGATTGCCTGATAGCGAACGATGCGCATGCATACCCTCCAAGGTGGTTGTGTTTGCCGCTACGATTGTACCATTTTGAAGGGTTTCGGGTATAATAACAGCGTTCGGGCGGGTAGCTCAGTTGGTTAGAGCACATCTCTTACACAGATGTGGTCGCAGGTTCGAGTCCTGTTCCGCCCACTTCCACATCCATGCAGACTTACCCAGATGTCGGCTTTGGCAAACAACGCCAAAGCTTTGTTGAATACACCAAAGCCCTTGGCTAACAATGCCAAAGCCGACGGTTTGTTACGGCTACCTGCGCGAGATCCTACTCCTCGGGGGGCGGCGGACCGTCAAATCCCTGCGATCTGGCCCATGCATCAATTGCCTCGTACCAGCTCTGGTTGGGCGGCGGCGGAGGGTTGACCCCGGCGTAGCGATACACTGCCTGTTCATCCCCGTTCCAGCGGTCGTAGTCCATCTGGCGGCTCTCCACGCCAATCGGCGCACCGTGGGACGTGGTCTGATGGATCAGCCATTTTGTCACCCCTTTGGGCAACGGAGGTGGGCCAGGATGCTCATCCGCCGTGTTGAGATAGATTGCCAGCCACCAATCATACTGGTTCAGCCAGGTGGCCCCAGCCATGTACACATCGGTCCAGATCTTGCGGCTGTACAGGATCGGTTTTCTGCCAGTCCGCGCTTCGATCAATTGCGCCTGCGCCAGGATGTTATTGGCGATGGTACGCGCGCTCTGCCCGTGATCCAGTTCACAATCCAGCACCAACGGCAGCTCACCAGTGTCATTTCCGACCATTCCGAGAAAATTATCAATCTGCCGCTGCGGATTTTCACCCGGGTAGACCACATGATATGCCATGCGCAGGATACCCACCCGTTTTGCTTCTGCCCAGTTACGTGTAAACCAGCTATCGCGGTATCCCCAGCTCACCGTGGCGCGGATGCCCGCAAATACCACTTTGGGCCGGTGCGCTGCCACAACATCCCAGTTCATCTGCCCTTGATAGCGGCTGACATCGATTCCAAATGCGCGTTCTGCCATGTTGACCCCTTTCCCCCGGCTATTTCAAAGTATGGTTAATCCCCCACGGTTTTATTATATACAAATATGGTAATAAATAAACCGCTTCTTCTAGAAATCGCCCTGCATGGAACGCGCATACCCGGTCAATTCGGCGTACCCCACCCCGTTGATGGTCTTTCCCCCCCGGCTGCCTGTCAGGGTGACAGCGCCTTCCCAGTAGATAAACGAAAGTTGCAGTTCCTGATCCGCCAGCGCCGGGGTAACACCCAGTTCCAAATCATACCCTGGAACCTTAATCAACCAGCCAGCCGGATACTGCGCTCCACTGGTTGGGCTGACCCACGTATTCAGCACCTCAATCGAAAAGTCATCCCGTTGCAAGGAAATCGAACTGCCGTCCGGCTCAATCAGAATTCCACGCGAGAACTCATCCAGGCTGCCATCGGCTTTACGCAGGGTGTACACCATCAGTTCTGTATCATCATCCAATTGCAATGCAAACCAGTCCCACCCCACCTGATCAGCACCCAATGCACTGGTGGAATACTCGTGATCCATCCACGCACTGCCGCTGACTTCAACCGGTGTGCCGTTCACGGAAATGCTCCCCGCCGCCTGCAACCGTGTCAGGCTGTAATAAATGGATGCATTGCCAGCTTGGGGCCCCTTCTGTGAATAGCCCTGCACACCCTGCAACACCGGCGCTTTCAGTGAGGACAAATCCAATTCCAGGTGCACGCCGTCCTGTTGCGCAATGATCTGAAAATCATCCGACCCGGTCTGCTTGAACTCCCAGTCATGCAGCCAGACCCGGGCGCCGTAAAAACCGCGGGCAGCGTCAACTCCATCCGCATCCTGGATCTCTGCCCCCGCCAGACCCGCCGCCCCGCGCTCCAGGCGCTCAAACGCTTTGAATTCTCGCGCGCCGATGTCGGTGACTGCAAAATGCGCCAAATACACCTGGTCAGCCGCCCAGCCGGATGCCCTTGATGGCTCATTTCCCAGCGGTAATGCCCTGCGAAAAAAGGTCAACTGAAACCCGTACGCATGTCCCATCGCATCACGCAGATTACCGGTGAAATACCACCACTCGATCTGATAGGCGGGGTGCGCCGCATGATCACGCGGAAACTCCAGCGGAACAGGCGCAGTGACCCGCTCGAAGTTCTCGGATGCTGCCGGCAACCCCTGCAAAACCGGGGTGGAGGGGGTTTGGTTTTGGCAACCGGCAACCGACAACCCGGGCAGCAATAGGATCAAGCCCATCATCATGAGTTTCACCCATCTACTCATAGCGGATCACCTCAACCGCCGGCTTGGTTGACATGCGCCAGGCCGGATATACCCCCGCCATCAAAGCCGCGATCATTGCCACGACCAGCGCCTGCAAAAAAGCCATTGGATTGGCAGAAAATTGAATGGTCCACCCAAAAGAGCGCTGGTTGATCACGTTGATCAAGATCAACGCCAGCGCATAACCGGTTGGTGCTGCCAGTAATCCAGCGGCCAGACCCATCAACCCGGTCTCCAGCATCACCAGCCGCCACAACTGCCTGCCGGTCAACCCGAGCGCCCGCAAAATGCCGGTCTCGCGTTGTTTTTCCATTTGCTGCAGCAATAATGTGTTCAGCACCCCAATGAATGCCACCAGGGTTGCCAGAATCCTCAAGGCTGCCGTGATGGCAAATGTGCGGTCAAATACCTGCATCACATCCTCCCGCAAGGTACGGTTTGCCCGCACCAGCAGGTTTTGCCTCCCGGCTGTGGCTTCACGCACCTGCAATGCCACTTCATCCGGTGAGCCGTGTTCATCCAATCGCAACCCGATGGAGGTGATTTGATCATCACCCCAGATGTCACGATACAAATCCAGGTCCATCAACAGGTGTCCCTGCGATGAAGCATAATCGTAAAATACACCGTGTACCGGAAAAATCCGCCAGCCATCCGGTGTCAACAGACGGATTTCACCACCCGGGGTCAGCAATCCCAGCCGGCGCGCCAGCGGCTCGCTTACCAACACAGCCCCGGCCTGCATCGCGGCTCTAACCCCTCCCGGTTGGCGGCTGAGAAAAACACGTTCCTGTTCAAGGCGCAAATTGTCTGAGGCAAACACCTGCACCACCCCCTGGGCAGCTTCCAGTTCCACCGCCCTGAGCTGATCGACGCGCTCCACCCCGGGTATCTTACCCACAATATCCACCACCCCCGGCTCGATCGGCGCGGATGGCGTTGTACCGGTGAAAACCGGGGTGGAAATATAAACGTCGGATTGCAGGGTGGCTTCCAGCCACAATACCACTGTGCTGCGAAAACTATCGATCATCACCCCCACCCCAATACTGACCGCAACCGCCACCATCAGGGCAGCCACCGCCACCGCTGTTCTGGACAGCGAGTTGATCAAACTGCGCGGCGCCATGCGCCCCAGAAAACCGAACATTCTCCCCAACAAGGGGCGCAATACATTCATCAAAGTCACCAACGCCAGTGATGCCAGCAGGGCAAAACCAAGCACCACCAGAAACGCGCCCGCAAAACCACCCACCAAACCCAGACCCGGAAACAACAGCAACGCCGGACCAGCCAGAAGCGAAAAAGCCCCAACCAACCCGAGCCGCAGGCTGCCCTGACGGGTGGCGACTTCCAGCACCGAGCGCTGCAAAGCGAGTTGCGGCGGTGACAACGCAGCCTCACGGGCGGGCAAGGCAGCCGCCAGCAAGGATGCCATCATACCCACCAAAAAACCGCGCAGCAGGCTGTCCAGAGGCAGCGCCACCGAGCGCACCGTACTGGTGAAATACAGGTCATTGACCGTCTGGGATACCATGGCCACCGTTTGCCTGCCCAGCAAGACCCCCAACCCCACACCCAGGATTGACCCAAGCAGACCCACCACGGCAGCTTCCACCAGCACCAATCCGAATACTTCACGTCTGGTCACTCCCAGGCAGCGCAAAGCCCCAAACAACTCCCTGCGTTGAACCACAGCAAAGGTCATGGTGTTGTAGATCAGGAACAGGCCAACCACCAGCGCCAGCAGACTGAGCGCGGTCAGATTCAAACGAAACGCCGCGGTCATGTCAGCCAGCGAGCCCTGCCTGGCCTGGATCACGTCCAGCTTAAAGCCGGTGGGCAGCCATGCTTCCACGCGCTGCACCTCACCCTGGGAAAGGATCAGGTCAATGCCGTCCAGCCAGCCGCTCCGTCCGCTCAGTTCCTGAACCGTGGCAATGTCAGCCAGCAGCACCCCTTCCAGCCCACGGCGGGTCAGGTCATCGGATGGGTCCATGATCCCTGCCACCATTCCTTCCTTTTCCAGCCCACCCTGTTGCACATGGATGAGATCACCAGGCGAAAGGTCATAGCGTTCAGCCGTCTGACGGGTGATTAATACCGCACCCGGCCGGGTCAGAAAAGTGGTGAGTTGATCCAGCGGCAAACTGGACGCCGGACCAAAATAAGCGCGAAAGGGTTGATCAGAAAATGGGTCAATACCGGTCAGGTTAAATTGCAATCCGCCGGCTTCCGGCACGGATACAAAAGTACTAATCTGAGGGGTTGCCTGGCGCGCCACCCCTTCAATACGCAAACGGGCGTACAACTCATCGGGGACCCCCTGGGCGCCTCCGCTGATGCGGTGGGTTGCCCGTCCGGTGATCGACTGGCTGCTCAGTTCAAATGCCTGCCGGGCGGATGCGTTGGCAAGGTCAATGGACACCATTACTGCCACACCCAGGGCAATCCCGATCACCATGAAGATCGATTGCCAGGGGTGGCGGATCAGATATCGCAGCGAAAACCGAACCACCATCATTCCGGTTTCCATTCCACCAGGCGGCCGTCCTTCAAGCGGTGCACCACATCAGCGCGGTTGGCAGCTTCAAGGCTGTGGGTCACCAGGATCAAGTGCCTGCCCGTCTGGCGGGCAAGCTCCGTGAGCAGATCCATGATCCCGCTGCCGGTCTCTTCATCCAGGTTGCCGGTCGGCTCGTCAGCCAGGATCAATAACGGCTCGTGAACCAGGGCGCGTGCGATGGCGATGCGTTGTTGCTCGCCGCCGGAAAGTCGATCCGGGTAGGCATCAGCACGGTCAGCCAGGTTTACCCGTTTCAACAGATCCCTGGCGCGCTCCTTGCCCTGCGGGTTGTTGAGATTATTCAGCTCAAGCGGCAGCAAAACATTTTCCCATACCGTAAGGGTTGGGATGAGATTGAAGAACTGAAAAATGAAGCCAATCGAACGCCGGCGAACCAGTGTGCGTTCCTGATCCCCCAGGTCAGACAACGCCTGCCCACCCAGCAAAATCTCACCACAATCAGGCTTATCTATCCCACTGATCATGTTCAGCAGCGTTGTCTTGCCGCTGCCGCTGCGCCCCAGAATGGCAGTGATACCTTCACTGCCTATATGAAGATCGAGGTCGTGCAGCACCATTCGCCGCCGACCTCCTTCTTCGTATGCTTTGCATAAATTGCGGATTTCAAGAAATGTCGCTGTCATGTACTCCCGGTTCACTAAAACCAATCTCGCCTGATGAAAATAAAAACCACCACCAATGATACTAATACAGCCAGACCCAGAATGAGCAGATATGCATAAGGTTGGGCAAAAACTGCCGGAAAGTTCACATTCATGCCAAAAAAGCTGGTGACAATGGCCGGCAGGCTCAGCACGATGGTCATGGATGCCAGGAATTTCATCACCACGTTGAGATTGTTGGAGATGATGCTGGCAAAGGCATCCATCAAGCCCGATAAAATATTGGACTGAATATTGGCCATCTCAATCGCCTGCTGGCTCTCGGTGATGACGTCTTCCAGCAGATCTTCGTCATCTGGAAACATACGGAACAATTGCCCGCGCTGCAGTCGTTCCTGCATCAACTGGTTGGAGCGCAGGGCAGTGGTGAAGTACACCAGGCTTTTTTGATACTTTAGCAGTTCCAGAACCTCCTTGTTCTGCAACGAGATCTGTAACTGATCTTCGATGTAATCCACCGTTTTATTGATCTCACGTTGATATGCCAAAAAGCGGCTGGCAGTGTTGAGCAGAATGCGCAGGAGAAAACGGTTGCGTTTTGCGGTTGACAGGTTGCGCACCCGCCCGGAGGCAAACTCGTTGATGATATCATTCTGGCGGCGGCAAACCGTGATGATATATTTGTCGGTCAGGATCACGCCCAGGGGAATGGTGATATAGGGTACATCGGTCTTGAACCCCTGAAAATATGGGATGCGGATCAAAACCAGTAATGTGCCGTCATCTTCCTTTTCAGTACGGGCACGTTCATCAATATCCAGAGGATAAGTGGTGAAATCCTGAGGTATTCCAAGCGAGGTTAGTTGTTCAATTTCATCCGTGGTCGGGTCAACCACGTTGATCCATGCACCGGAGGTCAGTGTATCCAGGCGTTCTAAGCCCAGATCATTGTTTTTGTAGATGGTGATCATGCCGGTCCTCCTGATAAGGATATCCGCACCCGCTACGGAGGCGTTTGTTAATTTTACCTCCAACCCCCAAAAGAAAACACCATAAGAATCGTATCAGAATCGACCATCAGCCAAAGCGGATGATGTATAATCGAAATGCACGGGGATGACAGGCTTCGACGGGGGAGGCTGGTCCCGGATTGCGAGCCGAGAGGTGCCGACCTCGAAAAATCAGCACAAAATTTAAGTGCCAATCGCACTTCCTACGCTGCAATGCCCCTCGCTGCATAAGCGATGAGCTAACAGCCTGACCTCTTTTGCAGGTCACGTCTGCCCACCCCGCCCCCTGACCGGTGGTGGAACAGGCGATACAATGTGAGGGTGCTGCGTCACAAGCCGCGGGTGACGCATAAGAGGGCTTTCGGGTCTGAGCGGATGGCCGGTGGTTGATTTTGTCGGTTGGGCAAACACTGGCGACACATCCAATCGACTACGCTCGTAGTATATTCGAGGGTCGAATCTTTCGGACGCGGGTTCGATTCCCGCCATCTCCACCTTGGGTCGCCAACCATTGGCGACCTGCTTTTTTTCCAGCAGGAAATTTGCTATTCGGAAAAAGCTTCATTTTCTCGAAACAGTGCAGCCGCACGACAGGCTTCCAATGGGTATTTCCCGATTGCGGTTTCATCAGACAGAACAAATCCTTTAAAACCTTCCATCAGGCAATCGTGCAGGTAGCATACCTCTGAACGGGTGGGTATGGGCTGGGTTTGCATATGATCCAGCACCTGTCCAGCCATCATCACCGGCACGCACAGGTCCATCATGCGCCGCCTCAGCCCGTACACAGCCCTGGCCATGCCAGGCAGTCCCATCTCAGCCCCCAGATCGCCCCGGCAGATCCACATTTCATTAGCGATGCAGGCAATTTGCGGAGCATCCTGCATGCTTGTGGTGCGTTCCAGTTTGGCAATCAGGTAAGCGGAAGGACCCATCATGCGCCGGTACTTGTGCATTTCTTCCAAATCACGCAGATACGAAATGGCGTAGCGAATGCCGGGGATTTCACGGGTGGCGTTGACAATTTGGCGGTCCTTGTCAGACAGCTCCTCCACCCTGCCCTCCCCATCCGCCAGGGTGATACCCTTGTGCGGCAGAATTTCCCCTCCATCCATCACCTCAGCCGTGATATGTGATGAAGAATGTTCCAGCACCCGCAAACGCTGCTTTCCGTCATTCAGGACCAATTCAACGCCTTCCCGCCTGACCGAGCGAAAGAAGTCAGCATGTGGAACCGGCAAAATATCAAGGGCGCTGCTCCTGGCTTCCAGGCGCAGGTGCACCTTTTGCCTTCGCTCAAGGGTTAATGGGGTGAACTCCCCCAGCCGCCATTTGCTGCCCTGCAGATCCAGCACAATCGGAAAAGCCGGTTGCCGTTGAGAGACAACCGGAGCGAGCTTTTCCATCCATTGTTCAAGCTGAAGAAAGCTGAGGTGAGAGGTGTTTAACCGGAATACAGTCGCGCCGGCGTCCATCATCTCATGCCACATCGATTCCTGCTGACAGGCGGGCCCAAGGGTGGGGATGATGTCGTAAATCATGTTTACGATTATATGCCCAATCACCCCCGGAACAACCACTTCATGGGAACGAATATTTTATCGGCTATTCATCTGAATCAGGTTGTGTTTCTTCACCGCGTGCGGATTGTGGCTGGTTCCAGCTTTGCCCACCAATGTCCTTGCCTGAGACACCCACCATCACCTTGCCCTCCACCACTCGAAAGGCAGAGAATGGGATGTACAAAACCTCGTCATTTGGTTGGGCAACCAACAACTCATCTTCCAGCACTTGCTGAACGGTGCCAAGCGGCTCGTTATTCATCCCAACCACCGGCATACCTGTGCGCACTGTGGCAGACCTGTCATCTGTTTGTGTATTTCCATGTTGTTTAGAACTCCCACCAGTTGAGCCACCCCGTTCCGGGCTGCCACGGCGACCGGTTCCACCCGTAACCTTGATTTGATTATCAATCTCTTCCACACCCACCACCATTTCAACCACATCTTCCACCAGGTTCCTGCCCCGGCGATTCTGCATCCAACCGCGCAGGGTGACAACGCCGTCATTCACCTCCACCTCAAGATCTGATGGGTCAATGCGGCTGTGAAGCGTCAGTCGTTCATAGATTTCTTCAAGAATATGCTCGTCCTTGCGCTGGTAACCACGCGGTGCAATACCCCGGTAAGGACCTGGGACTTCCCAACGGTCATATTGACGGCTTAAGTTTCGATATTCCGGCGCTGAGTCCGGGTCTCTCGGGTCAGAAGCGCCATAACCATAGTCGTCCGAACCCCAATCCCACTCGTTCTCAGGGCGGTGGTCCCGGCTGCGATAACCGCGATCCAGCCCCAGCCTGCCTTCGTTTCTATCACTCCTCACCTGCCGTCCACGGTCCGGTTTCCTCCCGGGACGATCCATATACACATCGGCGTCTCCGCCTTCGCCCAGGTTGCGCGGGCGGCGATTATGCAGGTCATAATCATCCTCATCATCCCGCCAGTACCAATCCCGATTATCAAAACGTCCGCCCATCATTCTCTCCGTTGATCATCACCGCGTGACCGGCGCGCCTGTTCTTCAACTCCCGCCTCATCCTGATCACCCATGCCCCAGCGGAAGTCCTGGTGGCTGGCTTTGTGGATGGACAGCCGATTATGAACATCCTGCACACCGCTCACCCGGTCAGCAATATCCTCAGCCAATCGTTTTGACCTTCTCTCTCTGACTGACCCCTGCAGGGTCACTTCACCATTTTCCACGGTCACTTCAATATCACTCGCATCCAGTTGACCGTGTACTGTCATGCGCATGCAAACTTCTTCATATATGGAAGCATCGGAGCGGTGATAGTTGCGGGGACCCCGCCCGGCGTACGATCTCCCCCGCTCATCCATGGATGGTCGTTCACGATCCCTGAAACGGCGGTCAAACTCACTTAACGGCCGGCGTCCACCGCTGCCGGAAAATGCCGGGCGACTAAAATCACGCTCCTCATCCTCACCAATCCCTTGATCCGCAAAAAAGTCGCGCTGTGGGTCAGCATCATCATGATCGAATACCAAGTGTTCCTCCACTGATGATTGATACAAAAAGCAACACCCCTTTACCGCCTGCCGGGGGTGTTTTCACTATAATTTCGTGTCATTTCACACACAATCAGGAATATCCTTTACCGCCAGGGGAGATTCCCTACCTGCTTCAACCGGTAATTGTCAGGGACGTTATAATAAACAAATAAATTTTCCCCTTGTGGAGAGAGAGCCAACATGAAACATTCCAGAAATTCCAGCATCAAAAAGAGTAAAAATACTGGTAAAGGAAAAAAATCCATGAAAAAGAATACCATTTGGATTGTACTAACGGTGCTGATCATTTCAGGCATGGCTCTTTCAGCGTTTGTTCTGGCTTCACCGCCACCTGCAGCAAAGACAGCCAGTCTCCCCGCTGAAGTGAGCATTGCCGAAGCGGCGCAAATGCGTGATGAGGGTGCGTTTATCCTCGACGTGCGTACCCAGGCAGAATGGGACGCCGGTCATATTCCGGGTGCAACCCTGATCCCTCTCGATCAACTCCCCGAACGCTATACCGAGCTCCCCACCGATCAACCGGTGGTGATCATCTGCCGATCCGGCAATCGCTCGGCGCAGGCACAGGCGTTTCTGGAACGACAGGGCATGACCAACACCACCAGTGTGACGGGCGGCATGAACCAGTGGACTGCAGCAGGGTATGAGACCGTGGTGGATTAAGCGAAAAGACTCAATAAATCAAACAACAAACCTCTTCCGGCTTGGAAGAGGTTTATATTTTTTATTGAAATCATTGAGCTATACCTGGCAAACCAACCCCTTGAGATACGCCCCCTCGGGGAAGTTCAACGCAACAGGATGATCCGGCCCCTGCTCCATTTTTTCCAGCAGGCGGGCGTCCACACCGGCATCCTGGGCGGCGCCGGTAACAATCTTCTGGAATAACTCGGCAGATACGCCCCCCGAACAGGAAAACGTAGCCAGAATACCACCCGGGGACAGCAGCTTGAAAGCCAGCAGATTGATATCTTTGTAACCGCGGGCAGCCCGTTCAGCCTGGGCGACCGTGGGTGCAAACTTGGGCGGATCCAGGATGATCAGGTCATACTGATCGCCGCGGTCGCGCATGGTACGCAGCACATGAAAGACATCGCCTTCCAGCCACTCCGCCCGCTCATCGGGCAGGTGATTGAGCGCCAGATTGCGCCGCCCCTGTTCCAGCGCATCCGCAGAGGTATCCACCGATAGCACCGACTCAGCCTCACCTGCCAGCGCATACACCGTGAATGCCCCCGTATAGCTGAAGCAATTCAGCACACGTTTTCCATTAGCAAGCTCGCCGATGCGCTTGCGGTTGCGTCGTTGGTCCAGGTAAAACCCGGTCTTCTGACCTGCACGCACATCCACACCGAACTTCAGGCAGTTTTCTGTCACCACCAGGGCGTCATCCAGTTCGCCGCCCAATACAGGCCCACTGCGTTCCGGCAGGCCCTCCAACCGGCGGACATCCACATCAGAACGTTCGTAAACCTTGCCCGCTTCGCTCGCGGTCTGTAATGCACCGGCAAGCACCTCCCGCCAGCGTTCAACGCCAGCCGAGAGCACCTGCATGACCAATACATCGGCATAGCGATCCACAACCAACCCGGGCAATCCATCGGATTCAGCATGCACCAGGCGCATGGCATTGGTCTCTTCAGGCGGTATGACCATCCGGCGCAGGTCAATGGCGGCTTTTACCCGCCTCGCAAAAAAAGCGTCGTCCACACACTCATCCGGCAGCCACGTCCACACCCGCGCCACGATGCGTGATGCAGGGCTGTACGCCGCCCTGGCAAGCCATTCGCCGCTGGCAGAAACCACATCCACGGTATCCCCCGGGCGGGGTGAACCCTCCACCGTCCGCACCGCTGATGAAAAAATCCACGGGTGATGCAGGTGTACAGAACGATCCCTGCCGGGTTGCAAAATTATTTTCATCCTGCCTGCCCGTTCACCAGCGCCACGAGACCGGCTTCATCCAGAATACGCACGCCAAGCTGGCGGGCTTTATCCAACTTAGAACCCGCATTCTCACCCACCACCAGGTAGTCCGTCTTCTTGCTGACGCTGTCGGTCACCTTGCCGCCGTTTGATTGAATATATTCCTTGATCCCATCCCTGGAAAAAGTGGGCAGGGTTCCCGTTACCACAAAAGTCAATCCGGTCAACGGACCGCTGGTTGACCCAGCCGGGCGCGACTGCGGATTGACCCCGGCCGCCTTGAGTTTTTCCAGCACCAGCAGGTTGGCAGGGCGGGTGAACCAGTCACGGATCGCCCGAGCTGTGTTGGGACCCACATTCTCAATTTCCTGCAACTCCTCCGCGCTGGCTGCGGCAAGTTCATCCAGATTGCGATAACGCTGGGTCAGGTCGTTTGCCATCACCTCGCCCACCTGACGTATGCCCAGTGCATTGATCATGCGCGCCAGGGGTCTTTCCCGCGAAGCATTGATCCCTTCCAGCAGGTTGTCGGCTTTTTTATCGCCAAACCCCTCAAGGGTTAATAAATCTTCCTTCTTTAATGTAAACACATCAGCCACATCATGCACCAGACCCGCTTCCACCAGTTGCTCAACGATGCGGATGCCCATGCCCACCATGTCCATCGCACCGCGCGAGACAAAATGCTCCAGGTTGCGGATCAGTTGTGCCGGACAGGCTGAATTGACGCAGTACCAAGCCACCTCGCCCGGCAGGTTTTCAGCGGGCTGGCCACAGGCCGGACAGGTTTTTGGCGGTGTGAATGGTATTTCTGCGCCGGTGCGGGCCTCCACCACCGGGCCAATCACATAAGGGATGACATCACCGGCACGTTTGAGCAACACCCGGTCGCCTATGCGAATATCCTTCTCTTCCACATAATCAAAATTATGCAACGTTGCCTGACGCACGATCACACCGCCCACCTCAACCGCCGACAGCATGGCAAACGGGGTGAGTACACCGGTACGGCCCACATTCACGCCAATGCCCTCCAGTAGTGTGGTCACCTCACGCGCTGGATATTTCAGCGCCAGTGCACCGCGCGGGTCCTTGCCAACCACCCCAAGCTCACCCGCCAGGTCCAGATCGTCCAGTTTTATCACCACCCCATCCACCTCAAACGGCAGTTGGTCGCGCAATTCATTCCAGTGGGGAATTGCAGCGATGACATCATCAATGGAGGCGCACAACTGCGCGTGTTCGGTCACCGGGAATCCCAGCGCTTTCAGGTATTGCAGCGTCTCCCACTGTGAGCCGGGCACAGCTCCATCTGAAGCAATGATCTGATACACCAGCAACTTCAAGGGCCGCCCGGCGGTGATGCTCGAATCAAGCTGCCGCAACGAACCAGCCGCAGTATTGCGCGGGTTCAGGTAGGTACGCTCACCGGCTTCCTGTAAACGCTGGTTGAGCGCGTCAAAATCCTGCACCAGGATGAATGCCTCACCGCGCACCACCATGTATGCGGGAGGTTGGGGACCATCAGGATCCACCGGAATTTGCAGCGGCACCTGGCGCAGTGTACGCAGGTTGGCGGTGATATCCTCACCCACCTCGCCGTCTCCACGGGTTGCACCCTGAACAAATTGCCCATCGCGGTAGTGCAGCACCACCGTCAGGCCGTCTATTTTGGGTTCGAGCACAAACCTGCTGGCAGCCACGCCATCATCCAGCTTGCGGATGCGCTCATACCAGGCGCGCACCCCGTCACCATCAAATGCATTGCCGAGGGAAAGCACCGGCGATGGATGACGCACCTTGGCAAAGCGCTCCGAAATTGCGCTGCCCGCCCGCTGGCTCGGCGAATCAGGTGTGATCCATTCCGGATGGGCGGCTTCTATACTGCGCAGACGCGCCGTCAGACGGTCAAATTCAGCGTCGCTGATCACAGGAGCATCCATCACATGATAGCGATGGTTGTGATAATGGATCTCCCGCCTGAGTTTTTCCAGTTCCTGAAGGGTGGTTTGTTCATCCATAACTCAGATTATAGCAGGACTTACCCCCAGGAAAATGTGCTAAGATATTATGGAATCGCCGTTAGCCCGGTGAAATCACTGGTAAACGCTCTTGCTGCTCACTGGAAAACAAGATGCGGTTATCAAAAATCAGAGCTGCCAGCTCGCACCATTCAATCCAACAAAATTCACGCACCATTGGCTGGTTTTCCCGGGTGAATTGCGCATTAACCACTCATTTCTGGAGGACTTATGAAGATCATTGCTTACATCGCCGCGGCGCTCTTTATCGGTTTTGGCGCTCTGTTCATCCTGGCAGCTTTTTCGCCATCCAACCAGTCAGGCCCGGTTGGAACCATGATCACAGGTCTGATCCTGGTCGGGATCGGTTTTGGTTTGGTGTTCTTTGCGTCCCGCCGCAAAGCAGCCCAGTCCAATAATGGCGACAATGTCACGGTGAAGATCGACCTGCCCGGCAACGTCAGCCTGGATACCATGAAGTGCCAGTCGTGCGGCGGTGTGTTGACCTCAGAAAACATCAAGCTTGTGGCCGGTGCTCCTGTGGTTACCTGCCCATATTGCAACACCACTTATCAAATTACTGAAGAACCCAAGTGGTAATCGACTCATCCCGCGGAGGAATAGCATGAAGAAACGCTTCATCAGCCTGTTGTTGCTGGTGGCGCTGCTGGCGCTCACATTCAGTGTGGCGCAGGCGCAGACATATCGTTTTCAGGTTAAGTACGAAGAAGCGACCATCTTTATTCAGTCAGACGGCACGGCCAGGGTGGAATACAACATTGATTTCGTCAATGATCCATCCGCCGATCCAATCGACTTTGTTGACATTGGTGTGCCCAACGACGATTATGAACTCTCCAGCGTCAGCGCCGATGTCAACGGCACACCCATCACCGACATCGAAACTTCGCCTTATGTGAGTCCGGGGGTGGCGCTTGGATTGGGCAGCAACGCCATTCAACCCGGGCAAAGCGGCCGTGTGCATGTGGTGATCGGCGTGGTGCGTAACATGCTGCACCCTGGCACCGCAGATGAGAGCGAGCCGTACGCATCGTTCAACTTCCAGCCCAATTACTTTGGCAGCGAATTTGTGAATGGTCAGACCGAGATGGTGGTCAACCTGGTGCTGCCGCCCGGCATGAACGACCAGGAGCCGCGCTACTTCGAACCCAGGGGTTGGCCCGAAGCGCCCGAACCGGCAGAGGCAGGCATTGATAATGAAAATCGGGTGTATTACACCTGGTATTCCACCCGTGCTTCGGCTTCCAAGGCTTATACCTTTGGCGCAGCCTTCCCGGCGTGCCTGGTTCCTGAGAGCGCCGTTGTGGCTCCCCCACCTGCATCAATCAACATCAGCGATGATGCCGGTGATACGTTATGCTGCGTCGGTATCGGTCTGGCATTCGCCGGTTTCTTTGGCCTCACCATGTATTCATCCATCTGGGGCGCGCGCAAGCGGCGCATGCAATACATGCCGCCGCGCGTCGCCATTGAAGGCAACGGCATCAAACGCGGCCTGACCTCGGTGGAAGCTGCCGTACTGCTTGAGCAGCCGCTGGACAAGATCATGACCATGATCCTGTTCTCGGTGATCAAGAAAGGCGCAGCCATGGTGGTTACCAAGGAGCCCTTGAAGCTTGAGATTACCGAACCCCTGCCGGATGACCTGCACAGTTATGAGAAGGAGTTCCTCGAAGCCATGGCTCCTGGTAAAAAACCAGGGGAGACCCGCAAGGCGCTGCAGGAAATGATGGTCAACCTCATCAAGAGCCTGACCGCCAAGATGAAAGGTTTCAGCCACAAGGAAACCGTGGCGTATTATCAAGACATCATGCGCCGCGCCTGGGAACAGGTGGAGGGCGCCGAAACACCCGAAGTCAAGATGGAGAAATTTGACGAGTACATGGGTTGGACCATGTTGGACAAACGCTGGGACGACCGCACCCGCGACACCTTTGGCCGCCCCACTGGTCCTGTGTTTGCACCCTGGTGGTGGGGACGGTATGACCCAGTATTCCGCACTCCGGGAACCTTTACCCCGGGCGCCAACCCCACGCCATCCATTCCAAGCGGTTCGTCAGGTGGGCGCACCATTCAGTTGCCCAACCTGCCCGGCTCTGACTTCGCCGCTTCAGCCGTGGGTGGCATTCAATCCTTTGCCGGCGGCATCATCGGCGACCTGACCAGCTTCACCGGTGGGGTGACCAACCGTACCAACCCCATTCCGCGCACCAGCAGTTACAGTGGGCGCAGTGGCGGTGGTGGTCGCAGTTGCGCGTGCGCCTGCGCCTGCGCTGGTTGTGCCTGCGCCTGTGCTGGCGGCGGTCGCTAGGGACCACCCATGACCTTCTGGGATGACCTAAAAACGGCGGTAAAACGCCCATTTGCCCCTGCGGGCAGCCGGCCTGTGCCGCTGCCCGCGCAGGGGGTCTACCATTACCAGCACGAAGACGGCGATGGGAGGGTGAGGTTGCATTTACGCATTGAGGCCGATGGACGCGGCTTCTTGAGCGCCAATGCCAGCCGTTACTACCACTTTAATGCCACTGCCGCATACATGGCTTATCTGGCACTGCAAGGAGTGGGCGATCAACAGGCAGTGGCTAGCATCGCCCATTATTTCAATGTGCCCCACCGCCAGGCAAAAATCGATTGGCTTTCGTTCGCTGCCCAGATGAATGAAATCATCAGGCCGGATGCCTGCCCGATTTGCGACATTCAGGCGGACACTGTACAACCGTTCTCACAGAAACCATCTGCGCCTTACCGCATGGATCTGGCCCTCACCTATCGCTGCAACAACGCCTGCCTGCACTGTTACAACCCCAAAGGGCGGGCCGGGGACGAACTGACCACTGCCCAGTGGAAACAGGTGCTCGATAAGGTCTGGAGCCTGGGCATCGCCCATGTGGTATTCACCGGCGGCGAGCCCACCCTGCGCTCCGACCTGCCCGAGTTGATCGCACATGCCCAGAACCTGGGACAAATAACCGGCCTGAACACCAATGGGCGCAAACTGTCAGACCCTGCTTATGTACAGCAACTGGTGGATGCCGGGCTCGATCATGTACAGATCACGTTGGAATCGCATGATGAAGCCATTCATGACGGCATGGTGGCTCATCCCGGTGCATGGAAACAAACCGTGGCGGGCATTCAAAATGTACTCAAAACCCGTCTGTATGTGATGACCAACACCACCATGCTGGCAGGTAATTCAAGCATCCTGACCGACACCCTGGATTTTCTCGCTCAACTGGGTTTACCCACCATCGGGCTGAATGCGCTGATTTATTCAGGCAATGGCGCCAATGTGGAGGGAGGTTTGGATGAAAGCCAGTTGCCGCCACTGCTTGATCTCGCCCGTAAGAAAACCGAACAATCCGGACAGCGTTTGATCTGGTACACCCCCACCCAGTATTGCCATTTTGACCCGCAACTGCTGGACCTGGGTGTCAAAGGTTGCACAGCCGCGCTGTACAACATGTGCATCGAACCAGATGGCGGCGTGCTGCCGTGCCAGTCTTACTATCACCCGCTGGGCAACTTCCTGACCGATGAATGGGACGCCATCTGGAATCATGAGCTTGCCCTGCGTCTGCGCGAACGGCGCGACCTGCATCCCGCCTGCGCGAATTGCGTTTTACTATCTGAATGTGGGGGCGGTTGCCCGCTGGCCCGCCTGGCGTGTAAACAACAAGAACCAATCGCGATCGATCCTCTTCGATCGGAGGGAACGGAGAGAACCCATGTCATTCATTGACAATATCCTCAATCGCTTTTTCAAACCGGTTGAACCGCTTAAGCCCGGGGTGTATCACTATCAATCGCCGGCTGATGCCCAAGAGCCACTGCGCATGCACCTGCGCGTCAACACCACCGGGGGCGCCGTGCTGATTGTCAATGCCAGCACCGTCCTGCACCTCAACCAGAGCGCCGCCGAGTTCGCCTACCTGATGATCCAGGGTCTGGATGATGACGCCGTGGTGCGGGAGATCGGCAGGCGTTACAATGTCAACAAAAAAGAAGCTGCCGCTGATTATTTGGATTTCAAAGATCGACTCGACACCCTGATCCACACTCCCGATCTGGATCCTGTTACCTTCCTCGATTTTGAGCGCCAGGAGGTCTATTCAGGCGCGACTGTTGCCCCTTACCGTCTGGATTGCGCCCTCACCTATATGGTGCGAAATGCCAGTCAGGATAGCGTTGCTCCGGTGGAACGCGTAATCCGTGAACTATCCACCCACGAGTGGACGGTTGTCCTTCAAAAAGCCTGGACGGCGGGCATCCCGCATGTCATATTCACCGGCGGTGAACCCACATTGCGCTCTGACCTGGTGGATCTGATTGCCTTCGCCGAATCCCAGGGTCAGGTCACTGGCTTGCTGACCGATGGGCACAAGCTGGGCGAACGGGAAAACCTGCTCTCTCTGCTTGGGGCTGGTCTTGACCATGTGATGCTGGTGCTTGAACCTGAAAATGAGCTGTCGTGGCAGGCACTGGATACCATGCTGCCTGAGGATATCCACATCACCGTGCACATGACCCTTACTGCAGAAAATGCTGCTGATACCGGCCTGTTACTGGCGCGCCTGCACAAACTGGGGATCCGTGCGCTTTCGCTCAGCGCAAATTCCCCTGACCTGAAAGATCAACTCGACATGGCCACCCAGACCGCAGCAGAACTGGGCTTCAACCTGGTGTGGGATCTGCCAGCACCGTACTCAGCCATCAACCCTGTGGCGCTGGAACTGCAGGAAGCCGGTGAGCAAGTATCCGGCGCGGGTTCAGCCTGGTTATATGTTGAGCCCGATGGCGATGTGCTGCGTGACCAGGGCTTGCAACCAGTGATCGGAAACCTGGCGACCGAAGCCTTTGAGATGGTCTGGCAGCGGCGCAACGTGGAAGCCTGATCGTCAATCTCATGTGGAACCTCTCCACAGCGGGTGAATGGTTTGACCGCTTTTCCGCCCAAACGGAGTGGAGCGCCGGCGTCCGCCAATATCTCTTCACTCAATATCCCCACCTCAAGCATGGCAATGTGCTTGAGGTGGGTTGCGGTCCGGGAGCGGTGATCGCTTCCCTGAAAGAAGAACAGCAAATCCCCATCCTCGGTCTGGATATCCGCCGGGACTTTCTGGAACATGCCCGCCTCGCGCACCCGGAGATTCCCTTCATCCAGGCGGACGCGCACCGCCTGCCCTTTGCCAGTGATGCATTTGACCTGTGCGTGTGCCATTATTTACTGTTATGGGTGCAGGACCCACTGCAGGTGTTACGTGAAATGCGTCGCATCACCCGGGCTCATGGGGTTGTGGCGGTACTGGCTGAGCCGGATTACAGCGCACGCGTGGATCAGCCTGCCGCACTAAAAAAAGCCGGTGACATACAGAACCAGGCACTGGCAGCCCAGGGGGCAAACGTCAGTGCAGGCCGCCAGCTCGCAGGCTGGATGCACGCTGCCGGTTTTGTTAACCCTGAGGTTGGACAAATCACTCCGCCCCCGGCTGCCCAACCCACAGATTATTACCTGCGGGAATGGGCCATGCTGGAACGCGATCTGGCTGATGCTGACGTGCTGGACCAACGTATCAGCCATGATGATATCAATCGGCTGAGGGTCCTAAATCAACAGGCTGCAGAAGATGGAACCCGTCATTTCCACATTCCCACATATTACGCGCTCGCTATTGCTGGTGTAAAATAACTGCGGGCAAAACCAGACAAAATTTTTATTATCCATATAAATCGTCAAGGAGTAACATGGCAGACAAACCAAAGCATTCCGGACGTACGCTGTTCTCGCTTGGCCTTGGTTATTTGATCGACCAGGGTGAAGCACAGGCCATGGGTGTCCTTTCACCCATTCTTCAAATGGTATTTGGTATTTCCCTCGGTCAAATTGGCCTGATGGAAACGCTGCGCAACATCGCCCAGACCATCAGTGCACCGTTCTGGGGGTACGCAGCGGATAAATGGTCGCGTAAAAAGGTGCTGATCTTTGGCACCGGTGTATGGGGCATCTGGACCCTGCTGGTGGGTCTGGTTCCAAACTTTGGGTCCATGCTGGTCATACGCGCTGTATCCGGCCTGGGGTTGGGGTGTCTCATGCCTGCCACATTCTCGCTGCTGGGCGATCACTTCCCGCAGAGCCGGCGCGGTCGTGCGCTAGGGGTGATTGGCCTGGTGGGTTTGATGGGAACCGTGCTGGGTGTGCTGGCGCTCGGCTTTGTTGCCAATCAGGAAATGTGGCGCTGGGGCTTCATCGGCCTTGGCATCGCCAGCATGGTGAGCGGTGTGATTATCTGGCTGCTTGTTGAAGAACCCGTGCGCGGCGCTGCCGAGCCTGAGCTTGCCGGTCTGGTCTCCCACGAGACCGATCAACGCTATAGCATCAACTGGAAGGATGTCTTCTCCACCTTGCGCATCCCCACCATCTGGGCAGCCATCCTGCAGGGCGTCACCGGCTCCATGCCGTGGGTGGTGATGAGCATTTACATCATCAACTGGATGGTGAACGAGCTGGGATACTCCAATGAAATCAGCTTCGGCGGACAGCAGGGTTCCGCGCCGTTGATTTTCGCCATCGTCGTGATCGGCGCGGCCATCTCCAACTTCATCGGCGGCGTGATCGGCGATTATGCCGAGAAACTCAGCCCCAAATACGGGCGTACTGTCATCGGGCAGTTCTCGGTGTTCATTGGCGTTCCTTTGATGTACATCTTCCTCACCCAGGGCAAGAATATGAGCTTCTGGGCGTTCTTTGCGCTGGCGTTTGGGACGGCTCTGCTGATCGGCTGGCCCGGTCGCGGTGCAAAGGAACCCATGATGCAGGCTGTGGTGCCGCCCGAAATGCGCTCAAGTGCATATTCGGTGGTCAATTTAATCGAAGGCGGCTTGAGCGCCTTCTCAGCGCTGATTGCCGGCGCGTTGGCCGAACAATTGGGCTTAACCCGTGCCTTACTATGGACCATCCCGTTCCCCTGGGTGATCTGCGGCATCCTGTTTACCGCATTCTACTTCACCTATCCACGTGATGCCGCCCGTGTACGCTCCATGATGGTCGCGCGGCGGGAGGAACTGCTCAACACTCAGAACCAGGCAGGAGCCAACCAGTAAACATCGTCCTGTTCACTCATGCGAGGTTGTTGACACAAGAGGTAGGGTTTTCCCTACCTCTTTGTACAGGGAAGTACCCAGTAGACTTGCCGTATCCAAACCATTATAGTTGGCATAGTTCTGTCAGACAGGGCTGGAGTAAAACTGACAGGGGCGTAGGGGCACGCAGAATTCTTCGGAAGACTGCGTGCCCATCGCGCCGGAAAATTATTTTTCAGGCAGCAGAGAACACGAGGAGCATGGGGAAATAGCTCGTGTTCTCGTCGTTTAAATTCCTTGTCAAATGGCAATAACCCTGCTATAATACCGCTCGTTGTTCGGGGCGTGGCGCAGCCCGGCTAGCGCGCTTGCATGGGGTGCAAGAGGTCGGAGGTTCAAATCCTCTCGCCCCGACAGAAAAGTATAGTGGTAACAGGGTAAAAACCTCAGTCTACTCGGACTGAGGTTTTTACCTTTTCTATACTGGCTGTTACCCATTTCCAATCTGTGCCGTCACGTGCCATTCAAACAATTAAAACAGTATCAAAATATTCTGCAGCGCGTGATTGGCAAAATCCAGATCACCAGATAGGTTTGCCCGCGTACATGCTTGTTCGTAGGAAAAGCGACCGGACACAAATATGCTGAAATCAAGCGCATCCATTTCAATTACAGCGGTTGGTTTGCCAGAACCAACCTGCCACGTGTCACCCGCAAACCCGGATAAGGCAAATACCAGGGATTTTCCGTCCAACTCTTTATGCAACGTCCGCGTGAGTTTTCGCGCGACATCGCGCATGATCAACGCCACTATGCGGCGATCTTGCCCGGAGGATGTCTCAAAGGTGCGTTCTGTCGCCCGGCAAATATCCAGTCGATGCATCCAGGTGTCACGGCTATGGATTACCCACATCAGGTAGCGCAACGATAATGTTCCTGCTATGGTATGCGGAATGGCCAACCCTTTAACCAGGCGAAACCCATACGCCCAGTTTCGGGCAGCCTCTGGACCTGTTTGTGCTAATTCAGCGATCAGTTCTTCCGGGGAACAGTTCGCGCGTTCCCGCAGTTGCAGTTCATTAACGGCATCTTCTGGGAGCTGCCCAGGCTTTGGAAGCCGGCCATACTGGCGGATCATCTCTCGATAACTCTTCCCACTGGCATATCCACCCGCCTGGTGGGCGACAATGTCGCGGACGGTCCACAACGTGCAGGCGGTGGGTTTGTTCCAGTCAACCGGATCAAGGGTTTTTACCAGATCGATAAACTTGTTCAATTGGGTTTTAAGTAAAAAATACGCTTCATCCGCGGTAACATATGGAATGCTCTCCGAGGCAAAACCCGAAGAAGAAGTTGATATCATTTTTTGCTCCTTTCAAGTCAAACGATAATTTCCCCCGATACACCTATTCCTCCCAAGCGTTTTCAAACAACCCCAGTGCAACAGGGATGAGCGATCCGAAGCGCCCCTGCCCCGCAGGAAGTTCTGGCTCGTTTGACATATGCATAGCGGTGAGGCCATGCATCACGGCAATGACTAAATCCACCATTTGCCGGGCAGACAAATTCGTTTGGATCGTCTCCTTCCATACCTGCGCCCGCTGGTACGACTGGTTAAGCAGACTGAGGCTAACCTGCATACTCGCCTCAGAAGGCAAAAAACCAGGGACCGGTCGTTCGAAGCAGAGCTGGTAGAGGTCGGGGTTCTGTTGGGCGAAGGCCATATAACTTTCAAAACTCTGCTTGATATATTCCTGCCAGGTATGGATGCTCTGGTTAGCCTGCTCTAAGTACTCCCCATATTTGGTAAAGCCCAGTCGGAAGAGCGCATCATACACGTCCATCTTGCTGCTAAAGTAGTAGTAGAGGGAAGGCGCTCGCATATTCATGCGCCGGGCCAGTTCCTGCATTGAAAGAGCGGCAACACCCTGCTCACGCATTATTGCGCGGGCCGTCTCCAGAATATTCTGGATCATGGCCTCCCGCTTCTTTTGAAGATAAGGAGAGCGGATGGAAGAAGAGACTTTGTTCATCATTGTATATGCCTAATCTTATTAGAAAATCAATAATTATTAGATAATTAGCATTATAATTATCTTATTTATTTTGTCAATACCTGTTTATATAATGCTTCTATCGATCGTCCCTTCGCTTGAAAATCCGACAAACATCCCAAAAATGCCAGAATTTTGGCGGTCACGTAAACCTTAACCAACAACAAAATCCACAGGGCTTCTCTCCAGAACCATATGCTTTTAAGAATAATCACCTCAGTCCAAGAGGTCGGAGGTTCAAATCCTCTCGCCCCGACAGAAAAACACCAGATTTGACAGAGGTCACCAATCGATCCCCCATCCATTGACACCGGGTTTCCATCCAGCTATGCTATACATAACATTCACGAAATTGTCCTGTGGATATATGCGTAATCCTCCATTTCTGCCACAAAACATGTATGGTACAGGCGAAAGGTTAGGGGAACATGACAAAACGGAGGCGCGCTTTTTTCGTAATTTTTGTCCTGGTGCTCGCATCCTTGAGCTGTAGGACAGTTGGACAACCGGCACAGGCAACGCCGGAGAACCCATCAATCAATACATCGCGAACACGTCCTGCACCCGCACCAACATCGAACGATATGGCGGACGATGAGATCCTGTTCATCGATTACGTATACACCGAAAACCTGATCACATCCCTCTACCACTTATATGGCTCTGTGCTGGATAATTTTGTCGACATCACCATTACCAACGACGGAAGAGAAGATGTGAGCCTGGTTGTGGAAACAGAAGTGGAAGGCTACACAACCCGCGCCAGAGATACCGTGGAGGTTCCGGCAGGCGAAAGCCTGACCATCCACCAGAACCCCATGTTGATCCCGGAGGCAGTCGATCAACTCAACGCGCAGAAACCGGGCAATTTCCATATCCTTGTTACGGCGCTTGTGGAAGGCGAAGACGAAATTTTGTTGGATGAAACCCAATCGATCCTGGTATACTCGCGGCGCGATTTTGTCTGGGTGCCGGGTTTCGAGTGGTGGGAAGAGTATGAGCTGTGGGCAGCCTG
>DAOUGC010000113.1:0-5119 GCA_034429695.1 Levilinea sp.
CGCCTGATGACCTATTATGAATTTGTCACCAATTTACTGTTCTGGATCGGCATGGCTTTTGAGACCCCGTTGTTGATCTATATTCTGGCCCGTTTTGGCCTGGTCACACCGCGGTTGCTGGTGCGTGGCTGGCGCATTGCGGTGGTGGCGATTGCCGTACTGGCTGCCGTAATCACCCCAACACCCGACCCATTCAACATGGGGCTGGTGATGTTGCCAATGATCGTGCTGTATGCTTTCAGTATCGCCATGGCAGCCATTGCAGCCAGGACGCGCCGGGCGCACGAAGAAGCCACCCCGGATGGAGTGCAGGCTCCTGAAGGATAATTTGGAGAGCTTTAGTGTATAATTAGGGAAGGGACGGGGAAAGGAGAACCCAAATGTTTGCTCGTGGTATCGGTCCGCTTGAACTGGTTATCATACTGGTCATATTGCTGCTTTTATTCGGTCCTGGCCGCATTTCCAAACTGGTGAATGAACTGGGTCAGACGATTAAAGGTCTGCGCAAAAGCGTCAAGGACGATTCGGATAATCCGGCGGATAACCCGCCGAGGGATATTGAACCTTAGCCGCTGAACCAGGGGGAAAGCATTAACAGGAAAGTTATTTGAGTTTCATGGAAATATTTAATATCGGTCCACTTGAGTTTTTGTTTATCCTGGCCCTGGCGTTGATCATCCTGGGACCTGGTGAGATCATTGAATTGACAAGAAAGACCGCGGTTACCGTGCGCCGGATAATCAAATCACAGCAATGGCAGGAATTTTGGAGCACCACCCAGGAAATTCGCGATCTGCCGCGCAATGTGATGCGCGAGACGGGGCTGGAGGAAAGCGTCAAGGATCTAAACCGGGTGAGCAGGGATATGAGCCGGGTGGCGGCTCCGTACATCACCTCGAAGGGGGGAAAACCCGTGCAATCGCCGCATGGGTCGGTTGCCATGCAGGGCAATCCGTATAACCGGCGTGCGCATCAACCGACGACGGATGATCCCCATGCCGAACCGGACGGTGAGGCAGCCAATATACCGGATGCCACTCCGGGAGACGAGACCCCCGGCCCGATGATCGCCACAGACCCACCCGATGAGGCTGATTTTGACGAAGCTGTGCCGCGTGAAGATGAAGGAGTGCTTCCCTCGCATCCGTATGAGGTGGACCCGCCCGATGAGGATCACACCATCCTGCCGCCCGCCCACCGCCCGATCCACGTACCCCAGTACGGTTCAACTCCTTCTGAAGCCGGTCCTGCTGAAACGACAGATGAGGATGAGCAGGAACAGGGTAGGGAAAGCAAGCCGCCGGGTCAACGCAGGGCTTGAAATCATCGGCATCATCAAAAGCCTGGTCAACCCCGCAGGGTTCTTCTGACGGGGTTTTGTTTTCACCGGCGTGCTACAATAAAAAGTACAAGAGTAAACCGGTCTCCCGGTGCTGGAAACTTCTCCAAAAATCATTTCATCGCCTTCAGCAAAAACCCGATCAATTCCGTCCTTCCCAGATGAGGTGCTCATGAACCCGTCCCGCAAACTTGTGCGATTTTCGTGGTCTGTTTGCTTACTTTTATCTTTTCTATTGTTGCCGCCCCTGGCATCAGCGGCTGCCCAACCGTCTGCTGACCTGGGGCCCAAACCGGAGATGAATTTTGATTTTGTTTATGAATATGACCCCGGCGGGATCATCTCTGGTGTGATGCTGGAGTGCGATCTGGAGGATTGCTCGGATGGCGAGGAGTTGATGGAAGCCGGCCCGCAGCGTTTTGAGTGTGATGGCCGTGATTGCTACTCCATGGCTTACGGGTATGCTGATTATCACCAGTTGATTATTGAATACGCTGATGGGACCCGCGTCAGCAATGTATTCAAGACTGCCGGTTTTGTCTCAGACTATACGGTTACCGTCAGCGAGGATGGGTTGGAAGTTAAAAAGACCGGTGGCACGTTTAATTTTCGGAAGCTGTGCTGCGGTGGCTTCATCTTCACCATGGTGATCGAGACGCTGCTGGCGATGTTCTACCTGGGGGCTTTTGGCCTGCCCAAAGCGGTGCTTGGGTGGATACCCCTGGCCAGCCTGATCACCCTTCCGGCGGTGTGGTGGCTGTTCCCGCTGCTGCCGGTCAGTTCCACCTGGGTGACGGCTCTATCCGAGGCGTTTGCGTTTGGGGTGGAGGCTGTATTCCTTGGATTGGTGGCAGGGCGTACCATCGGTTGGCGGCATGCCTTTGTCCTGGCGTTCCTGATGAATGTGGTCAGTTTTGGTGGCTGGTTTATCCTGTAGAGGCAGGCATTTGCCGGGGTTTGATACAACCAATTGCCATCTGTGGTGGGCTGGTGACCAAACCAGCCCACCTTTTTGTGGGAAATCCATCTTCACCTGAAACCGGACTGGATTGGTGCGAATATTGCTGGATTTTTGAGATATAATCGGGCGCATGAAATACCACATATGGACAGAAGGCTGCCAGATGAACGTGGCGGATTCACAGCGGGTGGCTTCAGCGCTGGAGCGGTTGGGCTATCATGCGGTGGAACACGCGGAAGAGGCAGATGTGATCGTGATGAATACCTGCGTGGTGCGCCAGAGCGCCGAGGATAAAGCCTACGGGCGGCTGTCATCACTGCAGCCCTTGAAACGCGCCAAACCCGACCTGGTGATCAACCTGATGGGTTGCCTGGTGGGGGTGAAGGGCAACGATGCTCTTCGCAAGCGCTTCCCCTACGTCGATGTCTTCTCTCCGCCATCAGACCCTGCCCCGCTGGTCAAGCATCTGTGCGAGCGCGACGGGCGTGAATTAACCGAAACGGAGACTCTCACCCGCTTTGCCATCATGGACGGCGAAGTGGTGCTGCCGGTGGAGGAACGCGGTTCCCTGATCTCGGCTTTCATCCCCATCGTGTACGGCTGCTCACATGCCTGCACCTACTGCATCATTCCATACCGGCGGGGTATTGAAAAAAGCCGTCCCCCGCATGAGATCCTGACCGAAGCCCGTTCGCTGGTGTCCCAGGGTGTCAAAGAGATCACCCTGCTGGGGCAGATTGTTGACCGCTATGGCAAGGACGAGCCGGAATATCCAGGTCTGGCGGGGTTGCTGGCACGCCTGCATAGTATTGAGGGTCTGGAGCGCATCCGCTTTTTAACTTCGCACCCCAATTACTTCAATGATGAGTTGATCGACGCGGTTGCCAGCCTGCCCAAGGTCATGCCGCATATTGAGGTTCCCAACCAGGCGGGTGATGACGAGGTGCTTGCCAACATGCGGCGTGGGTATACAGCAGAGGCTTACCGCCGACTGGTTGAACACATTCGTGAGCGCATCCCGGGGGTTTCCATTGCCACAGACATCATTGTGGGCTTCCCCGGCGAAACCGGGGTGCAGTTCCAGAATACCTATGATCTGCTGGCTGACCTGAAACTGGATGTGGTTCATCTGGCGCGTTATTCGCCGCGCCCCGGCACCGTGTCCGAACGGCGCATGCCGGACGATGTAACCGATGAGGAAAAGTGGCGGCGCTTCCGCTTGATCGAGGAGCTGCAGGCAGGCATCGCGGCGGAGATCCACAGCCGTTATCAGGGCCAGGTGACGCAGGTGTTGTTTGAGGAAAAGAACCGCAAGCGCTGGCGCGGGCGCACGCCCACCAACAAGCTGGTGTTTGTGGAAACCGACCAGGATCTGCGTGGAAAGATGTTGCCGGTGCGCATCAACTGGACCGGACCGTGGAGCATGATCGGCGAACTGGTGGAGTAGGAATGTGACCAATAAAGGGTTGTCCAAATTTTTTTGGGCAGCCCTTTTTTGTTTTCTGCGTTGATTTTCATTACAATACAGATAATCATTGCGAGGAGGAGAATATGCGCAGACTGGCGGGACGGATTACGGGGGTGGTGTTGATTGCGGCAGCGGTGCTCGGCGTGGTGCTCAGCATCAGCGGGCTGGTGTTCCTGTGGCGCATTGAGCCGGTGGCGGCGGACACAATCGTGGAATCAGTGGATCTGCTTGATCGCACACTGACCGTTACTGCCGATCTGCTGGTGACCACAACCACCACACTGGAAAGCATGGAGACCAACATCACGCTGGTTTCCACCTCTCTTGAGGACGTCAGTATCACCATGAAATCAACTTCAGAAACCGCCGACCATGTTTCGGTGGTGATCGGGGAGGACCTGTCGGATATCATCACCGATACACAGGAAGCGCTGGGAACCATGCAGACCAGCGCCAAATTGATTGACGATACCCTGCGGGTTATTTCTGCCATCCCGTTTGTAGGGGCGCAATATCGGCCTGAAGTACCCATGCAGGATGCCATCAGCAACGTGTCAGAAAGTTTGAGCTCCATCCCTGATGAACTCAAGATCATGCAGACCAGTCTGGAGGAGACATCGACCAATTTTGAGATCCTGGAAAGCGACGTCAGCCAGATGGCGGTGCAGGTGGCTGAGATTGAAACCCAGATCACCAGCGCCAAGCGTGCTGCAGATGAATATTCGGAGATTATTTCAGAGTCGCAAAGCAAAATAAAAGTGGTGCGCACCCGCATCCACAACTGGGTACGGACTTTTGTGTGGGGTGGAACCGGCTTGATGATCTGGCTGTTGATCGCACAGATCGGGTTGTTTACCCAGGGACTGGATCTGCTGCGCCAGCGGATGGTCCTTCACGAGAGGCTGGTCGTGACCGAATAGGGTCCGTCCTGCCCTGCCCGGTGCATTTGTTGAACGGTATGGAGATCTGAACTGACCCCAAAAAGCAAGACAGAAAAAGAAAGCACCTCATGCGAGAATAGAAGCAGGAGGTGCTTTTCATATGACCGGAACCAAAGGAATGACGCATTATTCAACCGAGACGAAGCTGCTAGCCATCCAGTTGCACGAGGAAGGCGGGCTTACCTATGCCCAGGTGGCGGGGCAACTTGGGATCCGTCAGGCGGAGCGTATCCGCGCCTGGAAGCGTGCTTACCGCCGCGAAGGAGTGGCGGCGTTTGAAAAGCCGATCGGACGGCCACGGAAAGACGGTCAGGCACGTGCGGAGCTGGAACAGTTACGCATGGAGAATGCGCTGCTAAAAAAATTCCATACCGAGTTGCGCAAACTTATGCCCGCGAGGCGCGATATCG
>DAOUGC010000114.1:0-1511 GCA_034429695.1 Levilinea sp.
CGCCAGTTGAATGTTTCGCCTGAGCAAATACAAGGATACCCGATCCAGTTGGGGACCCATTCTGAGGCAGCCCGGCAGGTGGCTGACGGCGCAGCCGATGTGGTGATCGGACTGGAGAGCGCCGCGCAGGCTTTTGACCTGGCGTTCGTACCGCTGTTGCAGGAACCATACGACCTGGTATTCCATGCCGGGACGGCTGAGCAGCCGCCAGTGCGCCGCCTGCTGGATTGGATCGCCAGTCCGCAGGGGAAAAAAGACCTTGCCCGCCTGGCTGGCTACAACACGGATCATTCCGGTGAGCTGCGGGTGGTGGAGTAGGGGCAGACGACCCATCCAACCTGTTGTTTTTTACATGGTTGATCCGGACTTGGAATAAAAATAAAGCAAAAAGAACTGACAACTTGTTTGCACAGGTTGCCAGTTGCCTATGAACAACAGGGTAATGTCAAGGATGCGCTATTTGAACCTGATTCAAACCAATTCCTTGATATACATCTAACCATGTCTGATAATATCATCCCTGCCGATCCGGTGGATCGGTTCTTGATTCCTGGGGGGAAAGATGCGCTTGTAATTGAGCTTGCGTCTTCCAAAGTTGACCAACAAACCAACGGAGGAGTGCACGGCTTTTAAATAGCCGATAACCTGTGCAATTTCATCATTGGTCAGCAGGTGGCTGAGGGCTTTTACCTCCACCACCACCAGATTCTCCACAAATAGGTCCAGATAGAACAGACCAACCGTTGCTCCGGCAAAATCAACATTTACTGGATACTGCCTGTGGGTTTCCATGCCGGCATCCTGCAAGGCAGTGAAAAGTGCCTTTTCGTACACTTCTTCCCGGAAGCCCGGTCCAAGGCTGTTATGCACGGTCATCGCAGCGCCGATGATTCGGTAAGTCAGGTTATTACCGGTGGCATCCTGAACCAGTGGAGACATGGGTTCATCCTTCAGGGAGCGAATTGCCTGTGATGAGATTCCAGATAAATTATAGGACAAAATAGGTGCGGGGGGAGATAAACCATCAACGAATAAGGGCAACGAATGAACGAATAGGTCGGGGCCGATGGAGGTTGGCTGGCTGGCAGTTTTTCGTTTATTCGTTCTTATTCGTTGACGGCTCTGCGGGGCGGACCCTCAACGAATAGGGGCAACGAATAAAAGAACAGCTCGGAGCAGATGGAGGTTGGCTGGCAGGCAGTTATTCGTTTATTCGTTCTTAATGGAGGTTGGCTGGCTGGCAGTTATTCGTTTATTCGTTCTTATTCGTTGATGGCCCCTTTATACAGCCGTTTCTGCAGCCAGAAAGCCACGTTCACCAGCCCGATCATCACCGGCACTTCCACCAGCGGGCCGATTACGGCGGCGAAGGCCTGCCCAGAGTTGAGCCCGAAGACTGCCACCGCCACGGCAATGGCGAGTTCGAAGTTGTTGCTGGCAGCCGTAAAGGACAGGGTGGTGTTCTGCCTGTAGTCGGCGCCAACCGCTTTGCCCATCAGGAAGCTGACCAG
>DAOUGC010000115.1:0-26192 GCA_034429695.1 Levilinea sp.
AGGTTGAGGGTGGCATACTTCCGCGCACTCGAACCACTAACCCCGGCGCGTTTGAGCGGGACACACAGTGGAGAATTGCTTGCCGCCGCAATCAGCGATGTGAACACGCTGGAAAACTTTTATGTGCGCGCGGCTGCTCCACCGCTGTCTGCCATGCTGGTCGCAGTGGGTGTTACCTTTTTTACCGCCCGGTTTGACCCAACGATGGCGTTGTTCTTGAGTTGTGGGTTGTTCATCAGCGGGTTGATTTTGCCCGTCTGGGCATATAACAATAACCGCCGCAATGGAGAGATGTTGATCAAGACGCGGACTGAATTACAGCAACGCCTGGTGGATGGGTTGCAAAGCATGGGGGAACTGCAGGTTTACGCGTGCGAGGAGGCCTATTTTGATCAGCTTAGCTCGCTCGAGGCCATACTCAATCGAGCGCAAAGACGCATGGGGTGGGGAACGGCAATCACTGCCGCGGGTAACATCATGCTTCCGGCGCTCACCGCCTGGGCAATGTTGATCAGCGGGACACTTGCCGTGAGGGCGGGTGATTATTCGGGCATCATTCTGGCGGTGTTGATCCTGGTGGCACTGGGAAGCTTTGAAGCCTTCACCCCGCTGAGCGCGGCAGCCGTACAGTTGCGATCCACACTGGAAGCCGGCAGCCGCCTGTTCGAGCGCATGGACCAAACCTCTGCGGTGGAAGAACCGGCCCAACCTGTTCACCCCACCGGGTATGATCTGGAAATGACGGGTGTCAGCTTTGCCTACCGCGACGACACCGAACCGGCTCTGGTGGATCTCAATTTCTCACTACCACAGGGACGCAAAATAGCCATCCTTGGCAGCAGCGGAGCCGGGAAAAGCACCATTTTCAACCTGTTGCTGCGCTTCTGGGACCCGGATCACGGCGTCATCTGTTTGGGTGGGTACGACCTGCGCAACATTTCCACAGAAACCCTGCGTGGTTATTTCGGGTGGATGTCACCGTCCGGGCATGTCTTTTCGGGAAGTGTGAGGACCAATTTACGCATGGCGGGTGCAACCGCCAGCGACGAGCAAATGATCACAGCCCTTCAAACCGCCGGTCTGGGCGATTGGTTGGCAAACCTGCCGAATGGGCTGGATACCTGGATCGGCGAGCACGGCTTGACCATCAGTGGTGGAGAGCGCACCCGGTTAATGCTGGCGCAACTGCTGCTGCATGATGCGCCGATCTGGCTGCTGGATGAACCCACCGCCAGCCTGGACGGTCAAATGGCAAATCGTCTGGTGGAGTGGTTGACTCACCATGCCGGTGAACGCAGCCTGATCTGGATCACACATGACCTGCGCGGGTTGCAGGCAATGGATGAAATATTGGTGCTAAAACACGGCAGGGTGGTGGAACGAGGTGCATGGCAGGACCTCCTCCGTCAAAACGGGGAATTCAGGCGCATGTTGGAATTACAAAACTCAATGATCGAAGACCCCACAGGAACAAATTCTTCTCCTCAAGCGTCTGCAATATAAATCCAATCAACTTTCAATTGCAGGGATGGTTGATAGACGATGCCCGCGGGTGTGGTTGGATTCCGCGTGTCAGGAGGAGAGAAAAATGAAACGTTTCTGGTTTTCCACACTCTTGCTTGTACTGTTCCTGGTGGTTGCGCCGGTTCATCCTGTGTTCGCCGATGGCATTGTCATTCCAGAACCCATTCCGTGTGATGGGGATTTCTGCCCGCCGCCCATGCAGCAACTGACCATCCGTTATCACCATGTGGACGTTGAGATTGACAACCAGGTGGCTGTCACCCATATTGACCAGGTTTTCTACAACCCCAATTCATGGGTGGTGGAGGGAACCTACGTGTTTCCCCTCCCCGTGGATGCCGTGGTGGAAAATTTTGTCCTGTGGGTGGATGGCAAACCGGTGGAAGGCAGGGTGATGAGCGCCGATGAAGCCCGTCAGACCTATGAGGAAATCGTACGGAACATGCAGGACCCAGCACTGCTTGAGTACATCGGGCAGGGGGCGGTACAGGCAAGCATTTTTCCGATCCAGCCTGGGGAGGAACGCCGTATTGAACTTCAGTACAGTCAGGCATTGACCGCCGAGAATGGCTTGGTGAAGTACACCTATCCGCTGAATACCGAGAAATTCTCCGCCCGGTTGCTGGAAAGCGTGGTGGTGCGGGTTGAGGTCCATACCAGTCAGCCCCTCCGTGCCATTTACTCACCCTCCCATCCGATAGCCACACAGCAGGAGGAACGCTCTGCCGTGGTCACCTATGAAGCCAGCCAGGTTCGCCCCGACCAGGATTTCTCACTGGTTTATTCCATTGGAGAGAGCGAGGCATTTCACCTGTTCAGTTACCGCGACCCTGGCAGCCTGGATGATCCAGAAGGCTTCTTTATGTTATTGCTGGCTCCCCGTCCGAATACTCCGAAAACACTGGTGAGCAAGGATGTGTTGCTGGTGCTGGACCGTTCGGGTTCCATGGAAGGCGAGAAATTCAAACAGGCACAGGCTGCATTGAAATACATCCTGGCTCATCTCAACCCTGACGACCGCTTTGCCATTACCACCTTCAGCTCAGGAGTGGAAATGTATTCCAGCCGGCTAAAGCCAGCCAGTGAAGCAATGGAAGCCAGCCGCTGGGTGGATCAACTGGCTCCAGAAGGCAGCACGGATATCAACCGCGCCCTGCTTGAGACCCTATCCATTGCTGACCGGGAGCGTCCAACGTACCTGATCTTCCTGACGGATGGATTGCCGACCGAGGGTATTGTGGACAGTCAGCAAATTGTGGATAATTTTGCTGCTGCTGCGCCTTCAAACATCCGTATGTTTCCCTTTGGGGTTGGTTATGATGTGGATACTTTTCTGCTCGACTCGCTCAGTCAGACGCTTCAAGGACAGAGTACCTACGTGCAACCGGGGCAGGCGTTGGATGAGAGCCTGTTAGCGTTCTACAGCAAGATCAGCACGCCGGTGTTGACCAATCTATCACTGGATTTTGGCGACATGGCGGTTTACGACGTCTACCCACAACCTCTGCCGGATTTATTCAGTGGTTCACAGATTGTGGTCACCGGACGGTATCGGGAGGGTGGTGTGACGAATATTATCCTGAGTGGTGAGGTTAATGGCCAACCCCAGACAATTAAATTTAAAGAAGTGCGTTTCGAGCGTGACTCGCGCAACCACAAGGACCCTGATGACAGCCTTCCCCGCCTGTGGGCAACGCGCAAGATTGGTCATTTGCTCAACAGCCTGAGGTTAAACGGCGCCAATCAGGAAACCATTGACCAGATCGTTGCGTTGAGCATCCGTTACGGCATTGTCACGCCTTACACTTCATACCTGGTGACGGAACCCATGCCGCTTGGCGCTGCCAATCAGGACCGCGTGGCTGAGGAAGCCTATTCACAAATTCTCAGCACTCCCACCGTGGTTTATGGTGAAGATGCCGTTCAAAAAGCAGCCGAGCAGGGCGCCATGTCGGAGTCAGAGCAAGCTTACGCGCCCTCTGGTGAAGTTCAGGAGACTGTGCGGGTGGTTGGTTCACGAACCTTTGTGCTCTCCGCAGGGGTCTGGATTGATACTGCTTTTGACCCGGATACCATGAAGACTGTCCGGATTGAATTCCTATCGGATGATTACTTTACCCTGGCGCAATACCGCCCGGATGTAAGTGCTGCCCTGGCGCTCGGGCAGCGGGTGATCCTGCTGGTGGATGGTAAGCCGATTGAGATTGTGCCAGCCGGAGAGACTGCTGACCCGCTCGATCTACCAGAACCTGCTGATGGTGACGGTGATGAAGACTCAACCGAGGAACACTCTGCCCCCGTTTCCGAGCCTGCCTCTTCTGGAGAAAACGATGTCGAGGATGAAATTATTCAGCCGGTGGAGGAGGAAAAAATAACACCCATATGTGCCAGCGGATTGCTGTTACCTCTGGGATTGGGGTGGATGTGGATGATCTGGAGGAGCAGGAACTGAACCAGACCCAAATACCACAGCCCGCCTTCCATTGACCATGATAAGGCGGGCTGTTTTTATTATGGCAAACATCACATCTTTCGAATTCTTTGTTTGGCGGTGGGAATTCCATCATGAACCGGCTGCCAGACGCCGTTGGTCAATACTTCATATTCAGCAAAGCAGCAAGGCAAACCTTTCGCCACCCATGGATCGGGCTGATCCATCAACTGGAAATGGAGATGCGGTGCAGTCGAGTTGCCTGAATGACCAACGTTTGCCAGCCATTGCCCTGCATCCACCCGGTCGCCCACTGAAACACGGATCGAACCGGTTTGTGCGTGAGCGTATACGGCGTACCCAACCGGGCTTTCGATGATGATGAAATTACCGGCGAGCGAACTGTACTCCACCCGTTCACCTGTACCGGCTGAGCGGGCATTCTGCGACATGATGGAAAGATCACGAAAGAGATTTACCGGGTCCCGTTCTGGAATACCGTCTTCTGCGCGGATGACCACTCCATCGGTGGCGGAATAAATGGGTTGGCCCCAGCCAAAACAGTCGCGGAGCGGCACACCACGGATGAGGTACTGCAGGAAACCTGAACGGTAAAACTTCATGGAGCGGGAATCGGGATCCAGACCAACAAAGTCTATTGCATAGGTTTGCGCCAGGAAATCGGTTCCATGGCTGGGGATCTTTTCCCCGGGGGTGTTTGGGGTGTTCCATTCTCCTCGAAGCGGGAAATCAACTACAGCAGGAGCAACCATTTTCAAACCATGCCTTTCTTGTCCATCCATATGGGTTTATTCTACTGTAAATAAAGTTGCCTGATGGACAATTGATTGCGAATTTGTAATGTCAACGACAAACTGGAATATTGTCAGAATTCATGCAGGTGCTATAATTCACCCCCAGTGAAACTTTGTGGATGAGGACAAGGATGAAAAAATTTCGGATTGCACTGCTGGCAAATTTGAAGGTCAATGCGCCGCACTGGAACGGGATGCCTCCAGACCAGTGGGACGATCTTGATTCGGAAAAGACGATTTTCGCACTCGTGGAAGCCATTAGAGCCGGTGGACACGAGTGTGACTTTTTTGAGGGCGATATCAGCCTGATTGATAAGCTGCCAAAGTATCATCCGGATATATGCTTCAATATCTGTGAAAGCCATTTTGGTGACGCGCGTGAAGCTCAGGTTCCGGCATTGCTTGAAATGCTTCGTATTCCTTATACCGGCTCGAAGGTGCTCACCCTGGCGCTGGCATTGGACAAACCCATGACCAAACGCGTTTTGCGTTACCACGAGTTGCCCACGCCAAACTTCCAGGTGTTTGAAACTGCTGATGAGCCGATCCACGAAGATATTCGTTTTCCTCTGTTTGTGAAACCCAGCCGTGAAGGGACCGGAATGGGTGTCAGTTCAAAATCAGTGGTTCACAATGAGAAAGAACTGCGCGAACAGGTGGATTTTATCACCGGCAAATATCATCAGACTGCCCTGGTGGAAGAATTTATCGAGGGGCGTGAGGTGACGGTGGGGCTGGTGGGCAATCTTGATCACCCCGTAGCGCGCCGGCTGCCGGAGGACCTGGAGGATCCCAGAATTCAATCGGGTTTGCACTTCTTCCCCCCCATGGAAGTTGACCTGGTTCCATATCTGGAAAGCGATGCGGTTTACAGCAATCGTTTGAAAGTGGATCTCGCTGACCAGTTGACGTATTTGTGCCCTGCACCGCTGGAACCCAACCTGGTTGAGGAATTGAATTTCCTCGCTGCGGCTGTTTTCAGGGTGACCGGTGCGCTGGACGTGAGCCGGATTGATTTCCGCCTGGATATGCACCGCAACCTCAAACCCTACATCCTTGAGACAAATCCCCTGCCGGGCCTGTCACCCGGTATCTCCGATATTGTGATCGAAGCCGGTGCGGAAGGCATGAGCCATACTGAACTGGTCAACATGATCCTCAATACCGCGCTGCGGAGGTATGGGCTGGTGAATGGTGGCCAAGCGTACCTGCGGGCGGATGGTTAGAAAAAACAGTTGAACTGAAAGAAAAGCTGCCCCTGGAGGCAGCTTTTTGTTTAGACGTTGTCTGAAGCGGCACTGATCCGCAATATTTCCCTGGCAGGGATGGCGCCCTCGCGCAACACCCTTACCTGGTCGGATGCGCAATCAACCACGGTGGAGGGTACACCGCCCGGACATGGCCCTCCATCCAGGTAGAGTGAAACCTGCTCACCCAGTTGCATTGCGGCTTCATGCACGGTTACTGCATTGGCTCCCCCTGAAACATTGGCCGATGTGGTTGCCAGCGGGCCAAGTGTGCGCAACAGGTGAAGGGCAAACGGATGGTCGGGCATGCGCACGCCAACCGTGGGGTACGGTGAAAGGTTGTGAGGTAGATCGGGGCGGCGGGGAACCACCAGCGTTAATGCGCCTGGAAAGTAATGCTGTGCCAGGCGGACGGCGGAAGGCGTGAAAACTGCGGCAACCTGACCAATTTGCTCCAGGCTGCCCACCAGCACGGCAATGGCTTTGTTGAAATCCCGCCCTTTGGCAGCAAACAGGCGGTCAATTGCCCCCGGATCGGTCATTCTGGCTGCCAGACCGTACACTGTATCGGTGGGGAAAACCAGCAACCCGCCGTTGTTGAGGGTTTCAAGACAACGCGTAATGACTTGCGGATCGGTGGTGGAGATAATATTCATGCTTCCTCCCTGGGGATCATGTGCGGATCATCAGCAGTCGGTCGTGACCGGCGAGATCATTTTTTATCTCCACCCGTGCGGATGGAAACCGAGAGCGCGCCTGTGACAGAAGTTTGGCTCCATCACCTGCCTGAAACTCAAGCAAAGCCATACCTGCTGGGTTGATGCGGTTAACCAATTGGTCCAGCAAACGGCAGATCAGGCTGGTTCCATCCGGACCGCCATCCAGAGCCAGGCACGGCTCGTGACGGGCAACCTCCAGGTTGGACAGGGTGTATGTGGGTATGTAAGGCAGATTGGCGCAAACCAGATCGAACGTCCCGTTTATTGAGGTGAGCAGATCAGACTGTAGAAAGTGGACGATATCCTCAACAAGATGGCGGCTGGCGTTCTTTCGGGCGATCTCCAATGCCGGGCGGGATACATCCACAGCAGTGAGTTCCAGACCGGCTTTCACCGCCAGGGAAATGGCAATACAGCCTGAACCGGTTCCAACATCCACCACCTGCATGGGGTTTGATCGGCGGTTCAGCCAGTCCAGGGCAGTTTCCACCAGCAATTCAGTTTCGGGGCGGGGGATGAGGACGGCAGGGGAGACTGTGAACTCCAGCCCAAAAAACTCCTGCTGACCGGTTAAATAAGGCAGCGGCGTACCCAGCGCCAGTCTTTCAAGTAACTGATCCATATGCCGGACAGCATGAGAGGCGATATCGGCATCCGGGTGAATCAGCAACCACTCCCGGGATTTGCCAAGCACATGGGACGCCAGAACGCGGGCTTCCACAGCAGGCTGTTCGTGGCCCTGCAGACGGGTGGCGGCGTTCCTCAGCCAATCGGCCAGCAACATGTGCAGCGTCCAGGATCAGTCTTCGTATTCGCCAGTTTCGGCGGCCAACCGCTCCGACTCATCCCGCAGCGCGAGTTCTTCAATGAAAATGCTGATGTCGCCAGCCATGACCGCTGGCAGGTTGAACGATGAGACGTTGATGCGGTGGTCGGTGACGCGGGATTGCGGGTAGTTGTAGGTGCGGATCTTCTCTGAACGCTCACCGCTGCCCACCTGGGAGCGGCGGGTGGCTTCACGTTCAGCCATGCGTTTTTGTTCCTCAATTTCATACAGGCGGGCGCGCAAAATGCTCATGGCGCGGACCCGGTTTTGTAACTGTGAGCGTTCATCCTGACAGGCCACAACGATGCCCGTCGGAAGGTGGGTGAGGCGCACGGCGGTGGAGTTCTTCTGTACGTTCTGGCCGCCAGCGCCGGCAGAACGGTAGACATCAACGCGGATATCGTTTTCGGGGATCTGGATGTCCACATCCTCCACCTCAGCCAGTACCGCCACTGTTACGGTGGAAGTGTGAATGCGTCCGGCGGCTTCGGTGGCGGGTACACGCTGCACGCGGTGAACGCCGGATTCAAACTTTAGTTGCGAATAAGCGCCCTTACCCTTGATGGTAAAGATGACTTCCTTGTATCCGCCAATTCCGGTTTCACTCTCGGAAAGTATTTCAACGTGCCAACCTTTTTGCTCTGCATAGTGCGAGTACATTCGGAAAAGGTCAGCGGCAAACAAGGCTGCCTCATCGCCACCCGTCCCGGCACGAATTTCTACAATTACGTTGCGCTCATCCCTGGGGTCTTTGGGAACCAGGAGGAGTTTAAGCTCCTTTTCCAGTTCCTCCGAGCGGGGCAGCAACTCGTCCAGCTCAGCCTGAGCCAGCTCAGAAAGTTCCTGATCGCCGGTTTCCATGATCTGGCGGGCTTCATTCATGCGTTGGAGCACCTGCTGGTACTCTTTCCCTTTTTCGACAATGGGATCCAGATCCGAGCGTTCTTTGGCCAATTCGGCGGCGCGCTGGTAATTGGTTCCCACTGTTTCCAGTTCGCGGGTGACTTCTTCATATCGGGTGAAAATACCGGCAATCATTTCGAGCATAAAGTGAAATCCTTTGGATGGTTACGCAGATGGCTTGACAGGCGCTTTATTATACTCAGGCTTGGCTGCCTTTACAATGTCATCGGGCAAGACCAGGTTAGGGGTTGTCCTCTTGAGTTATGAGAGCGTATGTAATGCCATCATGAAAATGGGTGATTTAAAATTATGACGTATACAATCTGATTTCTCTTGTGAAAAATCGTACTATACTATTAATGGCAATTCTGCTGAAAGAAGAATTACCAGCACGTGTTATTCTCATCAGTCAATAATTTCAGATTCGCATTTCAGACCATTCTTGACGGGGAGATCCATGAATCCAACCATACTGGCTCAAGTGCAATTTGCAGTAACCTCCATATATCATTTCTTCTTTGTGCCACTTACCCTGGGACTATCGGTACTGGTTGCCATCCTGGAAACCATCTATGTCCGCTCTGGGAATGAGATGTACAAACGGATGGCTTTGTTCTGGGGCAAATTGTTCCTGATCAACTTTGCCATGGGCGTTGTCACTGGCATTGTGATGGAATTCCAGTTTGGCATGAACTGGTCAAATTACGCGCGCATGGTTGGCGATATATTTGGCGCTCCGCTTGCCATTGAAGCCCTGCTGGCGTTCTTCCTCGAAAGTGTTTTTCTGGGTGTGTGGCTGTTTGGCCGCGATCGCCTGCCCAAATGGGCGCTTGCTTTTTCGATCTGGATGGTTGCGATTGGCGCGAATATTTCGGCATTCTGGATTTTGGCTGCCAACTCCTTTATGCAGGCTCCTGTTGGATACGCCATGGAAGGCGGCCGGGCAGTGATGACCAATTTTTGGGCGGTGATTGGCAACCCGTATCTGTGGTTGCAGTTCCCGCACACAGTGTTGTCAGGCTTTACCACCGGAGCATTCTTCATGATGGGCATCAGCGCATATCACCTGATTCGCAAGCGCGAGCCGGAGTTCTTTGGCGCTTCCTTCCGGTTGGCGAATGTGTATGGTGTGGTATCCATCTTCCTGGTCATTCTGGTGGGACATTCGCAGGCGCAGCGCATGGTGCAGGTGCAACCGATGAAAATGGCGGCTGCCGAAGCCCTGTGGGAGAGTGAGGACCCGGCTTCCTTCTCACTGTTTACCTGGGGGGATGAAGAAAACATGCGCGACGTATTTGCCATTCGCATCCCCAATGCGCTCTCCCTGCTGGCTTATAACCGCCTGGAAGGTGAGGTCAAAGGGATTAACGATTTGCAGGCTGAATATGAAGCCCAGTATGGTCCCGGGGATTACTCACCATCGATTTTCACGGCTTACTGGACGTTCCGTATCATGGTTGGGGCGGGCTTCCTGATGCTGGCGATCGCTGGTTTGCTTTTCCTGCAAATACTGCGAAAAACGCCCTTCGAGAAGATTCGGTGGTTCCATTTGTTGCCATTTGCCATCCCGCTGCCATATATCGCCAACACAACCGGTTGGATGTTGACAGAAATGGGACGCCAGCCCTGGGCGGTGGTGGGGGTGTTGAAAACCGTGGATGCCATCACCCCAACCAATACCGGCGGCATGGTGCTGACCACTTTGATCGGGTTTGGGCTGGTGTACGGTGTATTGATGTTTGCAGATCTGTATCTGCTGCGCAAACATGCCAAAGCCGGGCCTCAACCTGAAAATCCCCGCATTGTCAACGAGAGCGTTGAAGAAGCCATCTAGGGAGGGCAAAATGATACTCAATATCATATGGTTTGTATTGATCAGCGTGTTGTTTATCGGCTATTTTGTCCTCGAGGGTTTTGATTTCGGGGTTGGAATCCTGCTTCCTTTTCTGGGGAAGAATGAAAATCGGCGTAAAGCCATGGTGGAGACGATTGGTCCCCACTGGGACGGAAACGAGGTGTGGTTGATCACGGCTGGCGGAGCCATGTTTGCGGCTTTCCCGCACTGGTATGCCACCCTGTTCAGTGGGTTTTATTTCCCGTTTGCCCTGTTGCTATTGGGTCTCATTTTGCGCGGTGTGGCAATCGAATTTCGCGGAAAAGAAGATGGACACAGATGGCGCAACACCTGGGATTGGTTGCTGTTTGTGGGCAGCTTCATCCCTGCATTGTTAACCGGTGTATTATTTGCCAACCTGATGCGGGGTATTCCCATCGACGCCAGTATGAATTATGTGGGTGGGTTCTGGAATTTGCTTAACCCGTACGCCCTGCTGGGTGGGTTGGTCTCACTGATTGGTTTTACCCTGCAAGGGGCGCTGTTCCTCGCCATGAAGACCACCGGTGACCAGGCTGAACAAGCCAGACGAATGGCGCAGCGGATTTGGGTGGTTGCAGTGGTGATCCTGCTTGGTTTTTCGGTGTATACCTATCTGGAGACTGATATTCTTACCAAACTGGGGGTAAATCCGGGTGTTGTGCCCATCGGAGCAGTGCTGGCATTGCTCATCACCATTTGGTTCGTGCGTGAAAAGCGGGATGGCTGGGCGTTCACCATGCATACTTTTGCGATCGTCTTCGCCGGTGCGACCATCTTCATGTATCTGTTTCCAAATGTGTTGATCTCCAGCCTGAACCCTGCCTGGAGCATGACCATTGAAACCGCGGCAAGCGGCCAGTACACTTTGCGGACCATGTCCATTGTGGCTTTGATCTTCCTTCCCATTGTGCTTGGTTATGAAGCCTGGTCTTTTTATCTCTTCCGCAAGCGCGTGACGGAAAAAACCGCTGGTGAGTATTAACCCCTCGTCAGGATCTTTGCTCACCGTAGTTTCAGCCGGGCTGTCTGTTCCCACAGACAGCCCTTGGTTTTCCCCAGAAAACCGGGCATTTCGGTTACAATTGTTTTCAGCACCCATCATGGATAAAAATCACACACATGGAGGAAGCGCATGAGTCACTGTCATGAAAAGCAGGTGGTTACCACCGACAAAGCCCCCAAAGCATTGGGACCCTACTCTGTGGCCATCAAAGCCGGCCCGTTTGTCTTTACTTCAGGGCAGATTGGCATCGATCCTGAAACCGGCAACGTGGTGGAGGGCGGCATTGAGGCGGAAACGCATCAGGTATTGAAGAACCTGTCCAATGTACTCGAAGCAGCGGGGTCAGACCTGAGCCTGGTGGTAAAGACCACGGTGTTCCTGCGGGACATGAATGACTTTGCATCCATGAACGCCATTTATGGCCAGTACATGGGTGGGCAAGCCCCAGCCAGGTCAGCCATTCAGGTGGCAGCCCTGCCCAAAGGCGTGGCGATTGAAATTGAGGTTGTGGCGCTGCTCAAGGAAAATTGTGAAGGGTAATGGAAAGCGCGCTGAAGCGGGGCGGCGCAGCAAAAACCGGTAAAAACCGTCCGATGCCCAGCGTTTCAATAGTCATCCCATGTTATAACGAACAATCCACGATTGGATTGTTATTGGATGCCATCTTGTGCCAGACTTACCCCCTGAATGAGATGGAAGTCATTATTGCCGATGGTATGTCGGTAGATGATACACGGGCTGAGATTGAGCGATTCGGGTTGCGCCATCCTGAACTGATGGTTCGGGTGGTGGATAACACCCAGCGGAATATTCCCGCAGCGATAAACTGTGCGATACGAGCAGCCAGCGGCGAGTACATTGTGCGTCTGGACGCTCACTGCGTACCAAACCCTGACTATATTGAAAAAAGCATCGAGGCTTTGCTGGCGGGTAAAGGCTGGAATGTGGGCGGGGTGTGGAAGATTGAGCCAGGGGCAAAAGACTGGCTGGCGCGTTCCATAGCGGCTGCCGCAGGTCATCCCTTTGGGGTGGGTGATGCGCTTTACCGCTATGCCACCCAGGCTCAAAGTGTGGATACTGTGCCGTTTGGCGCATTTCGCCGCAGCTTGCTTGACCAGATCGGTCTGTTTGATGAAACCCTGCTGACCAATGAGGACTATGAGTTTAATACGCGGATTCGCGCGGCAGGCGGCGAAATCTGGCTGGATCCGGCAATCGCCTCGGTGTATTTTGCCCGCTCCACACTGGGGGCGCTGGCCAAACAGTACTGGCGGTACGGATACTGGAAAGTACGCATGTTACGGCGATATCCGCGTTCGCTGCGTGCCCGCCAGGCGTTGCCGCCCTTGTTCGTCACCGGACTAGTCCTGCTTGCCGTGCTGGCTCCCATCTGGGCGCCATTTGCCTGGTTGTTGCTGGGTAGTCTGGTGACATACTGGTTTGTCCTTATGGCAGGCGCCGTGCCTGCTGCTCAAAAACAACGCGATCTCCGGCTTCTGATTGGGATCCCATGCGCCATCACTGTCATGCACGTATGCTGGGGAGCGGGATTCTTGTGGAGCCTGTTGCATTAACAGGATTTTATGAGCACTTACCGAGCCATGCAAAAACCACTATTCTCCAGACTGCGCCCATCAGAGCGCAGGATGATCCTTTTGGCCGGCGACCTGATCGCAACGGTGCTGGGGCTGGGTGTTGCCTTGTATTTCTGGGCTGCCCGTGATGACTGGTTGAACTTTAATTGGGAATTCTTAAGTACCCGTCCACCCGGATGGTTTTTCTTATTGCCGGTGGTGTGGTTGCTGTTGCTGGTGGAGCTGTATGATATTCGCCGCTCCAGCCGGAAACGGGATTCGTTCCTGGGGGTGCTAGGAGCGGCTGGCATTGGCCTGGCAGCTTATTTGCTGGTGTTCTTTATTGCTCCAAAGGGTACGTTGCCCCGCTTTGGGGTGGCTGCCTTCATTGTGACTGTGTTTGTCTTCACCCTGATCTGGCGTATGGTGTATATCAATATATTCACCGCGCCGTTGTTCATGCGCAGGGTGTTAATTGTTGGCGCAGGACGGGCAGGCACAACCCTGGGCACCATCATCAGCCAGATCTGGCCGCCTCCATTTTTCCTGGTTGGGTACATTGATGATGATCGCGAGAAAATTGGAACGATCATTAATAATGTGCCCGTGTTTGGGGGGGCCAATTGCCTATCCCAGGTGATCGCCGATGAGAACATCACCGATGTCATCTTTTCCATCTCGGTCGAAATGAAGCCTGAGATGTTCCAGGCGCTGATCAAAGTGGAAGAGGAAGGCGTGGAAATTACCACCATGCCGGTGGTTTATGAAGAGTTGCTGGGACGGGTCCCCATTTTCCTGCTCCAGTCTGACTGGATATTGCGGTCTTTTGTGGACCAGGTTCATCATGTTGGCCAGTTCTATGAGATCTTTAAACGATTGCTTGACATCGTTGGCGGGTTCATCGGTTGCCTGATGCTGGCCGCCTTTACCCCATTGATTGCTTTACTGATTTTGCTGGATGACGGCTTTCCAATTGTTTACTCACAATTGCGGACGGGTAAAAATGGCAAGGTATACCGGATACGCAAATTCCGCAGTATGAGAAAAGACGCAGAGAAAGATGGAGCCCCGCGTCTGACGGTGGAAAACGACGAGCGCGTCTTGCGCGTAGGCAAATTTCTTCGCAAGACCCATTTGGATGAGCTGCCCCAGTTCATTGATGTTCTGCGGGGAACGATGAGTCTGGTGGGTCCGCGCGCCGAACGTCCGGAATTGGTGGATCAGATGCAGGCAAAAGTACCGTTCTACCGGGCGCGGTTGCTGGTCAAGCCAGGGTTGACCGGATGGGCGCAGATCAATCAGCGCTATGCAGCCACGGTGGATGAGATGGGGATCAAGCTGGAATACGACCTCTACTATATTAAACACCGCGATCTGATGCTGGATTTCACCATTCTGCTGCGCACCATCGGAACTGTGGTGGGTTTCAGGGGGCAGTAGTTGACGACTGTCATGGGTGTGATCACAGCCAGTGAGTGGGATGCTTTTCTGCAGCATCAGCCTGATGTTCATCTCCTGCAGACATCGGCATGGGGGAGGTTAAAGTCGAAATTCGGCTGGGAGCCGGTGTATCTCATCAAGGGCGGTTGTGGAGCCATGCTGTTGTTTCGGCGGTTGCCGCTTGGCCTTCGGGTTGCCTACATGCCGAAGGGGCCGGTGGGTTGTGGCAATATCAATGATTTGTTGCCGGAACTGCATGAGGTATGTAAAAGGCGGGGAGCTATTTTCCTGAAAGTTGAACCGGATGCCTGGGAGGGGGATGCCAATATTGGCGATTCCATGCTTCAGGGGTGGGTTCCAACCAGGCCGGTGCAACCTCAACGCACGGTGATCATTCCCCTGTCTGGCAGTGATGAAGAGTTGCTAGACCGCATGAAGCAGAAGACCCGCTATAACGTGCGATTGGCAATGCGGAAGGGCATCAGTGTGGTGGAAAGTGACGATGTTGAAACCTTTCACCGTCTGATGTTGATTACGGGCCGCCGCGATGGGTTTGGCGTGCACAGCCTGGAGTATTACCAAACCGCTTTCGGCGTTTTTGATGTGGACAGCCGGGTCTTGTTGATGGCTTTGTTTGACAACCGGCCTGTGGCTGGTCTCATGGCGTTTGCCAATCAAACCACTGCGTGGTATTTTTACGGTGCCTCATCGGATGAGGAACGCAACCGCATGCCCACCTATCTGCTACAGTATGAAGCCATGTTGTGGGCAAAACGCAAGGGTTGCCAGTGGTACGATATGTGGGGAATCCCGGATGTGGATGAAACCCAACTTGAAAATGAATTTCTTGACCACCATGATGGGCTGTGGGGGGTGTACCGGTTCAAACGCGGTTTTGGCGGTGACGTAAAACGCTCGGTTGGCGCGTTTGATTTTGTTTATCAGCCCCTGCTTTACCGGGCTTACCGCTGGTATGCCGGACGGCGGGGTGGAAACGAGGCCGCCGGATGAAACCCACGCCAGTCAGCCATGCCGAATGGAATGAAACCATCCAACAAATTCCAGGCGCTCATATCCTTCAGACATGGGAGTGGGCAACCATAAAGCAAACCCACGGCTGGGAAATGCTGCCCATGGTGTGGCGCGACAACGCCGGGACGCCCGAAGCGGCAGCCATGGTTTTGGAACGCACCATCCGTCCGGGTGGATTTGGGGCAAAATTTTCGATCCTGTACGTACCGCGCGGTCCCATGATGGATTGGTCCAATGCTGATTTGCGTGGACGGGTTCTGGATGACCTGCAGAAACTGGCAAAACAGCGGGGGGCAATTTTCATCAAAATTGACCCCGAGGTGGTAACCGGGTGGGGATTGCCGGCCAGTAAGGACGATTATGATGATCCGCTTGGTATGCAGGTACTCGATGAGTTGCGATCAACGGGTTGGCTGTATTCTGATTCACAGGTGCAGTTCAAGAATACCGTCTGGGTGGGGGTGAGTGGAACAGAAGATGACTTGCTGGCGCGCATGAAGCAAAAATGGCGTTACAATCTGCGGCTGGCACAACGCAAAGGCGTACAGGTTCGCCAGGGTGAAAAAGCCGACCTGGAAGAGCTTTATAAAATGTATGCTGAAACGTCGCTCCGGGATGGGTTTGTGATCCGCTCGAGAGAATACTATTTGAATGTATGGAACACTTTCCTGGATGCCGGCTGGTTGTTTCCCCTGCTGGCAATCTGGGAAGGCCAGATCATCGCTGCGGTGATGCTGTTTTGTTTTGGGAAACGAGCCTGGTATATTTACGGCATGTCGGGCGCCGAACACCGCGAAAAAATGCCCAATTATTTACTGCAGTGGCAAGCCATGCTCACTGCCCGGGAACAGGGTTGCACCACCTATGATCTATGGGGAGCGCCTGATATTTTTGATGAAAGCGACCGCATGTGGGGGGTGTTCCGTTTCAAGGATGGAATGGGGGGGCAGGTGGTGCGCACCATGGGTGCATGGGATTTCCCGGGCAACCGCTGGATGTATTCAATATATACCCGCGTGATGCCGCGTGTTCTCAATATTCTCAGAAGAAACCGGAATCAATCCGTCCGGCAGGAAATTGGTGCAGCCGATTAGTTTTGAACCTCTGGCAAGGGCCGCCATGCAGGGTGGAATTCGTTGGCGGGTGTATTGGTGAGGTTTCGCGGAGTGGCACCGGTGGTATCGGTCATGAACAGGTCCGTCTGATTATCCTTTATGCCAGCGTAAATAATTTCAAACCCATCCCAGTAATATTGGGGATCATAAACGCTGATGATCGGCGCAGAAAGCAAATAATCTTCCACGTTTGCGCCGGTTCCGGCTGGCTTGAGCGCCGGTTGCAGGTTGCTGCCGCGAACGTACAGGATGGTGGCTGCGTCTGGCGCCCATACAGGGAAGTAAGCCGGGACATTGTTGGTGGAAAACAGGGTCAGACCTGTGCCATCGGCATTAATGATGTAAGCGCCAGACTGCCCGTTGCGGAAAGATTGGAACAAGATGCGGGTTCCATCCGGGGACCATACAGGGCGGCGGTCAGCGCCGACATCGTTGATCAACTGCCGGGTAACGCCATCCGCCAGGGTGGTGATGAAAATATCCACATTCTGATCGATCCCGTCGTATCGGTATGAAGTAAACGCGATCGAGGTTCCATCGGGCGACCAGGCAGGGTCAAAATCACCGCCTGGTTCTGAGCGCAACGGTTTGCGGCTGAGCAGGTTGAAGCGGTCATCCAGTTCGATTAACCACAGAACAGAGTTGCGATACTCGTCCGATAAACGGTCATACTTGCGGCATGGGCTTACCACCACCAGATGGCGTCCATCAGGCGACCAGGCAGGCTGGCAGGCGCCATCTGCGAATTCGCGTGGGGTGGTCACCAGTTTTAGCCGGTCTCCATCCACATCCATCAACCACACCTGAGGTTTAATCTCAGCGCCGTCCGGGGCCAGCTCGGGTGTACGATCTGAGGCAAATGCCAACCATCGGCCGGAGACCGGTTCGGCAGTGGCGGTGGCTTCTGGCTCGGGGGTTCGCGTGGGGTCCTGGGCAATAATGGGTGCAGTGGTAGGCTCATCGGTGGCGGTTGGTTGGCTGGGTTCAGTCGGGACCAAATCCATCAATGTGGCTGTTTCTTCAATCAGGGCAATTTGATTGTTGCGGTTCAAAAACTGGTTGGCAATCAACAAACCTGCCACCAGGCAGACGCCAACGAGGGCGATCCCTCCGATGATGAATACCGCTGGGGCAATCCTTGCTTTGGCTGGTTTTGCCGTGGCGCCAGCCGGATCAGAGGATTGGGAACCAGACAGGGCGGTTTGCTGGCGGGCTCCCACCAGTGCCCTGGCGCCGGTATGGGCATTCAATAAGGCTTGTTTAAATTGTTCCGCGGTCTGGTAGCGTTTGTCTGGCGCCACGTCCATGGCTTTTTCAATTACCAGGGCTACGGCTTCGGAGACCTGGGGGTTGTGCTTGCGGATGGGAACAAGGTGAGCGCTGCCCATGGCGCGCGCCATGGCGTCTTCGGGGACCTGGTTGGTCAGGGCGGCATACAGCGTGGCTGCCAGTGAGTAAATATCCGAACGTGGGTCTGTGCCGGAGCCGTATTGCTCAGGGGGGGCATAACCTGGCGTCAGAGCCTGCGCCCCGATGGTGGTCATCATGCCGGGTTGTGTGACCTTTGCCAAACCAAAATCAACCAGAAAGGGTTGTCCTGAAGGGGTGATTTTGATATTTCCCGGTTTGATGTCACGGTGCAACACCACCTGTTCACGGGTGTGCAGGTAGGTGAGTGCATCACAGATGGTGGCGCCGATGGTCACCACCTCTTCTTCGGGAATGAAATCCACGCGGTCAAGCCGTTCTCGTAGATCCTCTCCGTCAATAAAGTCCATCACCAGGTACTGCCCCTGACCGGGAATGACAAAATGGTCGGTTACGCGCGGCAGGTTGGGATGGCGCATGTTGGCCAGAATGGTGGCTTCGCGCCTGAATTGACGGGTGGATTCCTCGGTGGTGTAAAGATTTTCCTTGACCGCCATCTGGACGTTCAATGACAGGTCCGTGGCTCGGTAGATTGCCCCCATACCCCCACGCGCGAGAACATGCTCAATGCGATAACGTTCATGAAGCAGAGCGCCGGGTTCCAGAGCCATATTTACACCTGTCAGTTGGGAAATTATGGAATGGCGGGTCGCCAGTCGGGACCGAAATCCTCGGCCGGGTCAGTGGTAAGGCGGGTGCGGTTCTCGCCGTTGATATCCATCAAATAAATGTCATGATTGCGGCCATCCGGCCAGCTTTCAAATACGATCCATTTGCCGTCGGCGGACAGGGATGCTTCGGCGATGGGTCCCGGATCGGGTTTATCAAGACCGGGCAGGCGCACCTCAAGACCGGAATTGGCGTGTTCGTAGCGGATCTTCATCAAATAGGGAATGGTGGGCGATATTTGACTGCGGGAGAAGATCAGGGTTTGACCATCCGGTGACCAGTAAGGCCACAGGTCGATCACGTTGCCGCTGGAGCTCATTTGCATCAGGGTTTCACCCATGTTGCTCATGATCCAAACATGGAAGAAGGGTTGCTGCCTGACGAATGCCAACCGGCTGCCGTCCGGAGACCAGGAAGGCTGGACATCGGCATAACGGGTATCCGATAACTCGTGAAGGGATTGATCCACGAAGTCATAAACAAAAATATGCGGGGTGCCTGTGCGTAGAGACGTAAAAGCGATCTTCGTGCCGTCAGGAGACCATGCAGGGTCAAAATTGCCGGTATCCTCGCTATTGGGCATGATGGTAATTTGTTCTCCATCCGCCAGCATGGTGTAGATGCGGGCTTCAGGATAATCCGTCATCTCCTTGTCTGAACAAGGTGAGATGAAGGCAATCATCGCACCATCCGGCGACCAGTCGGGTTGACATGCGCCGCCGGGCATATCAGTCAACTGGGTCAACTCGCTGCCGTCCGGGTGCATCGTCCACAATTGTGTGCTGCCTGTGCGCGATGAGGCAAACACGATCAGGTCGCCTCCACCTCCAAGCTCAGCCGGCAGGGGCGTTTTGGTCTGGGTCGGCTGCATGATGGGCAGGGTGGCGGTGGCAGTGGGTTCTTCAACCACAGGCACAGTGGATTCCACCGGTTGAACTGCGCCTTCGTCGAGAGTGGGGATTGGTGTCGTATCAGATGAACCAGCATCAAGGGTGGGGGTGTTCTCACCGAGCATGGCTAGTGGCGCTTGCATAAGCCCCAGTTCAATACCGATTAACACCAGGACGAAAGCCAGTGCGGTGAAACCGGCAACGAACCAACCCCAGTTGGAGTATTTGCGCCGCCGACTGCTGATTGGCGCGCTTTTCATTTTGAAGCGTTTGTTCTGGCTGACTTCACCGCCATCGTCATTGTAGACTGCAGCGCCTTCGGCGATATCCGGTGGAGGTGGAGTGACCAGTACACGCGGCTGGGTGAGTTGATTGAGGTTGAAAGGTAACACCAGCGCGCGTTTAAACTCATCGGCGCTTTGGTAACGGTCGTCCGGGTCCACCTCAAGGGCTTTTTCCAGTGCGTTTGCCAGGCGGCGGTCCAAACCAGGGGTCAGGTTTCTGGGCGGGGTCAGTTCTGCTTTTCCGGTGGCCCGCGCCAGGCCGTCTTCAGGGATGATCCCGGTGATGGCGGCGTAAAGTGTGGCTGACAGCGAATAAATGTCGGTGCGCGGGTCTGTACGTGCGGTTCCGTACTGTTCAGGCGGTGAATACCCGGGGGTCATGGCGCGTGCACCCGTGGTGGTAACCTGGTCTGCGTGCATCACTTTTGCCAGGCCAAAATCGACCAGAACCACTTCACCTTCAGGTGTGATTTTGATATTGCCCGGTTTAATGTCCCGGTGAACAATTGGCGGCGTGCGGGAATGTAAATAGGTGAGCGCATCGCAAATATAAGCGCCGATCAGCACCACTTCGCGCTCAGGCATGACACCCAGGCGCTCAATGCGCTGACGCATATCTTCGCCGTCCACATAATCCATGATCAAATATTGCCCCTGACCGATAACGGAGAAATAATCGATCACACGGGGCAAATTTGGATGGCGCAACCCTGCCAGGATGTTGGCTTCGCGTTGAAACTGGCGGGTGTATTCGTCGCTAAGAAACAGATTCTCTTTTACTGCAACGTCAATACCCAGGTTATCGTCTTCTGCACGATAAACAGCCCCCATTCCTCCCTGTCCGAGAACAGAGACGATGCGGTATCTATCTTTAAGAATGGTGCCAGGGCTTAGCGTCATAGGTTAGAAAAATATATCTTGATTTTACTCTGCACCTGCATATTACGCAACGCAAGAGCCGTAAAATTTTAATGAAATAACCCCTTTGTAAGGGAAAACATACAAAGACATTCTCTTGGTCAGATGATTCTCTGGGTTAACAAATGGGGCAGGGATTTTGTTCATGCTATAATTTTGGTGGTAGTCATCAGGAGTAATGATGAATCTGGATATAAAAACCGGGGTGCTCACAGCCATTGTTCTGGGAGCAGCGATCACCTTTTTCAGTGTCTGGTTGGGCATCCGCAGTATTCAAAACGGTATGCGCCTGCCATATTTTCGCAAACGCCGTGAACGCGTGGTCATGGGCTGGCGTCTGGTGATCTTTGGAGCGGTGCTGGGTGGCGTAACCCTGGCGATTTCTCAGTATGCAGAACCAACCGCCTACCGATTTTTCCCACCTTCACCGACGGTGACCATTACACCCACCATCACTGAAACACCCACCATATCGCTCACTCCATCCATCACGCTATCGCCGACGATAACAGACACCCCGGCGGTATCGCCAACTCCGGCATTCCCCGAGGCGCTTCTGGCTGAATTTTCCGCCACGACCGAGCCCAACCCAAACGCCGTATTCAGTCCGGTGGTGATTGCAAGACAAATTGATGACGACTGGCAACCAGTGGCGCCTGCCACCGAGTTTGAAAACCCGATTGGATTGCTGTACGGTACGTTTAGTTACGATCAAATGTCGCCTGGTTCGCAATGGACGGCGCTCTGGTATCGCCTTTCAGACGGCAAGTTGATCTGCTATGAAACCAAACCATGGGATGGCGGAACAGGCGGGTACAACTACACTGAATGTCAGGCGACATCCACCGAGTGGACCCCGGGCGATTACGATGTGCAGATTTTTGTGGGTACAGAATGGAATAATTCGGGCCGCTTCACAATAAGCGGAGAGCCGCCTCTACCCAGCGAGACGGCCACCAAAACCAGCACAAGTATTCCCACGATGACACGGACACAAACGCCCACACGTGGGCCTTCGCCCACTTTGACCGTGACCAATACGCGCACGATTACATTGACGCCGACGGTTACGCGGACTTTGCCGCCCACTTCCACCGTGCGGCCATCCGCCACACCGCGCATTACAGATACGCGCTGGCCGACGCAGACTGTCGAGCCTTGATTATTCCCCTCTCAGGCGATCTCAACACCTGCACCGGGTGTCATGGCGCGGGCTATTCTGGCTGCCAGACGCGCGTTGTTGCGCAGGAGCGCCAGGTTGGTATGCATGGATTGGCCTCCTGACAGCTCACTGACCTTTGCCAGCATGTAGGGCGTTACACCCGCGCCGTGGATACCCTCTGCGGCTGCTGACTGAAGCGCCTGATGAATGATCTCTTCCATCTTTTCGCGCGGCAGGGCAACGTCTGCAGGTGGCGGATTGACCACCAGGACTGCGCTGGTCTGACCCATACCCCAGTGAGCCCGCGCGATGGCTGCCACCTCTTCGGGGGTGTCCACCCTGACATTGACCGGTAATCCACTTGATGTGGAGTAAAAAGCCGGAAAATCATCGGTACCAAAACCAATCACCGGAACACCCAGGGTTTCCAGCACTTCAAGTGTGGCGGGAAGGTCAAGAATGGCTTTTGCACCGGCGCACACCACCACCATCGGAACGCGTCCCAGTTCCTGCAGATCGGCGGAGATGTCAAAGGTGGAATCACGATGGACCCCGCCGATGCCGCCTGTGGCGAAAACCTGGATGCCCGCCGTGCTGGCGGCGATCAATGTGCCTGCCACTGTGGTTCCGCCATTCTCCTTGCGGGCCAGTACCACGCCGAAGTCCCGCCGGCTGACCTTGCGGGAAGGCTGGCTGGTGTCTCCCAGGCGTTTCACCTGCTCTGCCGACAGACCAACAATCACTTTGCCGTCCATTAATCCAATGGTTGCCGGTACAGCACCCTGATTGCTCACCTCGGTTTCCATTTGCATGGCAAGGTTGATATTTTCCGGATGCGGAAGGCCGTGCGTGATGACGGCTGATTCAAGCGCCACAACGGGCAGGCGCATTTTAAAGGCTCTGGCGACATCAACACCCAATGTGAAAGATTCTGGTAAGTTGTTCATTATCTCTCCCCGGTAATCTGATTTGCACTATGATTTTACCCGCTTTTGGTGAGGTCTGTCGATGGGTTATAATCCATGGGATCGAACCAAAAAAAGTGGCGGGGTGCAGGGATTTTTCAATGTCATCGAACAAATCATCATCCATCATTAAGAAGTTTATCCCGGCAATATTGCTGGGCTTTATCGCCCTGGTTGGTCTGGCATTGTTTGGCGACCTGCGGGAGGTGAAGAACCAGATCGCCGGTTTCCGCTGGCAGGTTTTTCCGCTGGTTCTGTTGTTGACCTTGTTTAATTACACCCTGCGCTTTTTTAAATGGCATTTCTACCTGCACCAGGTGGGGGTGAAAACCATTCCCATGCTGAGAAGTGCGCAATTGTTTGTGGCGGGTTTTCCGCTGGCGATGACGCCCGGAAAGGTGGGGGAAGTTCTGAAAGGTGTGTGGCTGAAGCAGGATAGCGGCCTGCCGGTGGCGCGGGGAGTTTCAGTGGTGGTCGCTGAGCGCATCAGTGACGGGTTTGCGGTGCTGGTGCTTTCCACGCTTGGCGTACTGGCTTATCCACAATACTGGCCGGCGTTTGCCGTGATCCTGGGTGTACTGCTGGCGCTGGTGGTGCTCTCACAAATTCGACCGGCTGCCATGTGGGCGCTGGGTGTGGGTGAGAAATTGCCTGTGGTAAAGAGATTTGTGGGTGTATTGCGGGATTTTTATGAAGGCTCGTGGGTGCTTTTTAAACCAGGACCCACGCTTCTGGCAGTGGGGTTGGGCAGCATCTCATGGTTGGGTGAAGGCATTGGTTTTTATTTGATCCTGACCGGGTTGGGAATGACTCCTTCCTCAGAATTACTTGGCCTGGCAGTCTTTATTCTGGCTTTTTCCACCATCATTGGATCTGTAACAGCCTTGCCCGGCGGTCTGGGTGCTGCCGAGGTTTCCATTGCCGGAATGCTGGCATTGCTCGCCGGTGCGGATGCAGCCACAGCATCAACCGCAACCCTCATGATCCGGTTTGCCACGTTATGGTTTGGCATGTCGCTGGGGTTGCTGGTTTGGGCTTTTTCTCCGCGTTTGTTGGGATTGAGGGGAGGATATGAACAAGCCATTGAAAGTTGAATTTCACTGTCATACCTGGCGGTCAAGGGATAGTGTAACATCCCCCAGGGAATTACAGGCGCGGGCCAGAAGGCTTGGCATTGACCGGGTGATCATCACCGATCACAACACGATTCGAGGTGGTCTGGAAGCCTGTGAACTGGATCCTGAACTCTTCATTGTGGGGGAAGAGGTGTTGACCGATAAAGGGGAGTTCCTGGCGGCATTTGTCACCCATGAAGTGCCAGCGCGCCTGCCTTATCGTGAGGCGCTTGACCGTTTGCGCTCCCAGGGGGCATTTATCAGTGTCAGTCATCCGTTTGATTATTCCCGTTACGGCTGGCATGAGCCGGATTTGCTGGAGATCATGTCTGATGTGGATGCCATTGAAGTCTTCAATTCCCGCTGTGTTTCCATGGAAATCAATGACCGTGCAGCCATGTTTGCCAGCGACCATCAACTGGCGGGGACGGTTGGCTCGGATGCACACCTGGTGCGGGAGCTGGGGCGGGCAACCCTGAGCCTGCCTTACTTCTCCACGGCAGATGAGTTGCGTGGCGTCATCAGGATGGGTACAGCAACAACCAGTCTATCTTCTGGCTGGGTTCATGCTGGCAGTGCGTTCGCCCGCATGGCTCGCCGCTGGAAGAAAATACCAGAATAATCTTGCCCACCACACACAAGGCGGTTATAATGCTTCGCATGATGTTATTTCTAAACGTGCAGTTTATTCAAATGTGCAATTCCGGGGCGTCCGTCTATTCGCGCGCCTGTTTCCAGAAATAGTTGACCAAAGGAATCACTGGATAAAAACCGCGGGCGCGCCCCGCGGTTTATTTATTTAACTGGATGTGAAGAATGAAACGTTTGGCTGGAATGAAAGCTTTTTATGCTTTGTTTGTCGGGCAATCTGTCTCTTTGCTGGGTGGTAGCATGACCCGGTTTGCAATCATGATCTGGGCTTATGAGCGCGAGCAAAATGCGCTCGCTCTGGCATTGCTTGGCTTTTTCAACTGCCTTACCTATGTGATCACCAGTCCGATTGCCGGGGTGCTGGTTGACCGCTGGCCGCGCCGCAAGGTGATGATCCTTGCCGATTTATGCGCCGGTATGATGACGCTGGGATTGATGCTGCTTTTTGTGGGCGGCAAAATGAGCCTGCCTCTGGTTTATCTGGCAGTCGGGTTGACGGGGATCTTTGAGGCGTTTCAAGAGCCGGCATCATGGGCGTCCATTTCCACCCTGGTTCCACCGGAACGATATACGCGCATCAACGGTTTGATCGGTCTGGGGAAATCAGCGGCCAGATTGCTTGCCCCGGCCGGGGCGGGGTTCCTGCTGCAAATCACCCAACTGCAGGGAGTGATGATTGTGGATGTTTTCACCATGGCACTGGCGGTTGGTCTGTTGTTCATGATCAACATCCCTGCACCGCAGGTAAGCGAAGAGGGGCGTAAAGCTGATGCTGGTTTGATCAAAGAACTGCGGTTTGGGATCGGGTACATATGGAAACGGCCCGGTTTGCGTGGCTTGCTGGGAATATTTTTCTTCATCAACCTGTTTGCCACCACAACTTATTTTGCGGTGCACGCGCCCATGATCCTGGCGCGCAGCGGCGGGGACGAAGTTGCTCTTGGCATCACTCAAACGGTGATGGGGGTGGGCGGTGTGATTGGAGGTTTTTTGATCGCCTGGTTGGGGACTCCTCGCAGAAAAGCGCTCACATTTGTAATGAGCACCGGAATTTCCTTTTTTGTGTGTGATCTGTTGACGGCGGTGGGCCGGATTCCTTTGGTCTGGGCTTTTGCGGGTTTCCTTTCGGAGTTGTCCATACCGTACATTGTCAGCCCATACTATGCCATCTGGCAGGAAAGGGTGCCGCAGGATGTGCAGGGCAGGGTCTTTTCGACCCGTGAAATGCTGCAGATCATGGCGCAACCAGCCGGTTTTCTTCTGGGTGGTTTACTGGCAGATAACTTTTTTGAGCCTGCCATGCAAAATGGAGGGTTGCTGGCAGGCTGGTTCGGAGATCTGCTGGGAACCGGGCCAGGTGCGGGCATGGCATTAATGTTCTTATGTACAAGCGTGTTGGGTGGGCTTACCGGATTGCTGGGTTGGGCTTCAGCCGATGTGCGTGCGATCGATTATGAGCATGAAACTTGCAACGATAAGGTTACAGCTCCGGTTGCGCCTTGAGGAATATTATCTGTAATAAATCCATGATTAATTATGGGGTAAATGATTGCGAAAAGGGTTGCCCTTGACGCATGGGATGGTTGGTATAAAATAAAGGCAGGC
>DAOUGC010000116.1:0-7641 GCA_034429695.1 Levilinea sp.
TTTTACTGGGGGTGCGCGCTGTCATCGCCGAATCCTTTGAACGTATTCACCGCTCCAACCTGGCTGAGATGGGAGTCCTGCCCCTGCAGTTCATGCCCGGCGATTCGATTGCATCGCTGGGACTTACTGGCTACGAAGTATTCAGCATCGAAGGCCTGGAAAACGGCGTGAGCGTACACCAGCAACTGACCGTGCGGGCTGACCGAGAGGACGGAAGCGCCATTCAATTCAGGGTCATCTCCCGCCTGGATACACCCATTGAACTGGAATACTTCCGCAAGGGTGGAATCCTCCCCTACATGCTGGATGATCTGGTTCAATAATAATGGGAAATGAGACAAAGCATACAAACATGGGATCATGCACGCCCCATGTTTGTTTTTTTTGGGAACCTATCAACCATTTGAACGTCTATATATTATGAAACAACAAGAGAGGAAAATCATGAAAAAAACTTACCTGATGCTACCCATCGCCCTGGTCCTGCTGGTTGGTCTTTCAGCCTGCATGCCCGCTCAGACTTCATCAACCCTGGCAAGCCTCACGGCTGGCGGCAAACTGCCCCAGGGTGGCGTCCTCCAATCCTACACGGCTGACTCACTGCCAACACTGGATGTGACCGGAACTGGAACCATCACTGCCACGCCCGATATTGCTTACATCAATGTGGGTGTGCATACCGAAGACGAATCGGTCAGCGATGCTGTTGAGCAGAACAACACCCAAACCATGCGCGTCCGCAATGCGTTGGTACAGGCCGGTGTTCAGGCTGCAGACATCCAGACCCAAAACTTCTCGGTGTATACAATGCAGAACTACGACAACTCCGGCCAGCCCACCAGCTCGCGTTACGCGGTGGATAACTCGCTCTCAGTAAAAGTGCGCGATCTGGATAATCTGGGAGATTTGCTCGGCGCAGTCACCAATGCCGGCGCGAACAATATTTACGGCATAACCTTTGATGTCGCGGACAAATCTGAATTGCTGGCGCAAGCCCGCGCTGAAGCACTTGAAAATGCCCAGGCACAGGCTGAAGAAATGGCTGAGAACCTGCAGGTGGAACTTGGCGACGTCATCTCCGTGACCGTGCTGAATGAAAACTACCCCTACCCCATGCCCGCTGCAGAGGGAATGGGCGGCGGTGCAGCAGTTTCAGCGGTTCCCATTGCTCCCGGACAGATGGTTGTCCAGGTGATGGTCGAAACCGTATACATTTTAGAGTAAACAGTCATTGCAAAATCAAAAGGCTCCGGCAAATACCGGAGCTTTTTTCTTGTTCAAATTAATCAGGGGTTTTACTCAATGCTGAACTCGTAAACCGCCTTTTGACGGGTGAATCGGGTGGTGCCGCTGACCACCAAAACGACATCACCTTCACCCTGGTAGATGAACGACTGATCATCATTGAGCTCAATGCGTTCCACCACATTGGAGCCGTCCTGATGAATAATGGACACGACAAAAGTCTGCGGCAGCCGGTTCTGAACCCGCACAAAGCCATCAGCCACCCAACCGCCATCATCACTTTCCAGATCAGAGCTGTAATCAATCTCAGGGATGGTGATGTCATCGATCAACATGCCTTCCCCATTGACAGCCGCATCGGTTACATATTCAAAGCGCACCTGCACCTGTTTGCCTGCGTAAGCGGAGAGGTCAACCGATTCCTCGAACCAGCCACCTGAAACACCGTTGTAGCCCCAACCGTAGGAATTACCGGAAGGGTCTTCATCCGTTCCGGATGGGGTTTCGATGATATCCCAGCTCTCTCCATCCTCAGACACCAGCAGGTACAGATAATCGTAGTCTTCTTCGAGATCATACCAGGTGTTGAAGGTCAGGGTAATCGGGCCGCTCACATCGCTGAAGTCGAACTCGCGCGTCAGCTTCATGTCCGATTCATCACCCTTGTTGGACCAGAAGGCATACTCACCAGAATAGGCGTCTTCCTCAAGGATTCCCACTTCCTGTGAACCCTGGAACTGAATGGTGTATGGACCGCTGCATGTAATTTCGATGTAATCAACACCATACTGGTTGACTGATCGGCTCTGCGTGTTCAGCGGGCAATCGCTGACAGTCTCAGTGGCTTCGGGTGGGAACAGGCCGCTGTAGTTGGTATAAACAAAACGCCCGTCACCATAACTGGCATCATTCAAATAAGTGGCAACCACCCAGTCACCGAAGAAATTATCAGCCGTCATGCCTTCACCCGTTTCAGGATCGGTGATGCTCATCGCATTCAACACACCATCAACGCTATCCATGCCGTTGTCTTCATTGGCAACCAGTTCCTTGGTGGCGTCTTCTCCAAAGCGGTCGAGGAAATAGGTGGTGAAGAGGAAACCTGCGCCGTAATGCGGTGAAGTCGCATTAGGATCATTGGGCCAGTCATTGAGTTGCAGATCAGGGTCTGAAGTATACAGGTAGTCAAACCCACCTGCGTCGTACCCGTTGAGGAAAGAAGCCAGTTCAGAGAAACCCTCATTCAGCCATGATTCCTCATTGCGATCCCGGTACCAGTGGATCATATGCTGGAATTCATGTGCCAGCACACCGTAAGTAAACTCCTCACCCAGGCCGATATTGTCTGAATTCAGCAGGAACATCTCATGCGCATTGGAGTATTCATGTGCATCCGGATGGAGCGAATCTGCGGAGGAGAAATAACCTGCCAGGTTGTAACCCAGCCCGCCGGCGTACAGGATGTACAACCGGTCGTCTCCATCCACACCCGGGCGCCACTCGCTGCCGAAGAACTCGCGATTGGTCTGGTAAATACTTTCATCAAAGGTCTGCGCCAGATTGTTCAACTCGTCTTCATCGAAACGCACACCCTGTTCGATCCAGAAATACAGATTCTCACCAGCGTACTGCAACTCGGCAGTCACCTGGAAATTATCGTTTGTATCCACATTGGTGACCCAGAAATCCTGAACAGCGCCAACCCCTGAAGGTGGAGTGGTTTCATAGGTCTCCGGTATACCGGTCCTTCCCTGCAATCGTTCTGCCAGCTCCAGCGGATCGTTAATTGGCACGATAACGGTTTCCAGGGTATCAAGGGTTTCGAACGCCCCTTCGCTCACCGGATCATTATTCATCGCCGGAGGTTCTTCGGTTGGCTGATCCAGATCAAACGGGAATTCATCCTCATCGTAGAACGGGGTGATTTCAAAGTTGTAGTCAAAATCGTATTCGAACGGCTCGGTGGAGTCTGCGTTAAAACCCAGCCAGCCAATCACTGCTGCCGGAACCCCGACGGCGAACAATACGGTGCAGCAGCACAGCAGCACCAGGACGACAATCAAAATGATTGCCCAGACAGGAAATCGCGATGGTTTATTCATACCTTGCCTCATCGTTAATCATAGACTGCTTAGTTTGGCTCATGTTTGAGTGATTATATCCGATCCAGACAGCGGCTGTCACCAGACCGGTTGTCACCCACAAATACGGAAACGCAAAAGAATCCACACTAAACCCCTCCACCAGCAGGCTGAGCACCACCAGTTGCCCTGCATAAGAAAGGCTGTCCAGCAATCCGGATGCATTGCCCATCAGGCTGCGCGCGCTGCGCCACATCAGGAAAACCCAGGTGCTGAAGAAAGAAAACGCCAGAACACCACCCTCCGCCAGCAGCCTTACCCACAGGCTCTTAATGTTCAATAACGTGGTGGAGCGGAAGACCAGGTCGCGCACCTCCACCAGACTCCACGCAAACGGCGAAAGATGCTCCGGAAAATAAAATCCAGCATTTCCAAACCCCACACCCAGCAAGGGGTGCTGGTTAAAAATACCCCAACCCGCCTGCCAGTACACCAGTCGTGATGCAAAGGTTAACTGGCGGGCATACTCCAAAATTGGGTTGGCTGCATCCAGGCGAAAGTTGAACAAACCTTTCATACGAGGGTCCACTTTGCTGAAGACAAACAGCACCCCCAGCAGAACCAACGCATATATGAGGATAAATCCGGCAATCAGTGCGATGGAGATCAGCCGGACGCGGTTGCGTTTCAGCCAGCCCGATAATCGGCCACCGGTGATTGTGCCCGGATCGACCTGACCCTGTTCCAGCTTTTTCCGCAGCCAGCCAATCAGCCGCACATTGAGATGAACAAACACAAAGGCTGCCATCAGGCCAAAAGCCAGGAAACCCACACGTGACAGGGTTAATAATAAGACAGCCGTACCCCCCACCAACAACAGATTTTCAAAGGATATTCCAAGCAATTTCCAACGGTGTACTGTGTTTCGTTGCATGGAAAAACCCAACCAGATGGGCAAATACAACATATTGAGTTGATGCGCCAGCCATGACGGTTCCAGGGAAAAACCGGTTGCGCGCCCACGATACAACGGTCCTACTGAAAGCAAATCCTGAAAATCGCGCATCCATTCAGGGTAACGGTGATCCAGATACCACGCAGCTCCTTGTGCAATTGACCACAGGATGATGACCAACCCGCTCCAATTGATGATGCGCAGTGCAGTCGTTAATTTCCCCTCGCTGCGCGGCAAACAGGCAGTGACAAGGTAGAAACAAATGCCAATGGCCAGGGTGACCAGGGCCTCAAATTGGTTGCGCAAGGGATCCACCCCCTTGAACATGGGCAGGTCGTCAAACCATGACAGCGTCGTGGACAGCAGGGCGGCCAGTACCAGACCGAACAGCGGCAGTACCTGGCGGGGCAATCCAAAACCCGGCTGCACATCCTTGATGAGAATGCGCGGCAGCAACCAGATGATCACAATCAGGAATAAAACAATACCAGAAGGTGCTGCAACCGAACTGGAGCGAACCAGTTTGACCACCAGCGGCATGCTGGTAACGGGCAGCAAAGCCAGTAACAACCACCAGCCTATGACCACAACCCGGGTGATGGGGCTTGCAAAACGGGAATAGATGCGACCAATCCAATTCATCATGGAATCATTGCTTTTAGGCGGTTATTCGGGAACCGCGCACGGTGAGCAGAAAAACGCCGGTCACAAACCCCGCCAGCATCCCGGCCAGCGTCAGGCCGCCGGAAGTGTTCCTCACCGGTCCAAAAGGAGCCTGCGCCCGGGCTTCAACCACAAACCCCATGGCGGGTAATATCCCCTGCGCCTCGCGTTTCTCCTGCACAACCAACTGTGCAATTTGCTCCAGTTGATCCTGCAAGTCCGCCAGGTTATTGAGTGAACATGTGGCCGTCACAGGCTCCACCGATTGCCCTTCCAGACAATCTGCCAGCATGTCCTGACGCCGCATTAACCCATCCAAAATGGCAGCATGTTCCTGCGCCTCCGAAAGCTGACCCATGGCTGCATCCAACCAAAGGTTCGCCACCACAGCGGCTGTGTCAGGATTTTCACTGCGCACACGCATACCCCACACATGGTCAACACGTTCGGTGGTGATATTCTCCGCCCACCAATCCTCATCCAGCGCCAGACCTGCCTCCGAGGCATCCGACTTTACTTTATCAAGCACCGCCGGCGACGCAATCACATCCCCCACCACACCGATGGCGTAATCCTCCTCCACGTCGGTCAGAAAACCGGTGCGCGTCAGGTCAATACTGACCGATAAACTGGCTTTGCTTTCATACATCGGTTGCTTGATAAACGAAAACCCAAAACCGGCTGCGCCTCCCAGGATCATACAAACCACCATGATCCACCAGCGGCGCAGGGTGTACTGCAACATATCAAATGGCGAAAACACCGATTCATTCATTCTGATTGTTTTCCATTGTTCCCCGTGGGTATACCAGCGATTATACCTTACCATACCTGAGAATCATCAGGGCTGCCTTTCAGCAGCCCTGTGGAGAACGTTTCAGGATGGTATGACGATTAATCCTTCCGCTCCTGGAAATTAATCAGGATCAGGTTCTTTTTGCAATCAGCGAATGTGTTAATCATCACCGGATAGGTCAACGGGGTTCCCGCCAGATCGTAGAGTGTAATGAACAACGAGGTGTTGGTGGCGATCACCTGGGATGCAAGTGTGATTTCGTAGCCCTGTGTTCCGTAGGCAGGAGCCATGCCGGTCAACGCCACCTGATCCACCGGGGTCTCACCAATGAACCCTTCCACAACCACCACCAGGTTCTTGATTGGCTTGCCTTCACGGTTGAAAGCCTGTCCAGCAACACCCATCCAGCTACAGCCCTTGTTATTGGCAAAATTCTGCAGATAAACCGGTGAGTTGGCTTGCACATTAAAGAGACGCGATTGAACCGTCGGTGAGGGAATCACGCGCGTGACCGTGGCAGTCGCCGTTGCGGTGGCTGGAAGCGGTGTAACCGTGTTGGTGCTGGTAGGGGTGAAGGCGGGGGTGTTCGTAAAAGTGGCCGTGGGAGGCAGCGGCGTGCTGGTGGCGGGGCAGTTCACCGGCGGGCAGGTGGGGCACACCTGAGCTTCATCCTGCAAACTTTTGTCTTCTTCCGCTCCAACTGCACCTTCTTCCAATGATTCCACAGTGGCACTGGCTTCCACCACCGGTTCTGCCTGTGGCAGGATGGGCAAGGTGCATGAGGAAAGCAGGAAAACCATCACCAGCAGCAGAATGACTTTTCTTGACATGCATGACCTCCCCGATGGATAAAGCAAGATTAAAAATATTATAGTACAAAACCATCTGACTACTGCCGGTGCATGAATGATGCCAATGTTTCCATCCGGATTGTATCATTCCAGAGCAGACATGTTACATAACTAATAAGCGCCCTTGCCCTTGATTACCACCCACACGGTGCGAAACAGGATTTGCAGATCCAGCCAGATGGAATAATGCTGAACATAATACAGGTCGTCCTCGGTGTTGAGGTGCATGGGTTTGTCGCTGCGCCCGTTTACCTGCCACCAACCGGTGATACCCTGAGGAACCGCAAAACGCTTGCGCTGCCACAACTCGTATCGCTCCACCAGATGGGGCATTTCAGGGCGGGGACCAACCAGGCTCATCTCCCCTTTGATTACATTGAAAATATTGGACAGCTCATCCAGACTGGTCCTTCTGAGCAGCCGCCCAACTCCGGTCACACGCGGGTCATCCCGGTGTTTGTGAATGATGTTGCCATTCCCGTCGCGTATTTCCACGGTATGCCTTAGCTGATCGGCATTTTGCACCATTGTGCGAAATTTGATCATCCGGAACAACTTTCCATTCTCTCCCACCCGCAACGGGCAGTAAAACACCGGTCCCTTGCTGTCCAGTTTGATCGCCAGCGCCATCAATCCAAACACCGGCAGCAGAAACGGCAAAGCAATAAAAGAAACCACCAGATCAAACCCGCGCTTTACCATGCGTTGATATTCGTTCAATGCCGGCGCGCGCAGGTCCAGCATGGGGATGCCTGCCAGCTCCTCCACCCGCGCGCGGTGCAGCGCCAGTGAAAAATAATCCGGCACCACCCACACCCTCACCGGCAGGTCATGCAATTCGCTCACCACCTGGTTCAGACGCTGGTGCGCTGAACGCGGCAGCGTAACAACCACATCATCCACATTACGTTCCATCACTGAACCACGCACACTTTCCAGTGTGCCCAGTACCCCAGGCCGGGATTGTTTGGCGGGATCATCATCCAAAAAGCCGGAGAAGGACAACCCACTACCCACTGATCCGCGAATATGATCGGCGATTTGCCCACC
>DAOUGC010000117.1:0-3096 GCA_034429695.1 Levilinea sp.
GGCGTGATGCTTTCTCAGCCCACCCTTTGATAATTGCACCGCAAAAAACACCCCCTCCGCTCCCGAACGCCGTTCAATATCCATCGCGGTCAAACGTCAACCCCGGCGTTCGGGAGCACCTCCCCCATCGAAAAGAACATCGATGGGGGAGTAGAAAGACGTGGAACGCCTTTGCTCATTCGTTGACGGTTGCTGTCAGGAAGGTAGGGTGGGGCACACCAACTTCGCTGGCGACCCACTCTACATCCACCACCTGCCACCTTAAGAACGTTCGCCGTTCAATTTGACTCTATTTCTCACCCGTGCTATCATCCATATACGATCATTTAAGCACTCATCCGTTCTTTAACAAATTTATATCTGGAGGGATTCATGAGTTCCGAATTTATTATCCGATTAATCGGAATGGTCATTTTTGCAGTCATCGGTGTGTACTGGGGTACATCCATCGGGCAACTGGCAAACGCCAACCCGTCGGCCAATACCTTCACCGTCGAACAGTACGCTTTCACCATCGGGCTTGTAGGCGCACTCGCCGGACTTATCCTCACTCCTTTTATTACCACCCGCCCCATCCGCGCGCTGCGCTCCTTGATGTCGCGCGTGCCCGTCCAGTCGCTGTTCGCCGCCCTGGTGGGCCTGGTGGTGGGTCTTATCGTTGCTGCCCTGCTGGCGTTTCCGCTCTCCCTGCTCCCCTCCCCGTTTGGCGACGTGCTGCCCTTCCTGGGGGTGCTGTTGTTTGGCTACCTTGGGGTGGCGGTATTCGTCATGCGCCAGCACGATTTATTTTCCATTTTTTCATCCATCAGCGGGCGCTCGGGCGGGTCAAAGGAAGACGATGCCAGTCCATCAGGGGCATCCTGGGCAGAAGGACGCACCATTCTGCTGGACACCAGTGTCATTATTGATGGTCGCATTGCCGATATCGCCCGGACAGGCTTTCTGCCCGGGTCTCTTCTGATTCCGCGCTTTGTGCTCAACGAACTGCAATACATTGCCGACTCACCAGACAGCCTGCGCCGTCAGCGCGGCAGGCGTGGCATGGAAGTCCTCTCATCCCTGCAGCGCGAACCGGCAATCCCGGTGCGCATCTCGGATATTGACGTGGAAGGTGTGCGTGAGGTGGACGACAAGCTGGTCATTCTGGCGCGCCAATTGCGCTGTCCGGTGCTGACCAATGACTTCAACCTCAACCGTGTGGCTGAGCTGCAAGGGGTCACCGTGCTGAACGTCAATGAGCTGGCAAACGCCGTCAAATCGGTGATGCTGCCGGGCGAACTGCTGCGCATCCGTGTCATTCAGGAAGGCAAGGAGTACGGGCAGGGCGTTGGCTACATGGACGACGGAACCATGGTGGTGATCGAAAGTGGCCGTGAACACATGGATCACGAGATCGATGTGGTGGTCACCAAAGTACTGCAAACCGCGGCGGGCCGCATGATCTTCGCCCGCCCTGAGGAACGCAACGGAGACCGGGAGCGCTCATAGCGCCTTTCCCGCAGCAACCCTGCCAGGAGTTCTTTAATGAGCATAAAAATTTACAATACCCTGACTCGCAAGAAAGAAATCTTTGAAACCATTCGCCCGAACGAAGTCTTGATGTACGTGTGCGGTCCCACCGTGTACAACAAGGCGCACATCGGGCACGCCATGTCTGCCCTGGTGTTCGACCTGATCCGGCGTTACCTGCAGTACCGCGGCTACAACGTGCGCTTCGTTATGAACTACACCGACGTGGACGACAAGATCATCCGCCGCGCCAACGAGATGGGCGTTGACCCGTTTGACCTGGCCAACACCTACATTCAGGAATACCAGCAGCATCTGGATGACCTGAACGTGCTGCGCGCCACCAAGAACCCGCGCGCCACACAGGAAATGGAAGGCATCATTGGCATGATCCAGGGGCTGATCGACCGCGGTTATGCCTACCCGCTGGAAGGCGACGTGTACTTCCGCGTCCGGCAGGATGAAGACTACGGCCGCCTGTCAGGCCGCCGGCTGGATGACATGCAGGCTGGCGCGCGCATCGGGGTGGATGCCCGCAAGGAAGACCCCATGGATTTTGCGCTGTGGAAGGGCGCCAAAGAGGGCGAACCTGCCTGGGGCAGCCCGTGGGGAAATGGCCGCCCCGGCTGGCACATCGAGTGCTCGGTGATGAGCATGGAACACCTCGGCGAACAGATCGACATTCACGGCGGTGGCAACGACCTGATCTTCCCCCATCACGAAAACGAGATCGCCCAGTCCGAAAGCTTCACCGGCAAGCAATTTGCGCGTTACTGGGTGCACAACGGCATGTTGGTGCTGCGCGGCGAGAAGATGTCAAAGAGTCTGGGCAACCTGATCACCATCGAGGAGTTCCTCTCAGAGCACCCCGCTGATGCGCTGCGTTACCTGGTGCTCAACTCGGGCTACCGCAACCCGCTCACCTTCACCCCCGATGTGCTCCAGCAGGCTGAAAAGGCGCTGGAACGTCTGGCTGGGGCGCTCAAACCGGCCATGCCGGGCGCTTCAGGCGCTCCGCAAGCCAGCCTGGACGCGCTGGAAGCCGGGTTGGAAACCGCCCGGAACGGTTTTCTCGAATCCATGAACGATGACTTCAACAGCGCCGGTGCGTTGGGACACCTGTTTGACCTGGTGCGCGTGATCAACTCTGCCCGCGCCGAGGGCGCCACCGACGCCCAACTGGCCGACACCCAGGCGCTGCTGCGTGAACTGACCGGTGTACTGGGGCTGACCATGACGGATGGCTCAGGCGTCAACGGCAGTGCTGCGGCAGACCCGTTCATCAGCCTGCTGGTGGATCTGCGTCTGCAACTGCGCAAGGAAAAGAACTGGGCGCTGGCTGACCAGGTGCGCAACCGCCTGACCGAACTGGGCGTGACCCTGGAGGACAGCAAAGACGGCACCACATGGCATTGGACGGCATAATAAGCACATGAGTGAGACCCCGCTTCCCCCAAATGATTTCCCGGCTGAAGCCTTTGACCAATGGGCGGCTGAGTACGATGGCGAAGTCGCGCAGGAGGCGGGGTTTCCATTTACCGGTTACCGCACCGTGCTGCAACGCACCTTTGAACTGGCGCAGCCCTC
>DAOUGC010000118.1:0-21906 GCA_034429695.1 Levilinea sp.
TCTTCCTTTAACTAAAAAAGGGGGCTTTCGCCCCGGGTGAATCCTACTACCTGGATATGCCAAGGTTCAGATTCATATATATTATACAATATGTGTCAAGTTTTATCAAAATTTCTCCTCATTACCAAGAAGCATCTCAACTTACGCTAAACTCCTTGTCTTCCCATGCCAACCTCTGACTCCTCCTCCTACTACAACCGCAACGCAGAAGAATTTGTGCGTTACACCCTGCACGCAGACCTGGGCGTACTGTATGCGCCGTTCCTGGCGCTCGTACCGGCGGGCGGACACATCCTGGACGCCGGCTGCGGGTCAGGACGCGACTCGCTGCACTTTTTACGCCAGGGTTACCGTGTCTCAGCCTTTGATGCAGCCGAGGAGATGGTCAAAACCGCCAGCCAGCTCAGCGGCCTGCCGGTGCAACTGATGCGCTTTGAGGATGTGGATGCGTGCGAAGAATACGATGCTGTGTGGGCAAACGCCTCACTGCTGCACGTCCCCGATTCCGACCTGGATGCGGTCATCCAGCGTCTGACGCAGGCGCTCAAACCGGGTGGCGTCTTTTTCATGTCGTACAAATACGGCAATGGCGAGATCTTCCGCAGTGAGCGTTTGTTCAACAACTTTGATGAACAACGGTTTGCCGAACTACTAAAGAAACACCCCGGGCTGCACACTGTGCAATGCTGGGTCACCGCTGATGTTCGCCCGCAGCGCAGCCACGAGCGCTGGCTCAACGCCCTGCTCTTGAAAAAATAAGCCGCATCAGGCAACCATGATCACAACACAGAGGGTCCGCTTTCCTCTGTGTTTTTTATTCTGGAAATCATTGTAAAAAAGCTCTATGCTTGTCCCTCACAAAGTTGTATCATATGTGGTTCCCCACCCAACCTGCACGCAACGAACAGGGAACGAATATAGGACAAGCCACGGAAACGCAGTACCGTGCAACCTGTTTACTCAAAGGAAGGATCAACCATGCCTCAACTCGAAAAAGGCGGTAAATGGGTGTTTGGCTGGGCGGTGATTGCTCCTGACCGGCGCCTCACCATCCCACCCGCAGCATTTGTTGAGTATCACTTCACTGTGGGAGAGACCGTGCACTTTTTACACGGCAGCCGGCGCTCGGGCGGTTTTGCCATCGGCAGGCCGCAGACCCTGGCACAAAGCAAAATTCCGCTCGATCAACGCATTTTTGCGCACGGCATCATCCTGCAGGGCGGTCAGGTGGAAGCGCCCGCACTCGACGGCGTGGAGCCTGGAAATCGGCTGCTGGTGGTACGCGGCAGCGGGCTGGCGCTGGGATTTCTGGCATACGGCCCCATCCATGATCTCGCCCGGCAGCACCCCGAAGTGGAGATATTTTAGTTCGACCGGATCCAACCAGAAAGGAGCGGATCGGATGAATGACAGCGAATTCAAAAAAACATACGCAGAAGTTCCCACCGAACAGGTTAACCTATACAGGCAGTTCCGGGCGACCCACCCGTCGAAATCACTGCCAACCGGCCAGCGCCAGTGGGGCTATCTGGCTTGCGGGGCAGGACAAAAAACACTGCTGTTCCTTGCCGGGGGGTTTCTGCGCGCCGACATGTGGTTTAACACCATCCACGAGCTGGAAAGCCGCTACCGCATCCTCGCCACTGATTCTTACCTGCTGCATGACCTGTCCTTTAAGGAAGCTGCTGACCTGATCCCGCAACTGCTGGACAGGGAAGGTGTGGAGCGCGCCACGCTGGTCGGCCTGTCAGCCGGCGGCGGGTTGGCGCAACTGCTGGCGCAGCGTTGCCCTGAGCGCATCGAACACCTGGTGCTCTCCCACACCGGGCTGCTGGAAAGCAACCCTCAGGACGCACAGCGCATCCGGCGCATCCGCGGGCTGGTCAGGGTGCTGCCGCTCTTCATCATCCGGCGCATCCTGCTCAACCGCACCAGCGGGCATTTACCCCGGTCAAGCCAGTGGATCCGCTTTCATCAGGCATATTTCCACGAATCATCGCAAGCCATCACCCGGCAAATGTTCATGCGCTTTCTGGACGACGCGCTGGAAATCCGGGGCGAGCCTGCCATTTCCAGTGCTCCCATCATCCTCAACGGCAGGGTGTTGATTCTCAACTCACATGATGATCAGCTCAGCAGTCCTGTGGTGGAAAAGCTGCAAAAGCGTTTTCCGGGGGCAACAACACACATTTTTGAGGAAGGCGGGCATCATACCTTCCTGCTGTACCCCGAACTCTACACCGCCGCCCTGGCCGGTTTTCTGCGCACCGCCTGGCTGGAACACGCACCAACTGCCGCAACCAGCCAATCTCAACCCTGATAACATTGGAGGACGTTATGAGCCTGTTTCTTCATCTGGTCATCTACAACCTGGTCATTTCGATCATTCTTTACACCTCACTGGCGGTCAATTCACGCATGTGGATGCACCGCATGCCGCCCGAGGTGGTGCAAAAAGTGCCGCCCCGCACCCCCGCCGAGAAGCGCCTGCTGTATTACTTTGGCATCCCGTTCATGCTGGTTCTGTTGATCTACCCCATCGCTTACGTACTCCCGCTGGATGTCAGCTATTGGCAACGCTTCCTGATTCTGGCTGCATTTTTTGCCGGTTTTGCGCTGTGGGATACACTGGTGCTGGATATTTTGATCTTCTGCATCATCACCCCCAGGTTCATCATCATGCCAGGCACCACCCGGCAGGACTACGCCAACAAGAAGTACCACCTGATCAGTGGCAGCAAGGGCGTTCCCATGTCACTGGCATTTGCCGCACTCGTGGCCCTCATCATCTAAACCGTGAGGTCAATGTCAGTATTTTCACCCACCACGCGAAACCATTTTCCGCATCTCCGGTCTTAATCTTCTTTTGGCGGGGATGCACCAGCAGGTTTTAAGAGATCACAGGAGGATTCCATGACCATCAGCCGTATCTGGCACGGGTACACCACCCACGCCAATGCAGACACCTACGAAGCGCTGTTGAAGAGCGAGATCTTCACCGGCATCCAGGGGCGCAACATCCGCGGTTTTCAGCGCATCCAGCTTTTCAGGCGCGAACTGGAAAGCGAGACCGAGTTCATCACCGTCATGTGGTTCGACTCGCTGGATGCGGTGATCGAATTTGCCGGTGAGGATTACGAAGCTGCTGTGGTGCCGCCCAAAGCGCGTCAGGTACTATCGCATTTTGATGAGCGCTCGCAACATTACGAAGTTCGCCATGAGCTGGACGGGTAAAGACCTGTACAAAAAAGACCCTGCTGCCCCGGTTTGTGCTACCATGAAATCAACGTATCCGCAGGATTTTATTGGAGGGAAAACATGAAAATTAGTGCGCGCAATGTCTTGAAAGGAACCGTCAAGAAGATCATCCCCGGAGCAGTCAACACCGAAGTGGTGATCCAGACCGCGGGCGGCGAGGAAATCGTCTCGGTGATCACCAAAGAATCCGTTGAAAGTCTTGGACTGGTGGAGGGTAAACCCGTTTACGCTGTGGTCAAGGCTTCCAACGTCATGGTGGCTGTGGACTGATCCGCCGCCGATACAACAAACAACAGGCTCGCATTCTCATGCGAGCCTGTTGTTATTAATCAACGTTCGCCTGCCCGACCTCGTGTGTCTCGTAGACAAAGCCAAGTTGCGAAAATTGCGGCAAACATTCCGGCCGGATCACCACCAACGCCTGCCTGAAAACTGCATTGCGCAATACATCCAGCGCTGCCGTCCATCCCATTTGCCGCTCAAACTCCAGCGGACCCAGTTCATCCATCACCAGCAGATCTGTATGTCGGATCTCCGCCAGGCGCTGGTTACCCCAGGCAAGCGTCTGCGCATCAAAGGTCCAGTGTCCCAGGCGGGGACCATTCAACTCACCTTCCTCGTTGCTGGCAAGCAGCCTTGTCTCCCCATCCTGCAGGCTGATCGCTTGAATGCCGTTGCGCCTGCCATGCACGTATCTGCCCGGGGTGATCAGCCCGGCAACCTGCCAGCCCAGCAAACGGCTGCGCTGAATCACCTTCTGGCAAAAGGTGGTCTTTCCGGCTTCCCGCCAGCCGGTGATCACCGTTATCTGCCTGTGCCCAGCCGGGTTCAACTCCACAACACCACCTTCCGCCCCGCTACTTCAGCCACCTCCACCGGCAGGTTGTACAGACGGGTAAGGGAAGGTGTGGTAAACACGGCATCCATCTCGCCGGTCTCCAGTACGCTTCCTTTGCGCATTAAGACCAGGTGCGTGGCAAGCGCCGAAGCCATATCAGGCTCGTGGGTGGTAAAGACAATGGTGGTTCCCTGTGCGGTTAGAAGGCGCAATAGTTCCACCAGGCGGCCCTTGTTGCCCAGATCCAGATGTGATGTGGGTTCATCCAGCAACAGCAGGCGTGGTTGTTGCGCCAGGGCGCGCGCCATCAACACCAACTGACGCTCACCGCCACTCAGACTCAGGATCGAACGGTTCATCAGGTGCTCCATGCCCACCTGCCGGATGGCCTGTGCAGCAATGTGATAATCCTCAGGGGCGGGCATGGCCAGCGGGGCAAGGTACGGGGCGCGCCCAAGCAGCACATACTCCAGCAATGAAAACTCAAACGGGGTATGTTCATTCTGCGGCACCAGCGCCATCCACTGTCCCAGTGAGCGGCGGGTATACCCGCTCAGGGGTTGCCCGTCAAGCAATATCCTGCCGTTGTGGGGTTTCAGCCACCCCAGGGCAAGATGAAGCAGGGTGGTCTTTCCGGCTCCGTTGGGACCCAGGATGGCAGTGACTGTGCCGGGTTGGATGTTCAGGTCCAATCCTTCCATCACCCGCCGTTGCGGGGTGTAACCAAATGCGACATCAGAGTAACACAGCAAAGGACAGAGGGTCATCGCGGTGCCTGCCCGGGTTGACGGATCATCAGATACAGGAACCCGCCTGCCCCGATTAATGAGGTGAGGATCCCGAGCGGGATTTCCCCGGCAAACAGGGTGCGCGCCAGGTTGTCACACAGCATGGTGAAGATCGCACCGATCAACATGGATGCCGGGATCATGGTACGCGCATCCACACCAAACAACCGCCGGGCAATGTGTGGGATGATCAACCCCACCCAACTGACCATACCGGCAACCGAGATGACCGCCGAAGTAGCCAGCACCACCGCCAGCAGCAGCACGGTCCGCTCACGGCCCGGCGCAGCGCCGAGGGAAAAGGCGGTTTCATCGCTCAAGGAGAGCAGATTCAACCGCCAGCGCATGCGATATGTCACCAGCAGGCCTATCAACACGGCGGGCAAAATGGACAAAAAGCGTTGCCATGTGATTCCCGATAACCCGCCCAGCAGCCAAAAGGTGATTTCTGGGAGCTGCCGCATGGGGTCTGCCATGTATTTGAGAATACCCAGCCCGGATGAAAACAAAGCTGATATGGCAATGCCGGCGAGCACCAATCTCAGCACCCAGCCGCCGTAACGCACCCGCCTGGCAAGCAGATAGGAAAGTCCCAGCCCCGCAAAAGCAAACACCGCCGCCGAGGACTGCACCGCCCACGCTGAATTGGTGAGGAAGATAATGCTTAAAGCTGCCCCAAATGAGGCTCCCTGCGACACCCCCAGAAAGCCGGGCTCCACCAGCGGGTTGCCAAAGATCATCTGAAAGGTGGCGCCAGCCGCTGCCAGAGAGGCTCCCAGCAGCATCGAGGTCAATAAACGGGGCAGGCGCAGGTTCAGCACCAGGCGCTGCGCCAGTTCATCATCCATGAAACCATCCAGCGACAACAGCGTGAACCCCGGATAGCGCCCGATGAAAATGGACAGCAGGAATATGCCCACCATCAGGACGGCCAGCCAGCGAATGGACTGGCTGGCAATCCGATGGGCGGCGTCAGGAGCGATTGAAGCCGCGGACGATTTCAGTGGACATCTCCTTGATATAGCGGCACGATGTTTTCCTGGAACGAAGTCGCATCCATGCCGTAAAGCTCCTCATAAAACTCTGCAGCCGCCTGATCAATATCCAGCTCAGCAAACCGGTTGGGGTGTAACTTCTTCGCCACCCACTGAAGCCCCAGAACCCAACGCGTATCCGGCTGATCCCAGCTATACACATCGGTGGCAAAGGCATACACCTGTTCGTTCTTCATTGCGTCCAGCGCCTGCCACTGCGCATCCGCCTTCAACCCTGCCACGATCTCCTCCACCGGCGTGGCGTAGGAAACCACAAAGATGACATCGGGGTTCCATGCAGCCACCTGTTCCAGGCTGACCGTAGCCCACCCGTTGCCAGGATTGGCTTCGGCCCACACCGGCGCCCCTCCGGCGGTGGTGATCATCCAGGTTTGTATCCAGCTCATGGCGGGCACATTGAAAGCCACTGTTCCATCCTTATCGGAATAATAGAGAAGCAGGGTGCGCGGCTTTTCTTCCTCGCTCAAATCTGCCACCGCCTGCGAGACGGCTTCGGTTTTCTCCTGATAAAAAGCGGTCACCTCAGCCGCCCTTTGCGGGTTTTGGAACAGGGAACCCAGCATCGCCAGATCCCGCTCGTATTGATCGGGTGTTTCAAAATCCACATACACCACCGGGATCTGAACCGCATCCAGCGCAACACCCAGTGTTTCTGCCAGGACGCTCTTTAAGATCACACAATCCGGCTGCACGGCTGCAATCTGCTCTACGCCGGCATTGCTTTCCAGCAAGACCTTGGCTTCAAAAGTGGGGTCAATCATCGGGATGAAGTTGGCGCTGCCCTGCTTGGTGGTGCTGATTGCAGCGATTTTCTCACCTGCCTCAGGGAAGGTGTAAATGGCATCCGCCACCATGATGACCCCCTTGCCCACCAACACGATCCTTTCCGGCGCTTTCTCAAATGCCACTTCGCGCCCCAACGCATCGGTGACCACAAAACCTTCCTCAGCAGCATCGCCTGTCTCCACCGGGAGGAAGCCGTGCTCTTCGAGGATGGCGGCTCCTTCAGGTGACAGGATCAACTCAAGGAAAGCCGCCCCCAACTCCGCTTGCTTGCTGTCGGCAATGGTGGCAATGGGATACCGGGCAATGCTGTTAAGCTCGTCGGGGATCTCGATGGTCTCCACCGTCTTGCCCAGTTCAACGGCCGCATCGGATACATATACGATGCCCGCATCCACCTCGCCCAGTGACACCTTGGTCACCACGGCTTTGACGTTCTCCTCATAGGAGACCACGTTTGCCAGTACGCACTCTTGATAATCACTGCCAAAAGCGGGATCCGCCGAGGCCTTCTCGAGAAACTCCACCGAGTACGCACCCACCGGCACCGAGGGGTCAGCCAGATCCAGCTTGAGTCCGGGTCTGGCAAGGTCCTGCAGGCTTTCAATTTGGGCCGGGTTGCCAGTGGGATAAATGACCACCAGGCGGTTATTAACAAAAATGCGCGCAGCATCGGCTGCCACCCGCCCGGACTGCACAGCCGCATCCATGTATTTCGGGCTGGCGCTGGCAAACAGGTCGGCTTGGGCCCCCTGGGCGAGCTGCTGTGCCAGTTGCTGGGAACCGGCAAAATTAAAGGAAATGCTTACGCCGGGGTTTCGTTCCTGAAAAATGGCGCCGATTTCAGTGAATGATTCAGTTAATGAGGCCGCCGCCAGTACCGTAAGTGTACGGTTCTGCGCTTCCTCGACCGCACCGGCCGGCGCTTCCGTGGCAGGAGCGGTATCTTCCACAGGAACCACAGGGGCGCAAGCGCCCAACAACAGGACGATTATCAGGGACACAAAGACGACGATGTTCTTGCGCATGTCTTACTCTCCAAAATACTCTCTTATGGGATACTCACTCAATGAGTATTATCATTATAGCAACAAACGGAGAAGGATGCATCCCCATTTTTGCCTTTTCAGGGTGACGAAAGACACTTTGTCCGCGTACAAAATCTCATACAATTAATGCATCCCAACCCTGCTCAGGAGAAACCAACAACCCATGAACGCCCTCTCCGTTCTGCTGGCTGTGCTTCCCATTCTGGTCATTCTCGCCCTGCTGGTCTTCAAACGCACCCCGGCCGACATTTCCGGTCTGGTGGGTTGGGGTCTGGCGTTGTTGCTTGCCGTGGTCTGGTTTCACACCCCACTGCGCATCGCCCTGCTGGCATCATTGGGCGGGGCAATCGCGTCCTTCCCGATCAGCCTGATGGTGCTCACCTCCATCCTGCAGATCACCGTCATGCTGGAAACCGGTGCGATCCGGCGCATTGTCGCGCTGGTCAAATGTGTTGCACCGGGCAATCAGGTGGTGCAGATCATGATCATCAACATCGGGTTTGGCACACTGCTGGCTGCCATGGGAGCAACGCCGGTATCCATCCTGCCACCGATCATGCTGGCGATGGGGTACTCGTCCTTTGTCGCCATCGCCCTGCCGGCCATCGGTTACGATGCACTGTGCACCTACGCGCTGCTGGGTATTCCGGTGGTGGTTTTCTCATCCTTTGTCGGCCTGCCGGTGGAGGAGGTCGGCATTCTGTTCGCACGCTTCATGCCGGTCATCAGCACCTGCATCGCACTGGGCATGCTGTATCTGGTGGGCGGCTGGCGCATGATCGCACGCGGGTTGATACCGGCGTTGATTGCGGGAATCACCGCAGGGCTGGTGGCGCTGGGCATGAACGCCATCCACATGATCCCCCTCACCGGTGTGGCTGCCGGTCTGGCGGTGGTGGTGGTGGAACTGCTCTATTTAAAATTGATCGGGCAGCCGTTATTCCTGCGTGCAGCCCCACCACCGCCCACACCGGACGGAGAAACACCCATGCCCTTGTGGCGTGCACTCTCCCCCTGGCTGTTGCTGATCACCTTCGCCGTCCTCACCAATGCGCCCTTTTTGCCGTTTTACGATCTACTCTTCAACCGCCTTGCCATGCCGGTGGAGATCATCCCCAACGCACCTGAGAAAATGCGCATGTTGTGGCAGGCATACTTCTGGGTGTTGATCAGCACCCTGCTGGCGCTGCCTTTGTTGAAACCAAAACGCGGCTCGGTGAAAGTAATGCTGCAAAAATGGCTCAAACGCGCCCCGCGTCCCATGCTGGCGGCGGCAATTTTCTTTGCCCTGGCATATGTAATCAATCATTCGGGCAAGGACCTTGCCTGGACCCTCACTGACCCGGCAAACAACATGGTGCAGGTTTTGGCGGCAGCCTCTGCAGGGCTGTTCGGGCGCTTTTATCCACTTGCTGCGCCCTTCCTTGGGTTGATGGGCGGGTTTGTCTCAGGCTCTGAAGCGTCAGCCATTGCCATGCTCACCAAATTCCACCTCTCCACCGCCGAACAGATCGGTGTGGCTGGGTTGGTGGTGGCAGCCGCCAGCGGCATTGGCGGTGGGCTGGCGTCCGTCATTTCACCTGCCAAGTTGCAAAACGCGGCTGCCAGCATCGACCGCATTGGCGAGGAAGGCCGGGTGCTGCGCATCACTTTCGTCATTTCACTGGTCATCACGGCGGTTTGCGCGTTGATCTCGCTCATCTGGGTTTTTTAACCCGCTGCGCTTTCCCTCATCCTTTCGCACAGGAGTATAATGAAATCATGATCATCATTCGCAGCCCTCAAACCAAAGAAGATTTCAAAGCTTATTATGCAGTCCGCTACCGCGTGCTGCGCGAACCGTGGGGCGAAGCCAAAGGCACCGAAAAGGATGACTTCGAAGCCATCAGCCAGCATTTAATGGCGGTTGTGGAAGAGACCGGTGAAGTGGTGGGCGCCATCAAGTGGCTGGAAAAATCATCCGAAGTCGCCTGGCTGTCACACGTTGCGGTGCTTCCGCGCTGGCAGAAACAGGGCATAGGCCGCCTGCTGGTCCAGGCTGTGGAAAAAGCCGCCTGTGACGCAGGTTACCATTTCATCGGAGCCAATTCCCGCCTCAATTCCACCTCGTATTTTGAGCGCCTGGGGTATCAGATCAAAGGCCTGCCATCGCATTACTTTAGCACCATACAACTGGTGTGGATGGAAAAACAACTGCCGGGTTAGCCCCGGCAGTTTTCTTATCGCAATGGTCAGATGAGCTTATCCTTGTGAGGGGGCTTTGGGACGAAAGAGATAACTGACGCCGCGCCACAGCAGCCCCAACAGCCCGGTGAAGGGGGCAATCACCCAGCTAATCAAACGGTTCATCAGGCCAAAGCCCTGACTGAGCCAGATCAACAGCGGGCGGAATAATTTCATGAACGGCAGGTGGTCATAAGCAATGGCCAGCACCAGCGTGCCGATGGAAATGGAAAACTTCAACCAGTCGGAGATCTCCAGATGGAACAGATCTTCTGCGAGCAGCTCGATGCCGATGTTGAGTACCAGCACGTATGCCGCGCGCTTGAGAATCGGCTCGCGTTCCACAAAATAGCTGAAGATGCCCGCCGCAAAGCGCATCGCCAGAATACCAATGGCAACGCCCAGAATCACCACCCACAGGCGGTCTGAAAGCGAAACCGCGGTCACCACGTTATCCAGACTGAAAGCCAGGTCCATCATTTCAACCGTTAATACGGTTCCCCAGAAGCTCTTGGTCTTGAGCGCCTGCGCTTCCAGGTCATCATCGTCTTCGTTGTGAGCCGAACCAAGATCGTCAAAAGCCAGCCGGATCAGGTAGATGGCGCCAATCAAGCGCAACCATGGGTTTTGAATGATAAAACTGGCAATGGCAAGCATGGCAAAACGGCCAACATAAGCGCCAAGCAAACCCACCCGCAGCGCTGCGGTGCGCTGATGACCCAGCATGGGGTTAAGCACCCTGCCAAGCCCGGCCAGTGCTTTTGGCCAGGGAACATCCACATTGTTTGGAAGCGGGGCAACCAGGGCGCCCAACACTGCCGCATTGTCAATTGACAGAATACCTTCAAGGAATATCAACTGAAGAATAATGACCAGTATGCTCCAATCCATCGCGTTTGCTCCATTTCAAGCCGGGTATAGACAGTGAAATTCAGTATAAAGCCTGCAGCAGCAGTCAGTTAGTCCATTTCAACGCCTTTTTGGCTGCTTTTCATCACCTTAATCACATTCCTCCTTGTGATCCAATCCATGACCATCACAAAAATGCCATCCTTTGGAGGACTGCAAGGAGAAACTTTTCCTGCGTACCGCCGCACTGCCCATGACAAAAAAGCCCTTGCGGGTGGGCAAGGGCATCGGTGCGGTGTCTTCCATTCAATCGGGGAGATCGGTGATTTTTTCCAATAACCAGGTTTCAACGCCATCCGCAACCGCATCCATGCTCATTGCAGTGGTGTCCAAAGTTTCAATGGGCGAACCCACCCCAGCAGCATTGGTCTTGATCCAGCGATTAAAGTCCACCTGGGCAGCAAAAAAGGTCTCATCCAGTGGATTTGGGGCTGCGCGGGCGGTCAGACGGGCGCGTTGCACTGCTTCACTGCACACCAGATCAAGATAATGAACCGTGCTGAAATACCGCCGGTGCACACTCACCTCCAGATTGTGCGGCACGCCAAATCCGGAGCCAAACAGCGCCACCGGTCTGCCCGACTGGTTGATTTCACGACACAGCGCCAGCCAGGTATCAAAAAAATCACGGTAATTATCCTCGGGGTGGTTGAACTCAGGACGCCACAGCAAATCGCAATCCAGCAGAACAGCACGACGCATGCGCCCAAGCAGGCGCAGGCAGGCAGTGGTCTTGCCTGTGCCAGACGCGCCGCCAATGATCAGCAACGGCAGGCAGAGAAATGGCCGTGTCTTGCCGCAATGCGGGCAGGTGAGCAACCCTGCGGCAGCGTCCACCTGTTGTTCGGGTTCATATACGTTGCATTGCGGACAAATGACGAGCATCGGCGGGTCCTGTCTTTCAGAACTTTTATTTATTGTAACCATATCAGGGCATGTGTGCCAACCGGGAAAAAGCGTGTGTATGCTACAATGATCTCATCCTCACGCTTTTCCACTGGAGACACTGCCATGCCAAAATCCAAAGCGCTGCGCTACACCCTGTTTGGTCTGCTGTACTTTACCCAGGGAACCATTCTCAGCTATTTCACCGCTTTGAATGCACTCTACTTCCTCTCCAAAGGTCTGACCATGACCAGCCTGGGTATTTTTTCATCAATCGCGCTGATACCGTTTGTGGTCAAGATCTTTCTCGGCATGCTTTCTGACCGGGTGAACCTGTTTGGCATGGGTTACCGCAAACCCTACATCCTGATCGGTCTGGCAATACAGACTGCCTGCCTGATCGTCGTCCCCCTGATCCAGTTACCCTCCGGTTACTGGACGTTTGTGGGGCTGGCTTTCCTGCTGCAAATGGGCATGGCTCTGTACGACACCTGCACCGACGGTCTGGCGCTGGACACCACCCCCACCGGGGAACACGGAGTGATCCAGGGCTTCATGGTCAGCGGGCGTGCAGTTGGCGTCATTGTAACGGCATCATTGGTGGGTGTGCTGGCTGAGAAGGTCTCATGGAACGCCGTTTTCTGGCTGCTGGCTGTACTGACGCTGCTGCCGCTTCCGTTGGTGCTTTCCATTCGCGAGGCAGACCGCCCGGCGCAAAAACGTTTCGATTGGTCCGGCTTCAAGGCTTTCCGCTCGGGCACCATCTGGCTGGTCTCACTGGTGGGGCTGCTGTCATTCATGGTGGCAGTGGGAGCCAATCAACTGGTCAACCCCTACATTCAGGAGCGCCTCAACATCGGCCTGTCCACAGCCGGTTTTCTCACCACCATCTGGGGGGTGGGGGTGGTGCTGGGGGGCATGTTGGGCGGCCGCCTGACCGACCGCATGGGTCTGCGCTCATTATTAATCGGCGCAGGAGCCACCAGTATTGCGCTGTTTTTGCTGGTTCTGTTCCTGCCGCCTGGCGCATTCATCGGTTTGGCGTTTGCCCTGGTGGCAATCTTTGGTGTGGCTTACGGATCTTATCAGGCTTCCTATTTTGCACTGGCCATGCGCTTTACCCAACCGGCAATCGCCGCCAGTATGTTTGCCATCCTCATGGCTTTCACCAATGTGGGGCAGGGCATCGGGCTGGGAATTGGCGGTGCACTGGTGGATAGCATCAGCTACCCCCTGACCTTCGCTGCGTTTGCCAGCATCAACCTGCTGGTGTTCCCCATCATGGCTTTCATCCTGAGGGCAAAACGGGAGCCAGCCGTATCACCCGCCTGATCCACCCCATTTGCAGGAATTCCGAACACATAAAGACTCGCAGTCAATGGCTGCGAGTCTTTTTTGCCTCCCCGGACTCCAGTATTTCAATTAACGGTCGATATTATCTTTAGGATGGATCCGTTTATGCAGCAAGGAGGCTGACATGGACATCTCCACATTAATGATCGCCAGACGCCTGCTGGCAAAAGCAGGCTGGATCGATTACGAGAAAATGACCGGACGGCGGCCAAGCAACCTGAAAGAGGAAATGGAAGCCGATCAGGTGTCGCTTTCTCCTGAAGCACGCCAGGTTGAAAAACCACATCAGGCATCCGCAACGCCGGGCAGCAATGAGGTGCATATCCGCCTGTCCGACCTGATCGACAAACTGCGCGGCTTTAATTCACCTGCCGGCGTGGAACAGGCGGCCAATGAAGCCGGCGTCACCATTGAAATGGTGCACGAGGAAATTCATATTGAGCTGGAATTTACCTCACGCAGCTCCGAGCCTTTTCAGGGATTAATCAAGCACGACAATAAAAACGCGGAAACCGACCGCTATCTGCTGTCTTTCAAAGACGGGCAGACCTTCACCATCCACGACAAATGGACCAACCGCTCCACCACCATCTGGGGCGACCCGCATGTGGATCTCTCTGACATGCAGGGTGCTGCCAATGGGGAATTTTCGGACCTGAAAAGCAGCAACTCCCACACCACCCTTATGCTGCAGGACGGCACACGCGTCACCTTTACCGCCCAGGACAACGGCATCATCGAAGCCGTGGACATCTTCAAGGATGGACAACATCTACAGGGGCTGGGTGCTGCGCATGAAGACTGGCAGGCAAACCCACTTTTCTCGGGTGATATTGATCAACGCAGCGACAGTCTGGTCAGCCGGGGCGATGTGGTATACGCGGGTGGAGACGGTAACGACTGGTTCGATGCAGCCCGCCGCCTGGTATGGGGCAAGACCACCGGACCCACGGCCGTAACCCGTCCATTGACCTATCTGGAACTATCCTACCGCCAGTCGATCTCGCGCACTTCCATTCAAGTCACCGCCTGATTCGCTCACTGTCAATCTGTATACGAAAAACCGGACGGTGCCCGCCGTCCGGTTTGTTTGGATCAAGGGGTATCCCCTGGCAAAATCTCCAACTCCATTAGCACCTCGCGGGTGATGTCAATGCGGCTCTCCTGAAACATTTCCACCGGTTCGGGCATGTGCAGCAGGGTGGCGAAGGTGTAAGTCACACCATCTTTCTCCACATAACCAACCCACCAGCCCACCTGTTCCTTTACACGGGCAGTGTAGCCGGTCTTTGCCCGCAGGGTATATTCCGGCGTCTCCTCCAGGATCATCAATTCCCTGACCAACGCCTGATGGTTGGTTGAAAAAGGCAGGTCATCGGCTTGCAAACGGCGTAAAAACTCCACCTGCTGGTCAGGGCTGATTCTCAATTCACCCTCCAGCCAGAAGGTGTCAATCTCACCACCGATGTCGGCATTGCCGTAAGGGATGCTCTCCACATACGAACGCATGCGCTCTGCACCCACCCGGCGTGCCAGTTCCTGGTAATACCAAACCACGCTGTTTTGAAACGCGCTGCGCAGGTCATGGTCTTGATTCCAGCTTTCAATGGGCCACTGCCTGCCGTCCCAGGTCATGACCATGTCAGCGCCGCTGATCACGCCGCTTTGCAGTCCGATTAATGTGTTGGGGATTTTAAAAGTTGACGCCGGCAGGAAAGCCTGCGCGGCAAGCTGTGGGTTATACCGCAAGGTGCAGCCAGTGGAACCATCATGCAAAACCACTGCACCTTCCACATGGCGTTCTTCAAAGTAAACGCCCCATTCAGGGTGTTCTTCGCTGCATGGCTGAGTCGGGTCTGCGGGGAGGGTCGCCACTTCGGGTACAACGGCGGCTTCTGAGGGCGATGGCTGCACCGGCTGACAGCCAGCCAGAATTACCACCAGCCCAAACAATGCCAACATCATTGGTGAAAAGGTCTTCATGGTTTCCTTCCGGGGTTTGAATAGAGGTTTGGAACCCATGAAGGATAACACGAATTCAACGCCAAGCGGTGAAAAATATTTATGACAGAGCGATGCGCGCGGACACCCAAATCTTTCCGTCCCGGCACACCTGGCGAATTGCCTCAATGATCGTGCACGGGTCATCGTCCTTCAAAATGTACCCCGCCGCACCGGTCTCCAGCAGCCCCAGGACATAATATTTGTCATCATACGCAGAAAAGGCGATGCAGCGTACCGCCGAACCTGCTTCGGTCAGGCTGCGCGCCACTTCCACCCCGTCCTTGCCCGGCATTTGCATATCCAGTAACAGGACATCTGGGTTTAATTTTTCCACCATTTCCAGCGCTTCAATGCCATTACTGGCTTCCCCCACAACCTGAATGTCCTTGAACTGTCCAAGGAATTTTTGGATTCCGACGCGCATGAGTTTATGGTCGTCGGCGATTAGCACGCTGATGGGTTTCATCGGTATTCTATGCCTCCCCGGTCATCCTTCCCGGCGCGCGGATCTGAATTCTCGTTCCGGCGTCCGGTCCTGTTCCAACCAGTAACGCGTCACCACTCACATCACCACGTTCTCAAACACCCACCGCCCGAAATGCCCACTTCGGACAGGTCAATCCGGTTATCTGGCATGATTAATCATCTGGCACAGGATTCAACAAAACAGAGCCGTGAATAATTCATGACAGTATTTCATGTTTTTCAATAAATTCAATGCTTCGTTTGCCACCATAACAAATAAAACATCCTCCAGGTCCGTATTACGAACCTTTCATCCACCCATCTCCAATATAAAAAGCAGGGAATTACTATTTTTACCCCCCCACTTATGTTGACCAATTCAATAATAAACCGTGCTTCTATTATGCCAGAAAATTTTGCTTTTACAAGCAATGAAAAAGTTAAGAGATTCCCGGTTAAATCAGAGGAGCGCCGTTGATGCCTCCGGCGCTCCTGCAGCAAGGATAATGATCTCAGGACGATGCACTGGCGTAACGTTTCAGCCCCAACCGGAACAACGCCGATGCGCCCAGAAAAGCCAGGGGAGCCAGCGCCAGGCTGCCGACCAGCACGGGCAGGGGCAGACGCCCCACCAGCGCCTGGGCAGGGATGGTGGTCATCAACCCCACCGGGATGATCCAGGTCAACACCAGCTTCAACCAGCCAGGGTAAATTCCCACCGGGTAACGCGCCAGTTGGAACACGCCGTCAAACAACCAGGTATAAAGGAAGTCGGGCGCCCAGAAAACCAGCGCCGAGCAAGCCAGCAGCAGCGCATACAGCACCACCAGACCTGCCAGCAGGGTGATGACAAACACCAGGGTTTGAGCCAGGCTCAATTGTGCCCCAAGCTGCAGCATGGCGGCGCCCAACACACCCAGACCCAGCAGCACATCCAGCAGGGAAAATAACTGCCAGTGGCGCACCGAGACGAAGAACTGCACCCCCACCGGTCTGAGCAGGGTGAAGTCAAAGCGGCCGGTAAACACGTCGCCGCCCAGACCCACCAGCGCATCAAAACTGGGTGACATGAACAGCCCGCGCAGCGCACTGACCAGCAGATACACCCCCAGCAGCGCCAGCGCAGAGGGATAATCCCAGCCGTGCAGCGCCTGCACCTGCGAAAAGATCACCTGCAGGCTCATCACCCCCACCCCCAGTTGCAGCAAGGAGTGCAGCAGCTTGATCCAGAAGTTGGCGCGGTAAGCCATCTCCTGCTGGGCGGATGCCTGAAGAAAGCGGTTGATTAATCGAAATGCGCGCATGTCAACCTCCCACCGCTGAATAATGTCGAACGCCCCGGTTCCACACCCAGGCCGAGAGCGCCAGGGCAACCGCCAGCCAGCCAGCCTGAACGGCAAAGCCAAGCACCAGTTGGCTGCCGCTCACCTGCCCGGTCAACACTTCCACTGGAAAACCAACCATGTAGCGGAAGGGCAGCACCCGCGCCAGCCCCTGCAGGAAACCCGGCAGCAGACCCACCGGCGCCACCATGCCAGCCAGCAGAAAAACCAGTGCATCCTGCAGAGCCAGCAGCGCATCAGCGCGGGTTGCCCAGAACGCCAGCATTGCCAGCCACAGACCCCAGAAGAAACGCAACCCCCACGCCAGCAGCAGTGAGATGAAAAACAATCCCACCTGCCCGGGCGTGGTCTCCAGCCGGGGATGCAGCACCAGCGCCAGAATAATCGCCACCGGTGTGGTGAATACCATGTAAACCACCTTGCCAGCCAGTTCTGACGAGAGCACATTGAACACCACCGCCATGGGGCGCAACAGCCACGGGGTGATCAACCCCTCGCGGATCATATCGCCGACCGTCCAGTTGGTTTGCGAATAGGTAATCTGATTGACCAGGATCAGCACCAGGTAGTAAGCCACAAACCCGGCGCGCGTCTGGCCATTAAGTGTGCCGTCGCCCACCACCGAAGTCCACACGAACAGGTACATTAATGGCGGGATCATCCAGCCAAACGCCAGCAGGAAGAAGAAGCTGCGGTACTGCATCCAGGAAGCCCAGGTGCGCCCGATTAAAGCCATGCCGCCGCGCAGGTTCACAGCCCACCTCCCTGATAGATCTGGTCGATCACCGCTTCTATCGGCGGGTCCTCCACCGACAGGTCGTTGACCGGAAGGGTGTTGAGCAAATGAGCGGTAAAAGCGGGGGTCTCGTCACGCTGCACGCGCAGGGTCACGCGCCCATTTTCCTGTTCCAGCAGACTGGCACATTCCGGCAGGGGTGTGCCGTCCTTCCAGCCGCCATTGCCCAGCGCCACCCGCACCAGTTTGAAGGGCGCCAGACGCGCCGCCAGGCCGCTCAAAGCCCCATCATAGATCAGGCTGCCCTCATGGATTAGCAGCACGCGCGGGCACAGCGCCACCACATCGGCCATGTAGTGGCTGGTCAGGATCACGGTTGCCCCGCTGATCTGGTTGTACTCGGCGATGAAGCGCCGCAGGCGCACCTGCATGGAGATGTCCAGCCCCAGGGTGGGTTCATCCAGAAACAGCACCCGCGGGTTGTGCAGCAGCCCTGCCACCAGTTCGCACTTCATGCGCTCACCCAGCGAAAAGTTGCGCACCGGCCGGGTAAGCAGATCGCCCATGTCCAGCAGGTCAATCAGGCGGTCCAGCCGCTGTTTGTAATCCGCAGGAGGAATGTTGTAGATCTCAGCCAGCACCTTGAAGTTGTCCAGCGGGGGAATGTCCCAGATCATCTGGCTTTTGTTGCCCAACACCATGCTGATGCTGTGCAGAAACGGGTACTCGCGTTTCCACGGCTGAAAGCCCGCCACGCTGGCCTCACCGGCGCTGGGATGCAGCAAGCCGGAGAGCATTTTGAGCGTGGTGGTTTTGCCCGCGCCGTTTGGCCCGATGAAACCCACCATCTCCCCTGGTTGAATATTGAAGCTGATCGCGCGCACAGCTTCGACCTCGGTGTACTCGCGCTTGAACAACGCCTTTACCGAGGCGCGCAACCCGGGCTCGCGCACGGGCACGCGGTAGGTCTTGGATAACCGTTCGACTTGAATGTGAGCAGTGGTCATGCTGCCTCCTCATTGGATTAATTTCATTCTAAAACATTGGTGTCCAAATGGAGGGTTTGGAGGAGGCGTTGGGTAATCTTAAAGTCCTGAAAAATACCCCCTGGATGGAATATACTCAGGTGACTGAAAATATTTATCTGGAGAAAAACGTGGCAACCCTTCATCTGATGGTCGGACTTCCCTGTTCAGGAAAAACAACCCTGGCAAAACAGCTTGAACATGAACGCTCAGCGCTGCGCCTGACGCCGGATGAGTGGCAGATTGGTCTGTTCGGTCAGGACGCAGAAGAGCCGGAACACGACGCCAGGCATAATTTTGTAGAGGCCATGCTGTGGAAAATTGCCAGCCGGGCGCTGGAACTTGGAACCAACGTCATCCTCGATTTCGGCTTTTGGTCTCGTGAAGAACGCGAGGATTTCCGGCAGCGCGCAAAGCAACTGGGCGCCAGCAGTGAAGTGCACTATCTGGATGTATCCGATGAGGAACTGCTCAGACGGCTGAGAGTGCGAAACTCACAACCATCCCGGCAACATTTTTTCATTCCAGAAGAAAGCATGAAGGCGTGGATTGCCATCTTTCAGAAACCCACGCCCGATGAACTGGAACGAAGAGAATAAACGGCGGGTTGGGTTACATACGAAAGCGCAAGCGCAACCCGCTGGTACTCCCGCCAACCGGTTATCACTTCACCACGGCATAGCGCAGCCAGACCCGTCCATTTTCACTTTTTTGAACATCCAGCAGATCCAGCCGGGTGGGCATCTCATCATCACCCAGGTCCGGCGCAGTGAACAACACTGGAGCGCTGGTGCCGCCAATGATCGCGGGCAGAAACTCAATGTTAATTTCATCCAGCAAACCGGCACGCAGCAGCGCTCCTCCCAGATGCCCCCCACCGGTCACCAAAAGCGTCTCCACCCCCAGCATGGTTTTCATTTTTTCAAATGCCCTGCCAAGGTCCACCCGGGTCTCACCCGCCACCAGGTAAGGCACTTCTTCACGCCGCAGATATTCCAGTGAAGCCAGCGGCGTTGAAGCACACACGAGAACCAGCAGGTAAAACCCCTTCCAGACTTCATCGGGTGATTCCTTGTACATCCAGCGCACCCGTCCGCGCCCGTCAACCACGCCGAACCAGCGCCTGCCTTCAATATTCATCTGATTTTCCGGCAGGTAGTCCTGCAGCAGATCCGCCGCGGGCAGACTGGCAGGCGGCAGGTCACCCGCTGGTTGGTTGCGCGGTACAAACGAACCGCTGCCCTCCAGCGTGGCTTGCGGGCTTAGCTCCTCCATCAGACGTTCCAGGATCCCCGGTCCGCACGGCTGATCAATGGACTTCCAGCGTTCATCCCCGAACAACAATAGCCCGTTTTCAGTTATCGCAATGCGTCCGTCAACAGGCACGCTATTATAGAATACGATCCTGGGTCTGTTCATACTCCCTCCAATGTTTTTCTGTTTCTTTCATCATAGAACCATGGTGCACAACTGTAGGGTTGAGCGATTAAACAGGGGTATACCTGACCGGACTGTACCTGGCCACCATATCCTCCACCAGCGCGATCATCTGATGAGCCACCTGCTCCTGAAATGCCAGGGTGGAGATCCAGCGGTCGGTTGCCATGACCGCGTCCTCATCCTCGCGCGGAGTATCCAGCGCGGCGCGCAGGTCAGCGGCAGTCGCCGGGTCAGCGGGGTTCCCTTCACTGTCCTGCACCGATGCATCCAGCAGGGTCAACATGCGCAGGATGGCCATGGGCGAATAACCAGCATTGCGCAACATGCGGATTACGCGCAACCGGCCAATCTCCACCTCACTGTACAGGCGGTAGCCGTTGTGCGGGTCGCGCGGCACTTCCACCAGGCCGTTTCGCTCCCAGTTGCGCAACTGATCCACAGTGAGACGCAGCAGGGCAGCCACATCCCCGATGCGTAATTGCCTGCCGCGCGCCTCGGCGGCCGCACCGCTTGCCCAGCGTTGCAGCAACAACACCGCTGCATCCGCCTGCGCCTGTTCAGCGTGCACCACCGCCAGATGCCGGTAGGCGCTTTCCAGCGCGCCGCCCAGGTCCTTGGCAGCGGTGAGTTTGATCACCTCAACCGCCGAGTGTCGGATCAGCGTGCCGGGGTATGGGTTGGAGTACGCCAGCCGCGCCAGCCTCATCTGATCCAGATGATAGGGAGTATACAGCCGGTATCCCTTGGGTGTGCGCTCAACAGGCGGCAGCAGCCCGTATTTTTCGTACAGCCGCACCGTGTTGGGATGCACCCCCACCGCCTTTGCCACCTGCGAGGTGGACAGATAACCCTTTTTCACGCAGTTCCCTTATCCATCCAACGCACAATCTCCACCGGAACCCAGCCCGTCAGGCCTTTATCATCGGTCGCCAGCAGCCAGCCGCTCTCCTCACCGATCACGGTCAACCGCTCACCTTTGGTGACCGTCAGTTCCGTGGCGTCGTAATCATATGCGGCAATGAATCCATCACCCTGCTGCTGCAAACAGGAGACCGGCGTCCAGCTTTCGCGCCCACCGGCAGTACACCACACCCAGCCCGGAAAGTCATCCTCACGCTCCACCGGCGTGATCGCCTCACCCTTGCGCACCCGCAACGGATTGGGATTGCTGGCGGTATGGTCCTCAATCACCATGCCGATACGGGGTATTTTTGTCTCAAACATTTGAGGCTCCTGAATTATTAAAATGTTGCACACTATCCCCATCCGCGCGGGTCTCGGAGTATTCACCGCCGGTGTAGCGTTCGATCACCCTGCGCCAGAAAGCCCGCGCCGGTTGATTGGCAGCGATCTGGCGCACACTCCACGCCCCCGGGAACCGGTCAAACATAAAACGGGCTGCCTGTTCGCCCAGACCTTTGCCACGATATTTGCGCATGATGAAAAATTCACTGATATGGCGCAACGCCCGCCCATCAGGATCATCGGCAAGGCGCACAAACGCAAAACCAGCCAGGTTGCCATCCACCCGAAACAGGAAAGGAAAACGGCGGTCTTCCTCCAGCCAGTAAAGGTCAAAGTAATGGGTCTCAAACAAACCGTTCGGGTTGAGGTCTTCACCGGTGAATTCAGAGAAGTCGTACAGATACAGCTCCCACATGTGGCGCAAAATGGTTTTATCCGCCAGGGTCGCCGGTTGAATATCGAGGTTCATGCCCCCATTTTATGCGATAGAGGAGACGAACGCCAGCC
>DAOUGC010000119.1:0-5474 GCA_034429695.1 Levilinea sp.
TGCATACCTGGATTCGATCCAGTTTTCTCCATTTAGTAGGATCAGATGGAAAGGATCAGCCCACCCTACCACTACGGGAGCTTTGCTTTTTCGTGTCATTCGTGTTAAAAAAAACATTCATCTCCACACACAAAAACGGCGGGATGGAAGACACCGCGCCAGCTTCGCTGGCGACTCGCCCTCCCAGCCGCATCCCGCTGATTCCTCCCGCCCGTCCCCAACGGACATTGTTGATGCATCAGCGGGCAAAAAAAGGGCGGCAGGGAAGGGTCCATTGTAGATTGGTAGGGTGGGCTGATGCTTTCTCAGCCCACCGAACGTGTGCGGTAAATAACGGTGGGCTGGAAGAACGCCAGCCCACCCTACCTTTTTCAACTTGGACTAATTAGTTGGAACAGATGGCAGGAACCTCCCACCCTATGTTAAAATTTCCACATGCCATCCAACACAATCTTCTTCGGTGACAACCTGCCCGTGCTGCGCTCGCTGCCGGACGCATCGGTCAACCTCATTTACATTGACCCGCCGTTCAACACCGGCAAACAGCAGGCGCGCACGCAGATCCAAACTGTGCGCTCTGACGAAAACGGCGACCGCACCGGCTTTGGCGGGCAGCGTTACGCCACCCTCAAGGTCGGCTCGCGCGGTTATGCCGATATCTTTGACGACTATATGGCTTTCCTGGAGCCGCGCCTGGTGGAAGCCCGCCGCGTGCTGGCCGAAAACGGCAGCCTGTTCTTTCACATCGATTACCGTGAAGTGCATTACTGCAAGATCCTGCTGGACGGCATCTTTGGGCGCGAGAGCTTCATCAACGAGATCATCTGGGCATACGACTACGGCGCGCGCTCGACCAAAAAGTGGTCGCCCAAACATGACAACATCCTGTGGTACGCCCGCGACCCGCAAAACTACGTCTTCAACGTGGACGAGGTGGAGCGCATTCCCTACATGGCGCCCGGCCTGGTTGGCCCTGAAAAAGCCGCGCGCGGCAAACTGCCCACCGACACATGGTGGCACACCATCGTCCCCACCAACTCACGTGAAAAAACCGGTTACCCCACCCAGAAACCACTCGGAGTCATCCGGCGCATCCTGCTGGCTTCATCCTGCCCGGGCGACCTGGTGATGGACTTCTTTGCCGGCTCGGGCACGCTGGGCGCTGCCGCGCTGGAACTGGGCAGGCGCTTCATCCTGGTGGATGACAACCCCCAGGCCATTGAAGTCATGCGCACGCGTTTTAACAGCCATGACAGCATTGCCTGGCTCAACACCCCCTGACCGGACACCCTGCTCAAGCCATATTCGCGCGCAAAAATATCATCCCTCATCCTGCTTTTATGCTATTCTATTAAAACATTTCAGGAGGGACGGGTATGTTCACGCCGCGATCTGTTCGCTTGTTTTTGATCAGCCTGACGCTGCTGTGCGCCACTGCTCTGGTTTGCGCCGGCTGCAGGCCCAATGAGGCGCAAATGCGCGCCACCGAAACTTCCATCGCAGCGTTCATTTATGCCTCACTCACCCAGGCGGTTCCCACTGCCACACCCCCCTCCCCGCCAACACAGGTTCCCACCCCTGCCCCAACATTGACCATCACACCTCCGCCGACCGTGCATGCGGTGGTACGCACCGAGCGCCTCAACCTGCGCGAGGGCCCCGGTGAGGAGTATCCCATCATCAGCGCACTGCCGCGCGACACCATGGCGCTGGTTACCGGCGCTTACCAGAATTGCGATTGGCTGCTGGTGCGCGCTGGAAATGGACTTTCCGGCTGGGTCAAGACCGGACAGGGTTATTCCACCTACGATGCGCAATGCGCCGTCATCCCGCCCGGGCTGTTCCGCCCGCTCAACGGGGCGCTGGTATACGATGCGCGCGCAGGCGAAGGCTCTGGCAGCCTTAATGTGCAGAATGTACTCACCACCGACACCGTCATGGTACTGATCGGCGCACAGGATCAAAAGGTGCTTGCCTTTTATGTGCGCGCAGGAGAAACCTTCAACTTTACCGGTATCCCCGATGGCGATTTGCGTGTATATTATTCAGTAGGCAGCGATTGGAACTGGTCCACAGGCAGTTTCACCATCGCCAATGCTTACCGTCAGTACAATCAGCCTTACACTTTCACCGTCACCGATGGATTGGGCAGTGTTTATTTGATGACCATCGAACAAAGCCCAGCCGGTGTGACCGATATTCCCATGGAGACCTTCCCGGTACTGATCCCGTAACCGGTTCCCAATACAATCTGCTGCAAGGAGGCTGCATTGAACCCCAATATTCGATTTTCTGACCGTCTGCGGTACTGGATGGACAATCTATTCTCACGCGGCACCGGCGCGCTGATCGCGTCGCTGGGGGTGCTGTCTGTGGTGCTGATTGTCATCTCCGCCCTGATCATCACCCTCACCGGTTTCACCCAGGTGGGCGATGAGCCGTACCAGTTTGGAGAAGCCGTCTGGCTGACCCTGATGCGCACCCTCGACGCCGGAACCATGGGTGGTGACACCGGCTGGGGCTTCCGCTTCATCATGCTGATCCTGCCCACCATGGGCGGCATCTTTATCATCAGCACCTTCATCGGCGTCCTGTCCAGCGGCATTGAAGGCAAACTGGAGGAGTTGCGCAAGGGACGCTCGCGAGTGATCGAGAGCGATCACACCATCATCCTGGGCTGGTCCGAGCAGATCTTCACCATCATCACCGAGCTGGTGGCTGCCAATGAAAACCTGCCTCATTCCACCATCGTCATCCTCGGCGACAAGGACAAGCTGGAGATGGACGGGGAGATTGCCACCAAGGTGGAGAGCACCGGCCGCACCCGTGTGGTCACCCGCAGCGGCTCGCCCATGGAAATGGCCGACCTGGCGCTGATCTCGCTCAACACCGCCAAATCCATCATTGCCATTTCGCCTGACACCCCCGACCCCGATTCGGAAGTGATCAAGACCGTGCTGGCCATCACGCATCACCCCAACCGGCGCAAAGAGGCTTACAACATCGTGGCGGAGATCCGCGACCTGAAGAACATGGACGCCGCCCAGGTGGTTGGGCACGGCGAGGTGGAATGGGTCATGGTCGGCGACCTGGTGGCGCGCGTGATCGCCCAGACCTGCCGCCAGAGCGGCCTCTCAGTGGTCTATACCGAGCTGCTGGACTTCGGCGGCGATGAAATTTACTTCGCTCCCATACCGGCCCTCACCGGCAAGACCTTCGGCGAAACCCTGCGCTGGTTCGACACCAACGCCGTGCTGGGCATCCAGACCGCCGCAGGCAGTGTCTCGCTCAACCCACCCATGAACACCGTGTTACAGGAAGGCGACCGCCTGATCCTCATCGCCGCTGACGACGATCAGATCAAGGTCAGCCCCAGCCTGGGCGAGGTGACCGAGACCGCCATTATCACTGCGCCCGCGTTGGAAGCGCATCCGGAACGCAATCTGATCCTTGGTTGGAACTGGCGCGGCTGTGCGATCATCAATGAACTGGATCAATACGTTGCGCCGGGTTCATCCACCACCATCGTTTCAGATAATACCGACATTCCCAACATGCTGTCCGAATACTGCCAGGCGCTTGATCATCAAAAGGTTGTATATCATCGCGGCGACCCCACCAACCGGCGCGTGCTGGAAAGCATCCGTGTTGAGGAGTTTAACCACGTCATCCTGCTCTCCAATTCCGACGGTGGTGGGCAGCAACAGGCCGATGCACGCACGCTGATCACCCTGCTGCATCTGCGCGACATGGCCGACAGGGGCGGGCACAACTTCTCAATCGTGACCGAGATGCTGGACATCCGCAACCGCAACCTGGCTGACGTTGCCCGCGCCGATGACTTCATCGTCAGCGACAAACTGGTCAGCCTGATGCTGGCGCAAATTTCTGAAAACAAATACCTCAACGCCGTCTTCGCCGATTTCTTCGACCCGGAAGGCTCCGAGATTTATTTGAAACCGGTGGGCGAATACGTCACCCCATGCCAGCCGGTAAACTTCCACACCGTGGTGGAAGCCGCCCGCCGCCGCAATCAGGTGGCGTTTGGATACCGCATCACTGCCGACGGACGCGAAGCTTCCCGCCAGTACGGCGTGCACGTCAACCCGCTCAAGTCTGAGCTGGTCACCTTCCAGCCCGAAGACCGCATCATTGTATTGTCTGAGGATTAGAGCGTGAACGAACTGCCACCCATTCTGGAATTTGACCCCGACCCGCACGGCATCATCAGCCCCACCGGCTTTGAGCTGTCGTGCGGGCCGCAGGAACGCCTGGTGGTGTGCTTCTTTCAGGAGATCCTGGAGGAGCGCGCTGCCGACGGACGCCTGAAGTTTGTGGGCAAGAACCACTCCGAAATCGGCGACCACCCCGTGTATATCACCTCGGTGGATGGCCGTGACGTGCTGGTGATGCACCCCGGCGTGGGCGCACCGCTGGCCGCCGGTCTGCTGGATGACATGACCCCGCTTGGCATCCGGCATGTGATCGCCTGCGGCGGCGCTGGTGTGCTGCAACGCGAAATTGCCGTCGGACACCCGGTGATCATCTCATCCGCGGTGCGCGACGAGGGCACGTCCTACCATTACATGCCGCCTTCACGCGAGGCTTTTGCCAGCCCGCGCGCCGTGCAGGTCCTGCAGCAGGTGTTCGCCGAAGCCGGTCTGCCGGCGGTAACCGGCAAGTCATGGACGACGGACGCCTTCTTCCGCGAGACCCCGGCCAAACGCGACCGGCGCGTTCAGGAAGGCTGCCTGGTGGTGGAAATGGAAGCATCCGCCTTCTTTGCCGTTGCCCACCTGCGCGGTTTTGAGATCGGTCAGGTGGTGTATGGCGGCGATCTGGTGGTCCCCGAAGGTTGGGATGCACGCGAATGGAACACCCGCCGCGCCCCGCGCGAATTACTGCTGGATTGCGCTTTGAAGGCAGCAGCGGGAATGTAATCAGACGAGCAGGTGGTGGATGGTAGGAAGGAGGAAGCGATTGCCACTTTCCACCTGTTATCTACCACCTGCTTCATATAAACTTCTCGATTTTTGACATCACAGGAATAAATCCATGAACCTTCCCGCCTGGGTACAGGGTTTCCCCGGCGCCATGACGGTGTGCGACCGCGACGGCGTGATCCTCTACATGAACGACACAGCCGCGCGCGTTTTTGAGAAGGACGGCGGCTTCGCGCTGATCGGATCAAACGTGCTGGACTGCCACCCCGAGCCGGCCCGCAGCAAATTGCTGGACATGCTCAGAAGCGGCCAGAGCAACGTCTACACCATTGAAAAAAAGGGCGTCAAAAAGCTGGTTCACCAATCCCCCTGGTATGAAAACGGCGAATACGCCGGCTTTGTCGAGCTGTCGCTGGCGATCCCGTTTGAAATGCCGCATTTTGTTCGAAAATAAGGGAACCGGTTAGCTCTCCACCGGCAACGGACAACCCGGTTTTTCACACAACGGCTGATAGCTCATGCGGTGAATGG
>DAOUGC010000120.1:0-11389 GCA_034429695.1 Levilinea sp.
AAAACGCTTCATCTGCGGGGCGGCAATCCGTCCCCTTCGGTTGGCGCTCAGGTCATCAGCGTCAAAGCGGTGGGCTGCCATTAATGCTTTCCGCAACCCCTCCTCAGCCAGATGTGGAAAGCCCGGCATGCGCTCCACGGCAGAGAGCACCACCCCCGAGGACGGCAGGTAATGAAAAGTGTAAGCCACACCCGGGTACAGGCCGCCCAGCCCGTTTGGCAGGGTTAAATCCCGCTCCTTCACCCTGGCAATGTAACCGCGCTTGCCGTAAATCACCTCCCCATCCGCGCTGCGCGTCACACCGGCTGCCAGGTCTTTTTGCATATCGGCATTCTGACGGTAAAACCCGCCCAGCGCGTGGATCCACATTCCACCAATCACCAGCGCGGACGCCCCGCCCAGCAGCAGGATGATCCAGAAATTCAGGCGCAGCAGTGCCAGAGCGATCACCGCGAAAAGACAAAACACGGGCAATTGCAGCAGGGTCAACATGCGCGTACCGCATCCAAGAGCACCCAGACCGGTGGTTTTCAATGCCTGCCGCTGTTGCCCGGTCACCCGGCCAGCCGCGTTCTGATCAACCGTTTCAGCATCTGTATAAGAAGGCAGTGAGAGCAGTTTCACTTCCATACTGGCACTCCGTGCAAAAAATGGCTCAATTGTGGGTAAACGGTGATTTCAGTGTAGCATAAAAGCAGGGGGTCAAAGCGCAAGCAAACCGGTGATTCCACTGACAATCTGGTAAAGCGCCAGCAGGCTGAGTACCAGCGCCAGACCAAGCTGGATCCAGCGCCGCACGGCGGGTTTAAGCCCTCCGGCGGTGCCGAACAGGATGATCAACCCTGCGGTGGCAGGGATGAGTGCGCCATACATGCCCCCGATGAAGCTCCAGCCATGCCATGCCGACTGTTTCCAGCCATCCAGTACAATCGGTGCGCCAATGGTGGTCCAGAAGATATAGACGTTGGGGTTGAGAAAGTTCATCACAAATGCGCGCGCCAGGGTCTGGTTGCCAGCCGGGGGTGCAGTGGGGGCGTCCGCCAGGCGGCGAAACTCCAGCACAGCGCCGTATGCCATGTAGAGGATGAACAAACCCCCGCCAACGCGCAACCCATTCAGGAACCAGCCGGGCAACTGTGAAAGCGCCAGCAGTGAAAGCGTTACCGCGGGCGCGTCGCTCAACAACGGCGCGACGGCCGCCGGCAGGGTGCGTTTCCAGCCGGTGCGCAGCGTCTGTGAGATCAGGAAGAATTGAAAGGGTCCTGGCGAGAGCGCGGCGTATACTCCCAGCAACAATCCCTGTGTGAAGTAGACCCACATATTAACCTCTATGGCTGGAGAATGAAATTGAAACGAGTATAACATGCTGGACGGGTTCAGCGCGCTGGCGTGGCTCATGCAAACGGCGCCATGTGGGGAGGGAAAAGCTCCTCCTCCCCCATCCCGTTTTTTGGATGGGGGAGATGTCGCCGAACGCGTCGCGGCATTGATCCTGCACCCGGCGCACATCGCGTTCGGAGACAGAGGGGGTGTTCTGACAACGGATTTGAGAACGAATTTCGATTCAAGACTCTGCCTGGCAAAGCTCCTCCTCCCCCATCCCGTTCTTCGGATGGGGGAGATGTCGCCGAACGCGTTACGGCATTGATACTGCACAGCGACCATCGCGTTCGGAGACAGAGGGGGTGTTCTGACAACGGATTCTGGGAACGGATTTCGATTCAAGACCCTGCCTGGAAAAGCTCCTCCTCCCCATCCCGTCCTTTGGATGGGGGAGATGTCGCCGAACGCGGCACAGCAATGATTCTGCACGCGGCATTCATCGCGTTCGGAGACAGAGGGGGTGTTCTGACATCGGATTTGGATTCAAGATCCTGCCTGGAAAAGATCCTCCTCCCCCATCCCGTTTTATGGATGGGGGAGATGTCGCCGAACGCGGCACAGCATTGATCCTGCACCCGGCGACCATCGCGTTCGGTGACAGAGGGGGTGTTCTTCTTGTGGATCAGGATGATGTCCAATTTTCCATTGGGGGATTGATTTCTAAAAAAATCCCATATACCATGAGCATATGTCCAAACAACCGCATGTGGCGTTGATTCATCAAAGAGCCCATGAATTAAGAAAAAGGCAAACCGAGCCGGAGCACATCTTGTGGCAGGCTTTGCGAGGGCATCGTCTGGAGGGTATTCACTTCAGGCGGCAACATCCCATTGGGCCTTATATCGTCGATTTTTGCGCTCCAAAGAACATGCTGATTATTGAACTGGATGGGGGACAGCATTTGGATCAGGAAGGTTATGATGGACAGCGCAGTGAATATCTGCGTGCCAGGGGGTATCGGGTTATGCGCTTCTGGAATAATCAGGTGTTGGAAGATCGAGACGGGGTGTTGTGCGCAATTCTGGATGTGCTGGAGGAGATAAAAACCAGGAACACCCCCTCCGGTCGAAGGCGCGCGGGTGATCGCCACCCGTCAGGCTAATTCGTGTGCCGCGCTCCTTCGCCCACCTCCCCCATTCGAAACGACGCGAATGGGGGAGGAGAAGTGCATCCTGCTGTCAGGATCGCACAAAACGAGCAGAGAACCCTCTCCGGTGTAAGCGCACACCACACTTACTACAATCGCTGCGCTCACCTCGCCGCCGACAAAGGGGCTCCTCCTCCCCCATCCGGTTTTTGGATGGGGGAGATGTCGCCGAGCGCGGCACAGCATTGTTTCTGCACAGCGACCATAGCGTTCGGCGACAGAGGGGGTGTTCTGACAACGGATTTCGATTCAAAGCCTGCCCGGCAAAGATCCTCCTCCCCCATCCCGTCCTTTGGATGGGGGAGATGTCGCCGAACGCGTCGCGGCATTGATCCTGCACCCGGCGACCATCGCGTTCGGCGACGGAGGGGGTGCCGCGGGAGCGGCTACGGATGCCATTCCCTCATGACCGCCCTTGTTCCCGCCGCGCCCCTACGGCTTCTGAATTTACCCGCATTTTTCGTGTTTTTCGTCCATTCGTGCATTTCGTGTAAAAAAATCCCGCTCTTTCAATACTCACGTCCCTTCACATAATGTGCCACATTCAGGGGAGGGAAAACGCTCCCCCCACCATCCTATCCCAAAGATGCCGCCCCAGACTCCGTTGACCGAATTGGTCATACTGGCAGGCGCAAACCTGCTATAATATTCAGACAGACCATTTACAGGACGGTGGTGGAGATGCGGCAGGAAATTGTCACATGGCAGGACGTGGATAAACTTATTGACCATTTGATCCCCCAGTTTGAAGAAGAATTCAATGCAATGATGCTGATCACCCGCGGCGGACTGGTTCCCGGGGGCATGTTGGCGGAAGCGATCAGCCTGACTTCCATCCTAACCGCAGCCGTGGATTTTCCGGCGGAGATGGAAGGCGAAAAGGTCAAGGATAAATTGCGCGCCTGGCCCAAGTTTCTGCAATTTCCCGAATCTTATCTGCTGCGTGACCAGAAAATTCTGGTGGTGGATGATGTATGGGGTTCGGGCCGCACCATCACGGCGGTAAAGAACCGCATTACCAGCGCAGGCGGGCTGCCCTTCACCTGCGTGCTGCACTTCAACCCCTACCGCAATCTGTTCGGCACAGTGCGTCCCGATTACTACGCCGCCATCACCGACGCCTACATTGTCTACCCGTGGGAGATCAACCGCGGACCCGAAAGCATTCTGCTCAAGCATTTCTAAATATAAATGGAAAAAGATCACCGGCTGCCCACCCAGTGGACAGCCGGTTTTGTTTGCCTCAAAAAGAACACAATAACCCTGCTACCGTTTACGCGGCGTGATCACCCCCAGCGTACCGCCGATGATGATGATTACCAGCATCACGCCACCCAGCACCACCCCGTAGGTTTGCTCCTTGTTCTCCTCCCACTCCTGCGGAATGGGCGTCGCCTCAGCAATGGTCACCACTGCCGGTTCAGGGGTTGGCGTGGGCAGGGCTGCATCAGCCGTGACATCTGCCGCAAGCGTCGCCGCAAGCGTCGCGGTGGGGGTTGGCTCGTCCTGCGCGGTTGCGGGGCCAGGGGACCATGCGGCAGCAGCCACAAAGATAAATACAGCCGCCAGTACCGCCATCAGGGGCGGGCTCATCCAGCCGGAAGGGGATTGTGAAGATGGGTTGCCGGGTTGTGTTTTCATCAGTCTCCTACGGGCCAATGCGCCGGATGGCTTCCAGCGCCTGCTCGGCGGGGTCGGCGTTGTTGCGCAGCACCTGCGTGCTGGCATCGTACAGCACGGGGCCCAGGCTGGAAACCAGGTCATTGGTGGGGCGCACCTGCGCTGAGAGGGAAATGCGGTCGAGCATGTTCTTTAAACTTACGTTCTGCCAGGCATCCAGGGCTGAGATGCGCGGCGGCATGTATCCCGCGGCGGCGGTCCATTCAGCCATGAATTCAGCCTCGGTCAGATATTCAGCCAGTTCAACCGCCAGGGCATGCCGCTCAGTGTGGTGATCTGACACTGCCCACAACCACCCGCCAGCCGATGCATACGGCTGCTCACCCACGGGCGGCAGCGGCGCTGCGGCGGTGTCCACCGGAAGCTCTGCCAGATAGCGCGAGCTCCATCCGATCAACAGGTTGCCGCGCGCTTCCCTGAACGCCTGCCATGCCTGCGCGTCTGTCTGGTACTGGTTCAGCCAGGATGGAAAGGTTCCCTGGCGCGCCCCGGCGGAATACAGGGAAAGGACATCCTCCACCGCCTCAAGTTCCAGTGTGGGACGCAACTGGGCATCCTGCAATACCGCCCCTGTGGACTGATAAAGCGCCAGGGTGGTATATGCATACGTATCACCCGCAGGGAAGATCACCGGCTGCCCCAACCCCAGCAGGTTATCCCACGAAGTGGGCGGGCTACCCACGCGCGCCGGGCGGTACATCAGCATCAAAGCCTCGCCGCCAAATGGGATGCCAAAGATGCTGTCCTGCAGCGTGGCGAGCTGCACTGCATAAGGGTACCAATCGGGGTCGTCGCGCAGCAGGGTCATGCCGTCCAGCGGTGTGATCAGACCCTTGAGGGCAGCCGTTTCCAGGTCAGCACGGGGCAGGGCAATCAAAGCCGGCAGGGCTTCAGGCGCGGCTGCACTGGTGGTGGAAAGAGTCTCCAGCAGGCCGCCCGGCCCGCTGAGTGCCTTTATACGCACCTGCACCTCAACGCCTTGATGGGTTGCCGCAAATTGATCCAACCGCTGCCGCAACAGATCACCTGCCGGCGAGCCGCCATCCGGATTAAATTGGGGCGGCAGCCAGATCATCAAACGCGGCGGAGTGGTTTCCTCCGGTGCGGCAGTGCCATCGGCGCCGGTAGCGGTGGGCCCCTGTCCGGCTTCGGGGGTGGAACCAACCCCTGCGGTCGGCTCACCTGCGGTTCCGGTTGACAAAACAGCGTCCGTCGGGGTTCCAGGCAGAGCGGTGGAACCGCCCAAAATCCCGGCAAGGTCACCGGTACAGCCAAGCAGCAGCAACACCACTAGCAGGGCAACCGGCAACATCCCCCGACGGCGCAATTTATTGAGATTCAATCCTACTCCAGGGTGATGGGGTTGCTCAACAGGTCAACCAACAGGTTGACGGCGGCTTCCACATCACGAATGTCCACCATCTCGGAAGGTGAATGGACGTAGCGGCACGGGATGGAAACACACCCGGCCGGTACACCGGCGCGCACCAGTTGAATGGCCGCGGCGTCGGTCGTTCCGCCTTCCAGCACTTCGAGCTGGTAAGGCATGTTTTGCTTTTCGGCGCTGGCGATCATCAAATCGATCACGCGCTTGTCCGAGAGCATGCGCCCATCGCGCACCTTGATGGCAGGACCCTTGCCCAGGGCAACATCCATCTTGACGCCCTTGGGGGTGTCGCCGGTGAGGGTTACATCCACCGAAATGCCCAGGTCGGGGTCGGCGGAGAAACCGGCGGCGGTCGCACCGCGCAGGCCAACTTCTTCCTGCACCGAGAAGACGAAGATCAATTCGTGCGGGGTGTTCTTGATGCGCCGCAGGGCTTCGATCTGTACAGCGCAGGCGATGCGGTCGTCCATGGCTTTGGAGACCAGGCGGTTGCCCAGTTCCATGAAGGGGCGATCGAAGGCAGCCACGTCGCCCACTTTCACCGGGCATTCATCACGGCTTTCCACACCCACATCAATGAACAATTTGTCCAGCGATGGCATCTGGCCGGGATTTTCCATGCGCTCGGTGTAAATGACGCCGCGCGTTCCATTGGTGAAGATCACGCGTCCGCCAATGCAGTTGCGCGGATAAACACCGCCAATGTTGGTGAAGCGCACATAACCGTTTTCGTCAACGTGCGTCACCATCACACCGATCTCATCCATGTGGGCTGAGAGCATGATGCGCAGGCCGCCGTCTTTCTTCGTCCCCTTGCGCACAAACAGGCTGCCCAGTGGATCGACACTGACCGAGTCGGCGCTGCCTTCCACCTCGCGGCGGATCAGGTCGCGCACAGCAGCTTCGTAACCGGAAGGACCGGTGGTTTCAACAAGTGATTTAATCAGAGATTTCATTCAGCAGGCTCCAGCGAGATTTTGCTCGAAAAATGACGTGATCTTCCGGTCGGGTTACCGGTCCTGTTCCAAAACTGCAGGCTGCAATCGGGAAAGCGCGGCATGCAACAAACGCAGGGTGTTTTCCCAGTCAGCCTTGCGCGCCAGCATCACAGCGGTATGGGCATAGCGCCCCGGCACCGAGATGGAAAGCGCCGGAATGCCGCCCTGTTGCAGGTGCATGGCCCCGGCGTCGGTTCCGCCGCCGCCCGGTTGCCTGAACTGATGGGGGATCTTTTCCGCCTCGGCGGTCTCCACCAGCCAGCGCACCAGGCGCGGGTCCGACAGGGTGCGGGCATCCGCCAGGTAAATGGCAGGACCAGCATCCAGACGGGTGTTGTAATGTGTGTTCTCGCTGTCATCCCATACCGGCAGGTCGTTGGCCGGAGTGGAATCAAGCGCAATGGCAATATCGGGTTTAAAGGCAAAGGCAGCCACGCGTGCACCGCGCAACCCCACCTCTTCCTGCACGGTGAAGGCGGCCAGCAGTTCCACATTGTCCGGGGCGTTCTTCACCAGCTCGATCAGCGTGGCTACGCCCAGGCGGTCATCCAGCGCCTTGCCGAGCAGGCTGGGACCCACCACGCGGAAGGTGGTGGCAAACGCAGCCCGGTCACCCACCTTGGGACCCTCTCCATTGAGGCCCAGGTCAATCCGCAGCGCATCCACCGGAATGGGGGTCTCGCGCTCATCCGCAGTGGTCATGTGAATGGGCTTGGCGCCGATCACACCGGGGGTCTTCTTGCGGCCCACCAACACCGGTTTGCCCGGCAACTGGCGTTTGTCAACCCCACCAACCACTTCAAAGGCAAATGTGCCGTTTTCTTCACGGTTGACCAGTATGAAACCGATCTCGTCCATGTGGGCGGCGATCATCACGCGCAGTGCACTCGGCTGTTTTGCCTTGCGGGTTACCAGCACATTCCCCAGCGCATCCACGCGCAGATCATCTGCCACCGGCTTGAGCTGCTCGATCACGATCTGGCGCACTTCGCCTTCATCGCCCGATACAGCACAGGCGTTGGATAGTTTTTCCAGCAGTGCAATTTGCTCGTCGCCAATATTCAACGAGCGGGAGGTCCTGGCTCGTTCGGGGGTCATGATTGTTCGTCCTCCCATTTAATCTTCGAAACAAAATCCGGTTCGAGGCGGGCGATAAACTCAGCCATCAAATGCCCCACCCTGGCGATATCCTTCATGCTCACCAGTTCCACCGGCGTGTGCATGTATCGCTGCGGGATGCTGAGCACGATGGTGGGCACACCTTCGCGCGCCACCTGCAAGCCCATGGCGTCCGTGCCAGACATGGAGGGCATCACATCCACATGGTAGGGGATGTCCAGCTTTTCAGCCAGTGATTTGAACTCATTAAAGAGGAATGGATGAATGTTGGGACCAAAGCCGATCGCCACGCCCTTGCCCAGCGGGAAGGCACGCCAGTCGGATGAGCCGGGACCCTTGGCAAAGGTCACATCCACGGCAATGGCAAGGTCGGGGCGCAACTCGTACGAAGCCGTGATGGCTCCGCCCAGCGTTTCCTCCTCCTGCACAGAGGCCACCGCCAGCACATCCCAGTTGTGGGCCATGTGCTGCAGTTCGTCCAGACAGGCGGTCAGCGCGGTGACTGAAGCGCGGTTATCCATGGTATGACCCGCAAGGGTGTCACCGGACAGGTCCATGGGCTGCTGATCAAATGAGATCAGGTCACCGGGACGCACCAGTTGCGCCACTTCGGCAGCCGGCAGACCAACATCCACCAGCAGGTAAGCCATGGGCACAGCGCCGCTCTGTTTTTCAGGCGGCAAAGTGAACGCTGGCGGCTGCACCACAATGCCGGGCAGCGTCTGGCGGCCGTGCACCAGCACCGGTTGCCCGGGCAGGATGCGCGGGTCCACCCCGCCGATCTCGGTAAAGCGAATGAAGCCGTCCACCACCTGGGTTGCCATCAACCCGATGGCGTCCATGTGGGCGGAGATCAATATGCGCGGACGCGGTTCAGCGCCTTTCCCGCGTTTCAGCCCGTACAGGCTGCCCAGGCGGCTGGTGGTCAGTTCGTCCACCAGCGGTTCCCAGGTGCGGGAAATCACATCGCGCACCGGTCCTTCGTAACCCGAAAGACCGGGTAGGGAGATCAGTTCTTTTAGGAATTTTGTCAGGTCCATGCGATGTCCGAATATGGAATGGATTGAGGTTCAGGACGATTCGGTCGCCGTCGGTGTTTCAGTCACCGTGGGCGGCGCCAGGGTATGGGTGGGGGTCTCCGTCGGCGGTTGAGGCGTTTCGGTGACCGTGGGGGGCACGGTGAAGGTGCGGGTTGGCGGCAGGAACGGCGTATAGGGCTTGGAAGGCGGCCACGTGATGGTGGGCGGGGGTGTTTCGGTGCCGGTGGGGGCCACAAACACTGTGCCGGTCTGGGTGATGGTGGGCGTTTCGGTGGGGGCGGTGCTGGTTTGCGTGATGGTGGGTGTGGGGGTAACAGCACCGGGCCGGAATAACTGCAGGGTAATGAACCCCAGGCAGTAGCACGGGATGGTCAGCAGGATGATTAAGATGAGGGTGGAGCGGGTGCGAGCCGTGCGGGGACCCCGAAATGCCATGAGTGACTCCTTGGTTATCATGTTATCACCGAGGCGGGGGAATCGCAAGGGAAGGAGCGCCAGCGGCAGGGCCGGGGAGGTAAATCATCCGCCCAAAATTTGAAGGGGGAGTGAATGGAGCGCCAGCGGTTCAAACGTCATGTGGTGGGGAAATCCACATCCGTGTGATGAAGATCATTACCACCGCAGTAACGGCGAAATAAGGCAATTTGCGGGGAGTTTAAAAGATATGCGCCATTTACCAGGTTTCTTAACCCGCTGTTGATGGCTAGTTAATGTTCCAGGGTTAAAATTAGGGCATGAAACGCGTCCTTTTTCTTTGTACAGGCAATACCGCGCGCAGCCAGATGGCCGAAGCCTTCCTGCGCCATTACGCCGGCGACCGCTTTGAGGTTCACAGCGCCGGCCTGGAGCCGGGGAAAATCAACCCCCTCACCGTGCAGGTGATGGCAGAAGCTGGCATCTCTCTTGATGGGCAGTATTCAAAAGGGGTTGATGTTTATCTGGGCAAGAGCCATTTTCACCATCTAATCACCGTGTGCGATGAAGCCGACCGCAACTGCCCCACCGTGTGGCCGGGGGTCAACCAGCGCATGCACTGGTCCTTTCAGGACCCGGCGGCTGCACAGGGCAGCACAGAGGAAAAACTGGCAAAATTCCGCCAGGTGCGCGACCAGATCGAGCAGAAGATCAAAGCCTGGCTGGCAGAAACCGCCTGAGAAGCAAGCCTTTCCTGCTTTGACCGCCGGAGCAACCCTCCGGCGGTTGTTTTTTGATATAATATATTCGTCGCCATGAATATATCAACCGATCCATCTCCGGCAAGTCATGTATCCAATCTGCTGTCCATCATCGGGCAGCCGGTGCGGGTACAAATTTTGGCCGTCATCGCCGCCAGCCCCGCCTGTGTGTGCCACCTCGAAGCCGTGCTGGGTGTCCGTCAGGCCAGTATTTCCCAACATCTGATGGTGCTTCGCAAAGCCGGTGTTGTCTCTGCGCACCGTGAGGGGCGCAACATTTTTTATCACCTGGAACAACCCGCCATTTTTGAGATTCTCCAGCAGGCTGCCAGCCTGACCCTGCCCCAACCTGACGTGCTGCAGGCGCTTGGAAACCGTCCGGTGGAGGGCTGTCCATGTCCGCAGTGCAACCCCGGCGCGGACCCAAATTTATCCTGCGATCATTTACCCACCCGCCGAAAGATTTAGAAAGAAAGGCTCCTCATGGAAAACACCCATTCGCTGCCCATTTCCCCAGAAAAAACCGGCGTCACCCGGCGTTTATCGTTTTTGGACCGCTATCTGACCCTGTGGATCTTCCTGGCAATGGCGGTCGGAGTGGGGTTGGGGTATTTGCTCCCGCAGGCAGTGGAAAGCTTCAACAACGCCGTATCGGTGGGAGCCACCAACATTCCCATCGCCATCGGGCTGATTTTGATGATGTATCCGCCGCTGGCCAAGGTACATTACGACGAGCTGGGCAAGGTCTTTCGCAACTGGAAGGTGCTGGGGCTTTCGCTGCTGCAAAACTGGGTGATCGGCCCGGTGCTGATGTTTGTCCTGGCGATCATCTTCCTGCGCGGCTACCCGGCTTACATGGCAGGGCTGATCATGATCGGCCTGGCGCGCTGCATTGCCATGGTGATTGTATGGAATGAGCTGGCCAAGGGCGACACCGACTATGCCGCCGGACTGGTGGCCTTCAACAGTATCTTTCAGGTGCTGTTCTACAGTGTATACGCGTATGTATTCATCACTGTTCTGCCCACCTGGTTCGGCATGCAGGGTCTGGCGGTGCACATCACCATCGGCGAAATCGCGAAATCGGTATTCATTTATCTGGGCATCCCCTTTATCGCCGGGTTCATCACCAACATGCTGCTCACCCGTATCAAGGGCAAGGACTGGTACTACAAATCCTTCATCCCGCGCATTGCACCCGTCACCCTGATCGCGCTGCTGTTCACCATCCTGGTCATGTTCTCGCTCAAGGGCAATCTGATCGTCACCATCCCCATGGATGTGGTGCGCATCGCCATCCCGTTGCTGATCTACTTCATCGGCATGTTCCTGGTCAGCTTCCTGATGGGCAAAGCGGTTGGCGCCGACTACAGGCAGAACACCACCCTGTCCTTTACGGCTGCCAGCAACAACTTCGAACTCGCCATTGCCGTGGCGGTGGCAGTCTTCGGGCTCAACTC
>DAOUGC010000121.1:0-6786 GCA_034429695.1 Levilinea sp.
CTGGCAGGGTCAAAACCTGCCTTGCGCAGCGCAGCCGCGTCGCCACCCCCCAGGTTGGCTGAGGTAAAGGTGATCATGTTGGTCAGCACACCCAGTTCCTTCAACCACAGCTCATACCCCAACATGCCGTGCTGAATCGGCGGGACACCCGTCCACAGGCTGGTGATGGCGGCCGTGGTGGTGCTGGGCGTCACGCTGGTGATACACCCCAGTGCGCCGTTGCTTTCCCCAAACATGGAGGTCCATGCCGCCGCAGCCGGTCCGCCGGGGGCTGTGTAACGCCGGAACAGGTCCAGCCCCAGCCCGTCCAGCACCAGCACGATCACGTGCTGATAATTGGTTTTCAGCGGGGCGGTCAGGGCGGGGTCAAGCGGTGTGCCGGGTGGGGTGGCGCCCAGCCAGGCGCATACACTGGAGGGCAGGTTGACCAGACTGAACCCGGCGTAATGCGGGTGCACCGCACCTCCCTGCAGATCGGGCAGATCCAGACGGTGAGCCAGCAAGCCGGGCAGGATGTCGTCGATTAGGTTTTGCATCGTGTTTCCCTCCTCAAGCGCATTATACCAGCCGTCAATTCCTTGCAGATTTGATAATCATTATCCAAAAGCAAAGCTTAAAAACGCGGGTACAATGGTCGGGTTGCGTTGAAACAGGCATATTAACAAATGCGGCGCAAAGCACAACCCGGTCTTAAACCCGCGTTGATGACCACTTAACCGTAATAATTGATACTGGTAGCATGGGAAAAGCAGACCTTCACATTCACACAACTTACAGTCACGACGGCTCCAGCACCATCCAGGCTGTGCTGGACTGGGCAGCCGGTTATGCCGGCCTCGATATTATTGCCATCACCGACCACGATCAGGTGGAAGGCGGTCTGCGCGCTTGCGAGCTGGCAGAAGACTACGGGGTTCAGGTGATCCCCGGCAGCGAAATCAGCACGCGCGACGGGCATTTGCTGGCTTACTTCATCCATGAACGCATAGAACCCGGTCTGCCGTTGATCGAGACGGTGTTGCGCGTGGCTGAACAGGGCGGCATTTGCGCCGCAGCCCACCCCATGGCGCGCGGAGTCAACTCGCTATCGCATGAAACCGTGCGCCGGGCAGTGAGCCTGCCCGAGGTGCGCGCCTGCCTGGTGGCCGCCGAAGCCTATAATTCAGGGCTGGTGTATCTCAACAGCAACCTGCGCGCGCAATGGATGTGCGCCGATCTTGGCCTGTCTCCCACCGGCGGCAGCGATGCACATGTGCTGTGGACCGTGGGCAACGCCGTCACAGAGTTCCCCGGGGAAAGCATTGCCGACCTGCGCGCCGCTTTGATCAACGGCTCCACCCGCGCCGTGCCGCGCATCAGCGGGCACAGCCTGCAATTTTTTGTGTCCAACATCCAGCGCCGCCTGATGCGTCATCTCGGCTGGGTGACATGGACCCCCGAACCGCGCGCCGGGTTCGTGACGGCGCGCCTGAATGTGGTGCAGAGGTAAGACGATCTACCGGAAGTAATCCTCGGTGAACATCGGGTCCAGCTCGTGATAAAACGCGATCATCACGTCCACCTTTTTTGCCAGGGCAGGGTAATGATCCACAGCGCTCCAGAAAGCCGGCATGCCCATGAACAGGTTCTCAGCGATCTCGTTGAAATCCTCCTCCAGCCCTGCCAGCGAATATTCATTTAAAAACCCGCTCTCATACAATCGAAAATCCAGATCCTGGCGTGCCGGCCCCTCCAGAATGGCATCCACCCCGCCGCTGCCGTACTCAAACCCGGACGGGTTTGCCGACCGCCAGTCCGCCTCGGCAAAATAACCCGGATGATTGCGCAGCAGAATGCTGGAAAATTCATGGTGGAAGGTGCTCTCCACAAAGTCATCGGTATAGCCCAGCCCCTTGCCGCCGTTCACCACATACACCCGGTCGAGCGAGTTTGTGCCGCTGGCATCCACCCCTGAAAAGCGCAGGCTGCCGGTTAAATACACGCCGTCCAGCTCCTCTGAAAGCAGCCCAGGCGGATAACGGCGCATGGCGCGCCCCACCAATTGCAGCGTGCGCTCCACCTCATTTTCCGACAGTGGGTCAGCGGTGATGCTGATGGGCGGGTTCAACCAATCCGACGGAAACATGCCCGCCTGCAGTTCAGTGTAAACCGGCGGCAGGTCGCCGTCGGCGGCGGGCAGCTCGGTTGCCGGAAGGAACGGCAGGCTGCTGCAGGCCAGCATCAACAGCGCCAGCGCCAGCAGGGAAATCAATTTGCCTTTCATATCACCTCAATGAGAAAACCTGTGGCAAATCCGGGTGTTACAAGGTTTGCCAGCGCGGATCGTTATGCAAATTGACCAGGTCGGGGTCCTGCCGCGACCACTCGGTCAGGTCAGGATAGGTGGCCAGGCCTTCACGAAGTGATTCAAAAGCCGCGTCGATCTGGCGGCTGCGCGCCAGATAGCACGCCCGATCATAGTACGAGATGCCGCGGATGCGGGCATTGTCAAAGAACGGCTGTGAAGCCTGCCAGTAGCGATCCTGAATGTCAGACGCATCCTCCAGACGGTCCACCGACAGATAGTAATCGCTAAAGTGAACCACAGCATGCCACAGCAGCCCGCCGGGGAACGCCGTCCACAGGGGATGCTCGTTATTGTACGGGTTCAACGCCGGGTCGCACAACTGCTCCTCGCTGAACAGGAAAATGCGCTCCTCAAGCAGCCGGGTGACGGCATCTGAAGCTTCCAGCAGTTGCTCCCAGGTCAGATCCTTCTTCTGGTCGTACAGGTGCGCGTTCTGGGTGTCCACATCCTCATTGCTGATGGGCGGCATTTCGCCGCGGGCAAGCATCTCCATGTTGCGGGCTTCGTGTTCCTCCCATGAGATCACATGCGAGAAGTGATCCTTGATCGCCCACTCTTCACGGCTGCCCTGCGCCTGGCGTTCCTCCTCACTCAGGCTCTCGAAAAAACGCTGTTGTTCCTGCCGGGCAAATACGAACAGGCCGGCCAGCTTCTCTCGGATTCCACTCATCCAGCACCTCATTGTTGCTTTATGTTGAATGTTTGCATGATTGTAGCAAAATTTGACGGCGGGGAGGAATAAAATATACGCAAATATCGGATAAAAGATCGTCCAGCCGAAACGGGACTGCCTGCCAGGCTCCTGCCCGGGACTCGTCAAATACCCCACCCTGTGGGATAATTCCCAATTGCCCCACTCCCATCCTCAGGAGGTACCATGGAGTTCAAAAAAATATGCGTTCTCGGCCTGGGGTATATTGGCCTTCCCACCGCCAGCACCTTTGCCACGCACGGCGTGCCGGTGGTTGGCATTGACGTAAACGCCCAGGTGGTGGAAACGCTGCAAAACGGGCAGATCCACATTCACGAACCCGGGCTGCGCGCGCTGGTTCAGGACGCGGTTCAATCCGGCAACCTGACCATTCGCACGCAATGTGAACCCGCTGATGCCTTCATCATTGCGGTTCCCACTCCATTCAAAGAAAATAAGAAAGCCGACCTGGCTTTTGTGATCTCCGCCGCTGAATCCATTGTGCCGCACCTGCGCAGGGGCAACCTGGTGGTGCTGGAGAGCACCTCTCCGCCGCGCACCACGGCTGATATTGTCGCCCCCATTCTGGCGAAATCAGGCTTGAAACCTGGTGAAGATTTCCACCTGGCGTACTCCCCCGAACGGGTTTTGCCGGGGCAGATCCTGCGCGAGCTGGTTGAAAACGCACGCGTGATCGGCGGCATTGACCGCGCCTCAGCCGAAGCAGGACAGCGCCTGTACAGCGTGTTTGTGCGCGGGCGCATCATCCTCACCGACGCAACCACAGCCGAGATGGTCAAGCTGATGGAAAACACCTACCGCGACATCAACATTGCCGCGGCCAATGAATTTGCCCGTCTGGCTGACCGCATGGGCATTGATGTGTGGGAAGCCATTTCCATTGCCAACCTGCACCCGCGGGTAAACATCCTCAACCCTGGCCCCGGCGTGGGCGGGCACTGCATCAGCGTGGACCCGTGGTTCCTGGTGGAGGCCGCCCCCGACCTGACCCCGTTGATCTTCACCGCCCGCCAGGTAAACGACGGCCAACCGCACTTTGTGGCGCACCTGCTCAACCGCGCCCTGGATGGCAAAATCAAGGGCACACGCATTGCTGCGCTGGGACTGTCCTACAAACCCGATGTGGACGACCTGCGCGAAAGCCCCGCCATTGAAGCCGCGCATCTGCTGGCCCGCGCCGGCGCGCTGGTGAAGGTTCACGAACCCTTTAAACTGAACCCTCAACTGGACGGTCTGGAAAGTTGCCCCAGTGTTGAAGAAGCCATCCGCGACGCAGATGTGCTGCTGTTGCTGGTGGCGCACTCCAGCCTGAAAGCGCTCGACCCGCTGGATGTGGCCGGAAAGACACCCGCCCGCGTTGTGTTTGACACCGTTGGCGGTTGGGACCGCGCCCGCTGGGAAGCGGCCGGTTTTTCTTTCCACCGCCTTGGAACCAGCGACGACCCGCGATAAGGCGCAATCTCATATATGAAACCTTTGCGCGTGCTATCGATCTTCGGCACCCGGCCGGAAGCAGTCAAAATGGCGCCTGTGGTCCAGGCGCTGGCTGCCGCGCCGGGGGTTGAGTCGCTGGTATGCGTCACCGCCCAGCACCGCCAGATGCTCGACCAGGTGCTGGACCTGTTCGACATCCATCCGGATGTTGACCTGAACCTGATGAAGCCCAATCAGAGCCTGGCCGAACTGACCGCTGCCATCTTCACCCATCTGGACCCCGTGTTGGAACAGGTGCAGCCCGATTGGGTACTGGTGCAGGGCGACACCACCACGGTGATGGCTGCCGCACTGGCAGCCTTTTACCGGCACATAGCAGTGGGGCATATTGAAGCCGGGCTGCGCACCGGCGACCGCTGGCAGCCCTTCCCTGAGGAGATCAACCGCCGCGTGGCGGCTGTGACCGCCGACCTGCATTTTGCCCCCACCACTGACAGCCGCGATAACCTGTTGCGCGAGGGGGTTGACGCTGACACCGTTTTTGTCACCGGCAACCCCGCCATTGATGCGCTGCAGCAGGTGGCGGCCATGCCGCCCCACGCCGAAACCCGCGCGCTGCTCGACCGGCTGGGCATCAACGCTGGCGGAAAACGCCTGGCGCTGGTGACTGCCCACCGCCGCGAGAACCTGGGCCAACCACTTGAGGATATCTGCTCTGCCCTGGCTGAACTGGCAGGCGCATACACCGGGGATCTGCACCTGATCTGGCCGGTGCACCTCAACCCTGCGGTTCAAAACGTCGCCCAACGCCGGTTGGGAGCGCTGCCCAACGTGACCCTGCTGCCCGCCGCCGATTATCACCCCATGGTCACGCTGCTTTCGGCAGCCTCCATCGTGCTGACCGATTCGGGCGGTATTCAGGAAGAATCCACGGCGTTGAAGATCCCCACCCTGGTGATGCGCGAAGTGACCGAGCGTCCTGAGGGCGTTAAAGCCGGTGTGCTGCGCCTGGTGGGAACCGACCCGGGCGCCATCGTCCCTGCCGCGCGCCAATTGCTGGATGACCCCGCCGCGCGCCGGGCAATGCAACAGGCAGCCAACCCGTTTGGCGATGGACACGCCGCTGAACGCATTGCTGCCCTGCTGGTGGAGCACGGCCCCCGCCATGAATGAGCGCATCTGCATCCTGCCCAGGCTGGAAGGCCTGGGGGGTCCCAGTTCCTTTCAAAGCCGCCTGATTAACGGGCTGGAAAAGCGTTCCGTGCATGTCACGCACGATCCAAACGAGCCAGCGGTGCGTGCCGTGCTGGTGATCGGGGGAACGTCGCGCGTGCACGAGCTGATCAACCTCAGGCGGCGCGGTGTGCGCATTGTCCAGCGTTTGAACGGCATGAACTGGATCCACAGGCGCATGAACACGGGTCTCAAGCATTATTTCAAATCGGAATACAACAACCTGCTGCTGGCAACCATCCGCCGGCATCTGGCTGACAGCATCGTTTATCAGAGCCAGTTTTCACGCAGTTGGTGGAACACCGTGTACGGCTCCATCCGCCAGCCCAATTGTGTGGTGTACAACGGCATCGATCTTTCCGCCTTTACCCCCAACGGCGCTCACCGGCGGCCCGAAAACCGCTTCCGCATCCTGCTGGTGGAAGGCCGCCTGGGCGGCGGCAATGAACAGGGCCTGCAAAACGCCATCCTGCTGGCGCGCGAACTGGACCGGCGCATGCCGGGTAAAGTGGAACTGACCATCGCCGGTGATGTACCCCCAGGGTTGCAAAATCTGTACGCCGGAGCTGACACGCAAAAGCGCCTGATCAACTGGGCGGGCGTGGTCAAACGCTCCGACGTGCCCTTCCTGGACCGCTCGGCGCACGTATTATTTTCCGCCGACCTGAACGCCGCCTGCCCCAATTCGGTGATCGAAGCCATGGCGTGCGGCCTGCCGGTGATCGCCTTCTCCACCGGCTCGCTGCCAGAGCTGATCGAAAATGGGGCTGGCATTGTGGCTCCCTACGGGAGCAATTACTGGGCGCTCGAACCGCCCGGGATTCCCCCACTGGCTGACGCGGCTCAAAAGGTGTTTGAACAACAGGAAAGCTTCCGACCCGCCGCCCGCGCCCGCGCCGAAAGTGCTTTTGGGCTGGACCCCATGCTGGACGGGTATCTGGCGGCATTGTTGGGATGATGAGGGCATTGAGCCCAGAAGACAGAGGTCGGATATCAGTATTCCAAGACCTATCTCCACAAATAATAAGGTCGGGCTGGTGAATCACCAACCCGACCTGTT
>DAOUGC010000122.1:0-9168 GCA_034429695.1 Levilinea sp.
GGAGCTGGCCTGGGCCTGGCGATCGTCAAATCCATCGTCGAGAATCACGACGGCCGCATCTGGGTGGATTCCACCCCGGGCAAGGGTTCCACCTTTACCGTGGTGCTGCCACTGGCAGGATAATATCCCCAGGCATCAGCAAAAACCGCCAGGGAATCTTCTGGCGGTTTTTATGTTGCAACAGGTTTCATGCCGGGTAGGGGTCGGGCGATGGAATATCCATGTATCTGCCGCGGCAATGATAGCCCGACCCGTAATGACCCGATTCGGGCGTGGCTAAAAAACCGTTACCAGACAACCTCCATTTCCCCTGCCACGCCCCTACAGACGGGTTCATGCTGTGTAGGGGTCGGGCGATGGAATATCCATGTATCTGCCGCGGCAATAATAGCCCGACCCGTAATGCCCCTATTCGGGCGTGGCTAAAAACACCGTTTCCCCACCCGTACAGACGAGGGATCGGTGCAAAGACGTGCCTGGATTAATGATTTGCATCCGGGGATATAAAGCAAAAATCTCTGTCCGGCAATAATGTTTGCAACGAGGACAGAGATTTTCGCCAAAGGAGGAGACAAGGCGATGAAACTGTAATGTTATTGTCTCCACAGTTATAATATCCTAACTGCTCAAGTAATAAAAGAATAAAAGTCACCCGTTTCCTCTGACACTCTTCCTTGTCTAATAAAAATTTTAATAAAAATCGACCCTCCTGCTGACACAATAAAACCTGCCCCATCGAGGCAGGTTCCAATTTCTCATTTTCCATGCTTACGGTCGCTGAAGCGCCATGGCAATCCAATCATTAATGTTGCGCGTCTCGACATGACGCAGACCCTTTGCAGCAGCCGCTGTTTTGACCGCATCTTCCTGCTCGGCAAGGATGCCAGCCAGGATGATGCGTCCCCCCGGCTCGATCAGGTCGGCCAGGCCGTCGTCAAACAGGCGGATGATCACCGGCGCGAGAATATTTGCCAGCACCAGCGGAGCCTGCTTGAGGGAGAAGTCACCCTTGAGCACCTCCCCCACCGAGCCCATGCCGGTCTCGATCTGCTCGCTGACGCCGTTGCGAACGGCATTTTCACGCGTTGATCGCACCGCCATCGAATCAATATCGACACCGAGGGCATGCTGTGCACCCAGCTTGATGGCTGCAATCGAAAGAATGCCCGAACCGCAGCCAACATCAATCACGCGCTGCCCTGGCTGCATGTGATCCTCGATAAGCTCCATGCACAACTGGGTGGATGGATGCGTACCCGTGCCAAACGCCATGCTTGGGTCAATGCGCACATCAATCCGATCCGGCATGGGGTTTTCCAGCCAGGCGGGCAGTACCAGCAGGCGTTTCCCCACCGGAATGGGATGGTAATGCTTTTTCCAGGCGGCCATCCAGTCCTCATCCACCACCGTGCGGAAGGCAGGCTCTGGCAGTGCCTGAATGGTTCCCAGGAAGTACAGCGCCTCATTCAAACGCTGGCGGCGCTCCTCCAGTTGATCGTCCATGGGCAGGTAACCGTACACCTTGACCGGCCCAAACGGAGTGCCCACGTCCTCGGCGTCGTCATAGCGCACGCCGCTTTCCACCACCACGCCGTTGCTGGTAAAACGTGATAGCACTTCGGCCACGGCTTCAGCCAGTTCGCCGTCCACAGTCATGGAAACTTCCAGCCAGGCGGGTTGATTATCCATTCAGCACGTCCTTTAATCGATCAAAGAATGATTTTTCCTGCGGTTTGACCTCACTGCCCAGGGTGGCAGCCAGTTGCTCAAACAACTGCCGCTGTTCTGTGGTCAGCCGGGTGGGTACATCCACACTAATGATGACGTGCTGGTCACCACGCCCGCTGCTGCGCAGGATGGGCGCGCCCTTGTTCTTAAGCGTGAACACCTTGCCGGGTTGCGTTCCGGCAGGCACTTTCAGCACCTCTACTCCGTCAATGGTGGGCACTTCGATCTCTGCGCCCAGTGCGGCCTGCGCCACATTAATATTCAGGTCGAGCAAAATGTCGTTTTGTTTGCGCCTGAAGAACTTGTGCGGGCGCACTTTCAATTCAAAGAACAGGTTGCCGTTGGGTCCGCCGTTGATACCGGGTTGGCCCTCGCCCGCCAGACGCACCTGCGTGCCGTTATCCACACCCGCCGGGATGGGTACAACCTTCTTGATTGTCTTGCGTTCCAGCCCGCGCCCCTTGCATACCGTACACGGCGTGGAGATAATCTCACCCACGCCGGCACAGGCCGGGCAGGTGCTCACCTGCACCATCGAGCCAAGGAAGGTCTGGCGCACCGTTTGCACCTCGCCGCGCCCGTTGCAGGTGGCGCAGCGCACCGGGTTGGTTCCCGGTTCGGCTCCGCGCCCGTGGCAATGGGAGCACATCTCGTCACGGATGATCTCCACTTCCTTTTCAACCCCGAACAAGGCTTCTTCAAACTTTAGCTGCAGGGTGTAGGTGATGTCCTGCCCACGCCGCGGCGCATTACGCGACCGGCTGCGTGAACCGCCCATCCCCCCAAACCCAAACAACTCGCTGAAGATGTCTGAAAAATCAACCGTGGTGTAATCAGGCGCTCCACCCATGCCGCTCACCCCCGCGTGCCCGTAACGGTCATAGGCAGCGCGTTTTTCGGGGTCCGACAGAATAGCGTAGGCTTCATTGATTTCCTTGAAGCGCTCCTCGGCATCCGGCGCTTTGGAAACATCCGGATGGTAAGTGCGCGCCAGGTTTCGAAAAGCCGTTTTCAGCTCATCGGGTGTGGCGGAACGGGGAACGCCCAGTATTTCGTAATAATCTCTTTGCGCCATGCGATTACCAACATCCAGTCTTGGACAGGGAATGGTTTATTTTACCGCATACCCGTGGAGCCGCACAAAGGGATTGCTGCGCTTCCACGGGTATGCCAATCAAATCAGCCAGTGCGGCTGTTACTCGCTTTTGAACTCGCCTTCCACCACATCGTCATCGCTGCCGGGGGTCGTCGGGCCGCCATTATCCGTCTGGGGTCCAGCGCCCGGACCGGCTTCGCCAGCGCCAGGTGTCTGGTACATGCTGGCGCCAAGCGACTGAAGAATGTTGCCCAGCGCGTCACTCTCGCGCTTGATCGCCTCGACATCCGCGCCGTCCATCACACCGCGCAGCTTGCGCACGGCGTCCTCGGCCTGGGTCTTCTTGTCCGCCGGGATCTTGTCTGCGAAATCGCGCAGGGTCTTCTCGGTGGTGTAGATCAGGTTGTCAGCGTGGTTGCGAACCTCGATCAATTCCTTGTGCTTGCGGTCTTCCTCGGCGTGCGCCTCGGCTTCCTTGCGCATGCGGTCCACTTCGGAATCATTGAGGCCGGATGAAGCCGTGATGGTGATGTGCTGGCTGCGATTGCTGGCTTTATCCAGCGCGGTCACTTTGAGGATGCCGTTGGCGTCAATATCGAAGGTGACCTCAATCTGCGGGATGCCGCGCGGAGCAGGCGGGATGCCGTCCAGGATGAAGCGGCCCAGCGACTTGTTGTCAGACGCCATGGGGCGCTCGCCCTGCAGCACATGGATCTCCACCTGGGTCTGGCTGTCAGCCGCAGTGGAGAAAACCTGGCTCTTGCGGGTGGGAATGGTGGTATTGCGCTCAATCATCGCGCTGGAAACACCGCCCAGGGTCTCCACTGACAGGGTCAGCGGGGTCACGTCGAGCAGCAGGATGTCCTTTACCTCACCACCCAGCACACCAGCCTGAATGGCAGCACCGACCGCCACCACCTCATCAGGGTTGACGCCCTTGTGCGGATCGCGGCCAAATTCGCGGCGCACGGCATCCTGCACGGCGGGCATGCGGGTCATGCCGCCCACCAGCACCACCTCGTCAACATCCGAGGTCTTCATGCCGGCGTCCTGCAAAGCGCGGCGCACAGGCTCCAGCGTGCGCTGCACCAGGTCGGCGGTCAGTTGTTCCAGCTTGGCGCGGGTCAGGGTCATCACCAGGTGCTTGGGCCCGCTGGCGTCCGCAGTGATGTAAGGCAGGTTGATCTCGGTCTGCATCACTGATGACAGTTCGATCTTGGCTTTCTCAGAAGCTTCCTTAAGACGCTGCAGTGCCTGGCGGTCCTGGCGCAAATCAATGCCGTTCTCGCGCTTGAACTCGCTGATCAGGAAGTCCATCACGCGCTGATCAAAGTCATCGCCGCCCAGGAAGGTGTCACCCGAGGTGGAGCGCACCTGGAAAACACCCTCACCAACATCGAGGATGGAGATATCAAATGTACCGCCGCCCAGGTCGTACACGGCAATCACCTGGTTGGCTTTCTTGTCCAGGCCGTACGCCAGTGAGGATGCGGTTGGCTCGTTGATGATGCGCAGCACTTCCAGACCGGCGATCTTGCCGGCGTCCTTGGTGGCATTGCGCTGGGCGTCATTAAAATAAGCCGGCACGGTGATCACTGCCTGGGTGACAGGCTCGCCCAGGTAGGCTTCGGCGTCTGCTTTGAGCTTTGCCAGGATCATGGCAGAGACTTCAGGAGGCGAGTATTCGCGGTCGTCCAGCATGACGCGCACGTCGCCATTGGGGGCTTTGGTGACACGGTAAGGCACGCGACCAGTGGTGCGCTGCACTTCGTCATCTTCATACTTGCGCCCCATGAAGCGCTTGATGGAGAAAATGGTATTCTCCGCATTAACAATCGCCTGATTGCGAGCCGGACGGCCCACCAGGCGTTCATGATTCTTATTAACCGCCACAACCGAAGGCAAAAGGCGGTCGCCCTCAGCGGTGGGGATGACGGTGGGTTCGCCGCCGATCATGACGGCCATGACCGAATTGGTGGTTCCAAGATCGATTCCCAGGATTTTTCCCATGATGTCCTCCAGTTATGCTTTAGCGGGCCACGCGCACCAGTGCGGGGCGCAACACCCGTTCGCCAATTTTATAGCCCTGCTGAACCACTTCAATAATCTGGCCGCTTTGATGGTCAGCGCTGTCTTCCTGGGTGATGGCCTCATGAATATTGGGGTCAAAATCGCCCTCGGCGGGAATGCGCATCACGCCTTCAGCTTCCAGAATGGTAACAAGTTTGCGGTAGATCAGTTCGATGCCCTCCGCCCACTTCGCGCCCTCGCCATCGGTGGGACGGGCTTTCAGTGCGCGCTCAAGGTCATCGAGCACCACCAGATACTTTTTGGCGATGTCGCCGGTGAGGTTGCTGGCCGCCTGCGCCTGATCGCGCTCGATGCGCTTGCGGAAATTGTTAAAATCGGCGCGTTCGCGCTGCCAGCCCTCAAAATTCTCAGCCGATTTCTTCTCAGCTTCATCGGCACGCTGGTTGGCGGACTCCAGCATGGAGCGCAGTTCGCTCACCTGTGCATCGGCACCATCAAGGGGTTGCACAGATTGTTCCATTTGGGGCTCGCCGCCCTGAGTCTCAGGGTTGTTCTTTTTTTTCTCCTGTTTTGCCATGGCTCCTCTTCCATACCTGGATGATTGCTTTCTCCTACAGCGGATTAATCGCTGGTTGTTTCCTGATGACTTTCCCCATTGGTCGTTTCATTGGTATTCGTCTCGCTAATCAGCGTCTCGCTGACCATATCCGAGAGCAACCCGGCCACAAAACGCACCGTGGGGATGGCTCTTCCATATGGCATGCGCATGGGGCCAAGCACACCCAGCGTGCCTGTGGCAACGCCGGGGGTTCCATAACGCGCCAACACAATGGATGTATGGCGTAAATCGTCAAAGGTATTCTCACCGCCGATCAACACATGCACCACGCCCATCCCGCCGGTCATTACTGTACGCGCCAGTAGTTCCTGCAGCATGGGGCGCTCTTCCAGTACGCGCAGCGCGCGGCGGGCTTCCTCTGAACCGGCAAATTCCGGCTCGGAAAGCACATTGGAGAGCCCATCCAAAAACAACTCGCCAGACATGGCCATGTCGGTCTGGGTCATCTCCTCATGAATCCATCCAGCCACTTCGGCGTCAAAGCCGTTCAAGGCGGCGCGCGCCACCTGAATGCCATCGGCATCCTTGCCCTGCAGGAGCACGGAAAGCCTGCTGGCGGTTTCAGACAGGACGGTCTGCGGCACAGGCTCTTCAGTGGTGATGATGCGCTGCTGGATCTCGCCGCCCACTGTCACCAGCACCATCAAAACCTGCCGCCCGCGGGTGGAGATCAACTCGACGTGCTTGAAGCGCCCCAGCTCGGCATGCGGAGCAGTGATTAATGAAGCCGCTTTGGACTGCTTTGCCAGCACCGATACCGCCAGGCGCATCCATTCATCAATGTCTGGCCGTGTCTGGTAAAACTGGTGCGAGATCATGCGCCGCGCGGGGTCGGGCAGTTCGGTCTCATGCATTAATCGGGAGACGAAATATCGGTAGCCTTCTTCTGTGGGCACACGCCCTGCGGAGGTGTGCGGTGAACGCAGGTAGCCCTCGCGCTCCAGCACAGCCATTTCATTGCGCATGGTTGCCGGGGAAAACTCCAGGTTGTAGCGCTCCACAAGCACACCCGATGCCACCGGCGTTGCCGTGCGGATGTATTCGTGAATAACCAGACCCAGGATGAATTTTTGTCGTTCGCTCAGGTTTTCCATGCAGACCGTTAGCAGAGTAAGGCTTAGAGTGCTAATTCAACGTGTTTAAGGATACCATGCGCCAAAATGCGAGTCAAGCTGTGTGAAAATTTCTTATAAAGGTTTTATATTCATCCCAGTCCGGCAACGGACCAATCCACAACTGCTATTTACATACCGCCCATTTCTTTTTACAATAACACTGATGAAGAAGATCTCTGCTCACATGGCGCGGGCAACCGCTCCGGCGGGTTTTTACCGCCCCGATCACGATCCCCCTTTGTGTACAAATTCATAATGGTATTTTGTTTTGCCGGCCAATCGGGCGGCGTTGGTATGGTTTCTGGATTATTGATATAAAAGGAAGTGAGAAATAATGTCACCAAAAGCATTTGTGTCCAAACGAGCGCCCGTTTTTGCGGACGTGCCCGATGAAAAATGGAATTCCTGGCGTTGGCAACTCTCTCACCGGCTCAATACCGTTGAGGATTTTGAGAAATTATTCCCCCTGACCGACAGCGAACGGAAAGCGCTGGGCAGCCAGGGGCTGTTCCGCGTGGATGTCACCCCTTATTTTGCCTCACTGATTAACCCCGATGACCCCAATGACCCCATTCGCCAGCAGATCATCCCACAGGCCGGCGAGATTGTGCCTTTCACCGGCATGATGGAAGATTCATTGGCCGAAGACCGCCACAGCCCCGTGCCTGGCCTGGTACACCGTTACCCCGACCGCGTATTGATGCTGGTGACCACGCAGTGCGCTTCGTACTGCCGCTATTGCACCCGCTCCCGCATCGTGGGTGACCCAAGCGCCACCTTCTCGCGCTCCGATTTCGAAATGCAGATCGACTACCTCAAACGCACCCCGCAGGTGCGCGACGTACTACTCTCCGGCGGCGATCCTTTAACCCTGGCGCCCAAGCTGCTGGAGGAACTGCTCAGCCGGTTGCGCGAGATCGAGCACATTGAGATCATCCGCATTGGCAGCCGCGTGCCGGTTTTCATGCCCATGCGCGTTGATGATGAATTGTGCGACATGCTTGCAAAGTACCACCCCCTGTGGATGAACATCCATGTCAACCATCCCAATGAAATTTCCGCCGAACTGGCGCAGGCCACCGACAAGCTCACCCGTGCTGGCATCCCACTGGGCAACCAGGCGGTACTGCTGGCCGGCGTGAACGACTGTGTCAATATTCAGCGCGATCTGGTACATCAACTGGTGCGCATTCGCGTGCGCCCGTACTATCTTTATCAATGCGATCTGGTGGAAGGCAGCGGTCATTTCCGCACACCGGTTGCCAAGGGCATTGAGATCATGGAAGGCTTGCGCGGGCATACCAGCGGTTACTCGGTTCCCACGTATGTTGTGGATGCTCCGGGCGGCGGCGGCAAGATACCGGTGATGCCCAATTACATGATCAGCGCTTCTGATCACAAAGTGGCTTTGCGCAACTACGAGGGCTTCATCACCACATATGAAGAGCCCATCCAGTACACCCCCCATGATCCTGCCACCTGTCCGGCTTGCCAGAGCAAACGCATCGAACCGGGACAGTCGGGCGTGCATGGCCTGCTGGAAGGGGAAGAAATGTTCATCAAGCCCGAAGGCTTTGACCTGCTGCACAATCGCGGCGGCGGAATGCACCGCCTGCGCGCTGATTCCACAAAATGGCAGCCGCTCGGTATTGGCGCAGGCCACGAAGGATCAGAAACCAGGGACGATGCCGATGTGCAAAATGCGGAGGAACAACCACCCGCTGATGAAAGCCATTTGACCGCAGCAAACGATTAATCAAGACAGCAACCTGAGGAGAGAACCCCATGCATTACCGCCGGTTGGGACGTTCTGGTTTGAAAATCAGCGAAATTTCGCTTGGCTCGTGGGTCACTTTTGGCTCGCAATTAAATGGCGACGCCGTAATTGACCTGGTCCATGCCGCTTTTGACCAGGGCGTGAACTTCTTTGACACCGCCGATTCTTACGCCAACGGGCTGGCTGAAACCCTGCTCGGCCAGGCGGTGGGCAGCCTGCCCCGGCAGGATGTGGTTCTCTCCACCAAGGTGTTTTTTCCCACATCGGGCAGCGTCAATGGGCGCGGGCTTTCGCGCAAGCACATCTTCGACTCGATCCACGCCTCGCTGCGCCGCCTGAACACTGACTATGTTGACCTGTACTTCTGCCACCGCTACGACCCCGACACCCCCATGGAGGAAGTGGTGCAGACCATGGACATTCTGGTGCGCCAGGGCAAGATCTGCTACTGGGGCACTTCGCAGTGGGACGCCAGCCAGGTTGTACAGGCGTTTGGGGTGGCGCGCCAGCACGGGCTGATCGCCCCCACCGCCGAGCAACCCCAGTACAACCTGTTCTACCGCAACCGGGTGGAACGCGGCATGGCGCCAGTGTGCAAGGAGTTCGGATTGGGGCTTACCACGTGGTCACCACTGGCGTTTGGGTTGCTCTCCGGCAAATATAATGACGGCATCCCTGCCAACAGCCGCGCCTCACAGGCAGACATGGGTTGGGTGCGGGATGAGATCACACCGGAGCGGCTGGCAATGGTACGCCAGTTGACCGCCCTTGCCAGTGACCTGGAGATCACCACAGCACAGCT
>DAOUGC010000123.1:0-3540 GCA_034429695.1 Levilinea sp.
CACAGCGATCCGTATGGATGCGGACGACCGCGGGTGCTCCCGGCCATGTGTTTGTGGGCGGGCGTGTTGGTGTGTGTTACGCGGCTGGAATAGTGGTAGGGTGGGCTGATGCTTTCTCAGCCCACCGAATGTGTGCGGTAAATAACATTATCCACATTGATTGGTGAAAAGTGGTGGGCTGGAAGACGCCGCACCAGCTTCGCTGGCGGGCCACCTACCTTTTCAACTTGGACTATTTTGTGTTGCCATTAACCATTCCCGCACACAAATCACTCACCATTGACTGCCTGGAAAATTTCATGTCAATTCATTACAATCGGTGCATGGTCGCATTTATTGCCACCATTCCAGATGGGGGAGAAAGAATCAGGTATGAAAACCGAAGAAATCCGACTGTTGTACGACTATAACGAATGGGTGGATCAGCGCTTTCTGGCTGCCTGCAGCAGGGTAAGCCCTGAGCAGTACGCCGCGCCCAACCCGTATGAAACCGGGTACGGCGGACTGCGCGCCACCATGACCCACCTGCTCGACAACCTGTGGCAGTGGCGCATCACGCTTCAGGGTTTTTACCAGCAACCGCTTGAAAACGAAGCCGCTTATGACGCCACCGAGCTTCATGAAGAGGCCTTTCCGACGTTCGAAGCCCTGCGCGAGCGCTGGGCAAGGGAACACATGGAGATGCAGCGCTACCTGGACACGCTGACCGACGAAACATTAAACGGCTCCATCCGCTATGTGATCCCCGGCAGGGTGCGCGAGCGGGTGGTCTGGCATATTCTGCTGGATGCCCTCTTTCATGCACAGCAACACCGCAGCGAGGCTGCCGCGCTGCTGACCACATACGGCCAGTCACCCGGCGACTACGACCTCACCCTGTTCCTCAGCGAGCGCGCCCGGTTGTGACGGTGTGGCACTGCCCGGCAGGCAAAACAGGTAAAATCAAAGCAGTGAAAAACACGACCTTCCAAACATGGAGCCGCGATGTGTACAAGTTTTGTCTTCCGCAAGACCCCCACCATCATCGGGATGAATTTTGATAACAACGGGATGAGGTATTCGATCGACAAAAAACATCCCGGCTGGTTCGTCGTTAATGTGGACGGCGGCCGTGGACCTTATCCATCTTTCGGGGTCGACCGCAGCGGACGGTTCTTCAATAACCTGGTGGTGGATTCAAACGGGAAAGGTCTGTACCGCCGCCCCAGCAACAGAGTGACCCATACCTCAAAGTTGATCGCTGACATCCTCAACGGGGTCATCCTCGCTGAACAGTTGCAGTCCTATCTTGAAAAAGTGGAAGTGGTGAATACTCCGGATTGGAGCTGTCACAACATGATCTGCGATTCAAACGCCAATGTCTGGATCATCGAACCCGGACGGGGTAACATCTTCAGCCCGGCGGGCGAGTCACCTTTCTATGTAATGACCAACACATCACTGGTTGACGTGCAGCACAACCCGGCTGCCAATGAATGTAAACGTCATCAAAGCGTGGTTGATCAATTGACAAAAGTAAATGAGTTGAGTGTTGATCGAGCCTTTGAAATCCTCGAAATGGCAAGCCAGACAGAGGGAGAATGGATCACGGCCTTCTCGATGGTGTTTTCATTGCAGGAACACAAGGTCTTTTATTGTCACAATCGCAATTTCTCTGAAAGGTCGATATTTGATTTCAATTTGCCATCGGCAGTAAACATCAATTGATCGAGTGATGATCAATCCGCCCCTGCCGCCTGCATTTTGGTTTGAGCGCCATGACCGGGCTTGCCCGCGATTGTGATATCATTTTCAATGCCGGCACGGCCAGCCTGTTCCTTACTCCACATGTCGAGGGAATTTCAAATGCCAGATTATGCTGAGTTTCTGTCCCGTTATCCCGCCTTTGAACAAACCCTGCAAATCGATTCTCTGCGCCAGCGGGAGTACAGCCGTCTCGACCGGCTCGGTCAGATCTATCTGGATTACACCGGCGGCGGGTTGTATGCCGATTGCCAGATCCGCGAACACCAGCAATTGCTGGCTGACCATGTCTTTGGCAATCCCCATTCATCCAACCCGACTTCCATGGAAGCCACCCGCTGCGTCGAACAGACGCGCGAGGCGGTCATGCAATACTTCAACGCGGATCCGGCGGAGTATGTGGTCATCTTCACCCAGAACGCCAGCGGTGCGCTCAAGCTGATCGGCGAGTCCTACCCCTTTGGCGAGGGCTGCAGCTACCTGATCACCTTCGATAATCACAATTCGGTCAACGGCATCCGCGAGTTCGCCCATGCCCGCGGGGCACAGGTGACCTATATCCCCGTCTGCCTGCCGGAACTGCGCCTGGATGAAGCCAGCCTGGGCGAAGCGCTGGAAAATTCGGCCGGGCCGTGCAACAATCTGTTTGCCTTCCCGGCGCAATCCAACTTCTCGGGCGTGCAGCACGATCTGGACTGGATCGAACGCGCGCATGCCCACGGCTGGGACGTGCTGGTGGACGCCGCCGCCTTTGCCCCCACCAACCGGCTGGATTTATCACTTTACAAACCGGATTTCGTCCCACTGTCTTTTTACAAGATTTTTGGCTACCCCACCGGCATCGGCGCGTTGATCGCCCGCCGCAGTGTGCTGAAAAAGATGCGCCGCCCGTGGTTCGCCGGCGGCACGATCACGGTGGCATCGGTGCAGGGCGATACATATTACCTGGCCGAAGCGCCCGCCGCTTTTGAAGACGGCACGCTGGATTATCTCAACATCCCCGCCGTGGAGATCGGGCTGCGCCACATCCAGTCAATCGGGTACGACCTGATCCACGAACGCGTACGCTGCCTGACCGGCTGGCTGCTCGACAACCTGTCTGCCATGCAGCACGCCAACGGCAATGCGCTGGTGCGCGTCTACGGTCCCCTGACCACCGACCGGCGCGGCGGGTCGGTTACGCTGAACTTCTACGACGCAGACGGCTTTCCAATCGATCATCGCAGGGTGGAAGCCGCCGCCAATCAGGTCAACATCTCACTGCGCACCGGCTGTTTCTGCAACCCCGGCGCGGGTGAGCTGGCGCTGGGCATCTCCAAACCCGAACTGACCGCCTGCTTCTCACGCCCCGGCAACCAGCACCTCTCGTATGATGATTTTCGCCTGTGCATTGATGGCAAAGCCTCCGGCGCGGTGCGCATCTCCGTCGGCCTGGTTAGCAACTTCGCCGATGTTCAGGCTGTGTTGAAATTTGCACAGGGTTTGCTGCAGGGGTGAACCCGCGCCAATAATACGGCTGGGCAAACCATCTTTTTGAGTTTTTATTCGTGTCCTTCGTCTTTTCGTGTCATTCGTGTTAAATTGTCCCGACAGACGTAGGGTGGGTCGGTGTTTTTCCGACCCACCGATTGATACACGAGCTAAAAGATGGTGGGTCCAAAAGCGGACCCACCCTTGTATATTAACAATAGTTGTAAGATGTAGGTATTGGAACAGGGCATGGCAGACCGTCCACCCTAAGGTTAAAGAAAGCCGTTTCGTAGCAAGGGTCGCCATGTCTTTCAAACAATAGCCCGA
>DAOUGC010000124.1:0-10002 GCA_034429695.1 Levilinea sp.
ACTTCGGCCAGTTCTTCCACAGAAACCAGTGAGACCTGGCGGTGATTGCGAATGGCTGTCCCGCGCGGGTATTCGGGATAGCGTCCGTCTGCAGGAGCAGTAAAGCCAAAATGTCTGTCTCCTGGTACGCCCTCCAGAACCACTTCCAGTTCGTTGCGTTGACTGGAGAGCAGGCTGTCGGGGGAGTCACACACATAAACTCCCTGTAATGTGGCGGTCATGCGTTTCATGCACTCCTCCTGTATTTTTGACAATTATCAATCATATTTATCAGGTTTGCAAATGCGGGATGGATGCGGCTGGATGTAAAGGTTCACCCGCCATCAGCAGTCGGTGGCGGGTGAACCGTGTGAAATTAATGATATCAACTCGTGGTTGCCACGCGGTGCAGTGGCACTTTGCCACGCTGATAACGGGTGATGGCCGTGACCTTCATGCCGCCAGGTTTCGCCAGGGTGGTGAAACGCTGCTGCAGGATGGGCCCCAGCGGTTGCGAGAAGATCAGCACCAGGGTGACCAGGGAGATGATTAACGGCAGGCGTTCCAGTTTGCGTTTCATGCCGCTGCCAGCGCCCATCATTGCCAGCCATGCGGCTGCGCCGGCAAGGATGCCGGTGGTGGCAAAATTGGTCCCGCAGTTGGGGTGAATCGCCAGATGACTCTCGCCATGTTTCAGGCGGTTGAGGGCTTCGTTAACGCCTTCAGCCAGTTCCTCGGTTTCAATGTTGCCAAGCACCCAAAAGCCACCCATATCCGATGAGCCGGCCAGGCTGAGCTGACTGTTTTTCTTGCCAAGAATTTGCAGGGTGGCGTGTTCAAGGGCGTGATTGCGCCGCACCCGTGTAACCGGCCCGCTGTGTGTTTGATTTTTCATTCATTCCTCTTTGTCTTGCGATACTTTCTGCCCATCCTCATGCCCAGTGCCTGGCTGCAAATCGGATGAACATGCTCTGTATACAGGGTGGGAGCATTGTAAGAGGTTTTAAAACCAGAGTCAAGTAAGGGCAGAATCACACGTCGGGTGATAGGGCTTAATCCACCAGGCGCGCTGCGCGCTCTGACAGCTCCATCTGAGCATTTTCTTCTTGAAAGTGATGCACATCAACACGGCGCAACATGAACCACGAAACAAGCAGGAGGGCTGCCTGAATGGTGAACACCGCCCCATAACCGGTGATGTTGTTTTGCGACAGACCTGCCACCACGTCGCGCACCACCCCCGACAGCATGTTGCCGGTAAAACGGGCGAGAGCATCGGCAACGCCCCACGCGCCAATGAACAACCCGACACGGGCAGTGGTCATATCCAGCATGAGCGCCAGATTTGCGTTGGTGGAGATGCCCGTACCAATGCCAAGCACCACCACACCGGTGTAAAACAAAGGCGTTGTGCGCAGGAAACCGCTGGCAGCGATAACCAAAAAACCAGCCAGGGCGATCCATGCGCTCCAGGCGGCAAGGCGTTTCCTGCCCAGGCGGCTTTCCATCCATGCGGCAAAGACCAGCGCCAGCAGCACACAACCACCCCAGATGGACGTGATGCGGGTGGTGGCGCTCACCGGCAAGCCAAACGCCTCACCGGCGAAAGGTTCGAGCAGGATATCCTGACCGAGAATGGCGGCCAGCAGAATGATCAGATAGAAAAAGAAGTGCCGCGCGGCAGGGTTGGCAAGCGTGCCTTTGATCAGCCCCACCCATCCCTGACGTTGTGTTGTTTGTCCGTCCGTGGTTTGCGGAGCTGCGCTGCGCGGTTCCAACCGCAACAGACCCAGCACACCGAAGGACAGGGCGGCCCCCGCAACCATTAAAAAGGCGCGTTCCAGCACCTGTGGAGTGAAATCCTGCAACAACCGGCTGAGTGTGGCTGCGGTGACAATGATGCCGATGATCATCACCACCCACATGGTGGAAACCGTGCGCGAACGCCCTTTCTCGCCGGACAACTCAGAGGCCAATGAAAGATAAGCCACGCTGGCAATGTTAAAGCCCATACCCCATGCGCCGAATACCAGCATGCTCAAGAATAGCGCCAGCCCGGGTGATTGAGGGTAAAGATAAGCCACGTACGGCGAACCCACCAACCCCAGCACGCACAGCAGCAAACCTGCCAGAATATACGGACTGCGCCTCCAGCCCAGCACGGGATGCCGGTCTGAAAATGACCCGATCATGATTTGCACCGGTGAAAACAGGTAGGGCATGGATGCCAGCAGTGAGACCAGTGCGGCGGAAATGCCCAGTTCTTTAATCATCACCCGGTTGAGGGTGCTGTTGATCGGCACCAGCGTCATGGCGACGGCAAGGTGAATCAGCGCAAGTTGGATGCGTTGGCGTATCAAGTTCCACTCCTTTTACTATTCCCCCACAGCATGGCAATCTTATCTTCTGTGTGTGCAATCCTAACCGGTTTTGACCGCCAGTGCAAGCGCCTGTCGCAGAGAACGCGCCTCCAGGATCTCCACCCCATCGGGATAGGGTTCGCCCTTGCGCACACGGTGCGGCACAATGGCGGTTTTAAACCCAAGTTTTGAGGCCTCGCGCAGGCGGGCGTTCATTTGCCCCACCCAGCGCAGTTCACCGGACAGCCCCACTTCGCCGATCAGCACAGCGTCAGCGCGGATGGGGGTGTCGCTCATGGAGGATGTGATCGCAGCAGCCACAGCCAGGTCAGCGGCGGGTTCGGTAATGCGCAGCCCGCCCACCACGTTGACAAACACGTCCTGCTCCGACAGGTTCATGCCAAGCCGGCGCGATAGTACAGCCACAATCAGCAGCAGGCGGTTGATGTCCAATCCGTTGGGAGTGCGGCGCGGATTGCCAAAATTGGTATGGCTGGTCAGCCCCTGCAACTCCACCAGCAGCGGACGCGTGCCTTCCATGGTCACAGCGATGGCAGAACCGGGTGCATTGACCATGCGCTCCGCGAGGAAGGCCTCGGATGGGTTGGGTACTTCCACCATGCCGCGTTCGCGCATCTCAAACACGCCCACCTCGGATGTTGCGCCAAAGCGATTTTTGACCGAGCGCAGCAAACGGAAGAACTGAAACCGGTCGCCCTCCAGATACAACACCGTATCCACAATGTGTTCCAGCACGCGCGGACCGGCGATTACGCCCTCCTTGGTGACATGGCCAATCACGAACACGGCTGTGCCGCTGGTTTTGGCATATTCCCGCAGGCGTGACGAGCATTCGCGCACCTGCGTGACCGAACCGGCGCTGGACTCCAACTCTGGCATGTAAACGGTCTGGATCGAGTCCACCACCAGCAGGGCGGGGCGCACGTCATTGGCATGTTCCAGGATGGTATTGAGGTTGGTTTCGGTGACCAGGAACATGGATTCTGGATAAGCTGGCTCGCCTCCGCTGGTGTTGAGCAGTCGTGCGGCGCGCATTTTAATCTGGCGTTCTGACTCCTCACCCGATACATACAACACCGTGCCGTGCGCCGCCATCTCCACCGCCACCTGCAGCATGAGGGTGGATTTGCCGATGCCGGGGTCGCCGCCAACCAGCACAATGGAGCCAGGTACAACGCCGCCGCCCAGCACCCTGGCGAACTCGCTGATCGGCAGGGTGAGGCGTTCTTCCACGTCGCCCTCGATCTCGGTCAGGCGCAGCGGGCTGGAGCGACCAGTCAAACCGTGGTGGGCTTTTCCGGCGGTTTTGGGTGCGGCAGCCGGGGCCGGGACAATCTCTTCCACCATGGTTCCGTAGTTGCCGCAACCTGGGCAGCGGCCCATCTGTCGGGCTGAAGTGCGTCCACATTGCTGGCAGATATATCGGGTGATTGTTTTTGCCATGTGGTGTATTGTATCGCAAATCGGTTGTGGACTGTACGGCAAAGAGGGCGCGAGCTTGCGTTCACACGGGAGCCTCAAAAAGCCTGCCCCGTGCAGTCAAGATTACGCACGGGGCAGGGAAACCTGTCAGATCCAGTTCCGGTGATGGGTTTATCCGGGACCCTGCAAGCCAAACAGTACCGTCACCGTGCCACCTGAAGTCAGGTTGACGTTCACGTCGCGAGCGGTGGTGACGGTGTAAGCCGTGCTGATGGTGACGCAATAATTACCTGCAGCCAGACCGCTGGCGCCGAAACTGCCGGATGAGCTGACCGGCAGGTTGGTCCATCCGCTGGTGGGTGAAGCGCATGTGCCGGATGCCAGGCTGACATTGCCGCCCAGGAAACCCGCATCGCCGGCATCCTGCCGTCCGTTGCCGTTATTGTCGGCGAACACCAGTCCGTTGATGGCGCCGAGCAGGGTGGCCTGTGGCAGCGTGGCGGTTGGAACCGGGGTGGGGGTGGGTGTGGAGCACAGGCCGGGTTCATTGCCGGTGATTACGGCATTGAACACCTCGCGGCAGGTGCTGTCCACCTGGAACAACGCAGCCAGGGGATAACCTGCTCCGGTGTACGGCGAACCGGCTTCAGATGAGGTGAAATGGTCGTTGTAGTCCAGCTTTTTGGGGTCCTTTACGCCGTCATCAGCCCACACCGACCACAGGAAGGCGTTTGAGCCGCCCACCACAGTCCGCTTGAAGGCAATTTCTACGATGGCGCTGCCCTTGGGGGAAACCCTGCCCCAGGCTGCGTCAGGATCGGGCATGGTCTCCAGCGAGAAAACCACTTGATCGTAGCCATCATAAACGGCGGGGGCATCAGAGCGCATCGGGCGCGAGCCGCCCACATTATTGTCGCTGTCCTTGTAGGCAGTCACGTTTTCCACCGCCCATGTTGTTGAGGCAGGGCTGTTCACCAGCACCAGATAATCACCGCGCCCGTCCAGGTCGGTATCCACCTCAACGCCGTACAAGCCGGTGAGGTTGTTGCTCTGCGGGTTCAAACCGGCCAAATACAGGGTGACATAAACAAAATTGGTGTCAGATGATATTTCTGCCTTGGTCAGATCCAGGTCCGGACGGTAATCCATGCTGGTCTGCGAGAAAGGCCGCTCATAGATGTTCTTGTCGAAGAAATCCCCACCGGCTGCGCGGCGTTCACCCGCGGTGCGGCTTGAGTCGCTGTCGGTGAACCAGCGCGTGACCCAGCCAGGATTGCCCGGGGTGATACTGTGAGTAATCTGGGTGGCTGTGGGGCTTGGGGTGATGGCGGCAGGTTCGACGGTTTCAGTGGGTGGCAGGGCGGTGTCCTGCGGGGTGGCGGTGGGCGGCTCAACCTGCGGGGTTTGCTGGCTGGAGGCGGGCTGGTCTCCCGCGGCGGGTTGATCGGCGGCAGGCGTTGGGTTGGCGGCCGTACCCGGCATACTGCAAGCCAGGATCAATGATAGCAAAACAATCAGAATAATCAAATGCTGGAACTTGATGGGGAAAGGCATTTTCATCTACTCACCTCTTCCAGAGTACAGGAACAGCAGATATCCCGGTAGTCAATATGAAAACCTGTCATCACATTGCACAACGGCAATGAACCATGAAGTTGCGCGCAACAGTGGGGAGAACAATTTCATTATAACCAATAGCTTCATGGAAATATCCTGTCAGTTTTCCTCCGACCCTGTAAGGATGGAAATTGCTATAATAAACCCTGGCAGTCTTGTGGAGGTTCAGGTTTGAAACAGAATGGAAACATCATCGCACAAAATTTTGTGCGGGTATGCAATTTTTTGATACTGCTGCAGTTGATCGTGCTGGAAGGCAACGTCGTCCGTCATCAGCCCTCCATGTTGTTTGGAGTATCCACCGGAGTCATGATTTTCCTGATCCTCAACGGCGTTTTGATGCTGGCGGGTGGCGCCAGCATCATCTGGTTTGAATATGACCGGTGCAGGGGTGGACGGCTTTCCATCATCTTTGCCGGGTATGCACTCCTGATTTTCCTGGTCAATTTCACTTTTCTTGTGCTTGGACGCAGGGAGGTCAGCCTGTTTGATTCGTCACGGTCCACGCTGATAGTGATTTTCTTTGCCGCAATGATTGATCTTGCATTTTTGACCCGGGTATTGAGCGCCGGCCCGGCGGCGGGAGCGAGGAAAGCGCATGAATGAAGAGATGATTGTTGTCACCGATGAATGGCGGGAGACCTTTCCGGGCGCGTGTGTGGGCTTCATGGCATTGAGTGGGGTGCTCAACCCGCCCAGCCATGCCGGGTTGGAGACCCGTAAAGAGGCGCTGTTGGAAGATCTGATCAGCCGGTACGGCAGCCTGAGCCGTGAAGAACTGGGGCAGTTGCCGGTTCTGCAAGCTTACAATGCCTACTACTCGCGTTTCAAGAAGACCTATCATGTGTTTTTACAGCTTGAATCAGTGGCTGTGAAAGGCAAGGGGTTTCCGCGTGTGGCGGCGCTGGTGGAAGCCATGTTCATGGCTGAGGTGAAGAACATGCTGTTGACTGCCGGGCATGATATTGACCGTTTGAAGCTGCCGCTCACACTGGATGTGACCCGCGGTGGGGAACGCTGCATATTGATGCGCGGAACCGAGCAGGAACTCAAAGCCGGAGACATGTTCATCCGCGACCAGGAGGCGGTGATCTCCAGCATTGTCTACGGGCCTGACGCCTACACCGCCATTCAGCCTTCAACGCGCAAGGCATTGTTTGTGGTGTATGCGCCAGCCGGAGTGAGTGCAGCGCAGGTGCAGGCACACCTGGAGGAGATCGAGGAACTGGCAGGGGTGATCTCGCCGGGGGCGAAGCGGGAGTTGTTGGAAATAAAGAGAGGTCAGTAGGCAGAGGTCTGAAGGTTGTTGTCAGTTGTCGGTTGGTAGTTCCTGATTTGAAAAGAAAGAACGGGTCGTCAGTTCAATTACTGACGACCCGTTTTGTTATCTACTCTTGACTGTCAACTGACCTCTGATGTCAACTGACCTCTGACTATTGCCCGCCAACTTCTGCCATCTCAAGATTCTTCTGATCGCGGGTAAGTGTAATCTCATTATCTTCGTTGATGTCGATCAGGATCGTGTCGCCATCAGAGAATTCCTTGGCGAGCAGTGCATCTGACAGGCGGTCTTCCACACGCTGCTGGATTACGCGGCGCAGCGGGCGCGCGCCCATCTCGGGATCAAAGCCTTCGTTTGCCAGGAAGTTCAGTGCGGCATCGGTGGCGTGCAGGCGGATGTTGTATTCCTCCAGGCGTCCAGCCACCTTGTCCAGTTCCAGGTTGACGATCTGGCGGATGTTTTCCTGGTTGAGGGCGTGGAACACGATCACGGCATCCAGACGGTTGATGAACTCAGGCCGGAAGACGCGTTTGAGCGAGTCAAGCAGTTTCTTGCGCATTTCTTCGTAGGCGTGCATTTCCTCTTCGGCAGCGTCACGTTGCAACTGGAAGCCAAACGAGGTCTGGCGTTTGATCACGTCTGCACCAATATTGCTGGTCATGACAATGATCGTGTTGCGGAAGTCCACCTTGTGCCCGCGGGCGTCTGAGAGGTGGCCCTCTTCCATGATCTGCAGCAGCATGTTCTGCGCCTCAGGATGGGCCTTCTCGATTTCGTCAAAGACGACGATCGAGTACGGGCGGCGGCGGATGGCCTCGGTGAGCTGGCCGGCTTCTTCGTAGCCGACGTATCCCGGAGGCGCGCCAACCAGGCGGCTGACGTTGTGGCGTTCCATGAACTCGGACATGTCGAGCTGGATCAGGGCGTCTTCGCTGCCAAACAGGAAGCGTGCCAGAGCCTTGGTAAGCTCGGTTTTGCCAACGCCGGTGGGTCCAAGGAAGATGAACGAACCAATCGGGCGGCGCGGATCCTTGAGACCACTGCGCGCGCGGCGCACAGCTTTGGAGATCGTGTCGATTGCTTCGCCCTGGCCGATGATGTGCTTGCGCATTTCCTCTTCCATGTTCAGCAGGCGCACCGATTCTTCCTGGGCCATCTGCATCACCGGCACGCCGGTCCACATGGAAACCACCTCGGCAATGTCGTCCGGGTAAACCACGGGGCTGTTTTCGCGATCCCAGCCGCTGCGCAGGGATTCGAGCTGATTGTTCAACTCGGTCTCACGCTCTGACAGCTCCTGGGCTTCGTCATACCGGCCGTCTTCCACTGCCAGGGCGTGGTTCTGCCGCACGGTGCGCAACTCGGTGATGATCTCCTTGGTGCTGCGCGCGGTCTGGCTCTTGTACATGCGTACTCGCGACGAGGCTTCGTCGATCAAGTCAATGGCTTTGTCAGGCAGGAAACGCTCGGTTACGTAGCGCGATGACAGGCGCGCGGCAGCCTCGAGGGCTTCATCCGAGATGCGCAAACGGTGGTGCTCTTCGTATGCCGAGCGGATGCCGTGCAGAATCTGGATGGTCTCCTCCACCGACGGCTCATTGACGATGATCGGTTGGAAGCGGCGTTCCAGCGCGGCGTCGCTTTCGATGTGCTTGCGGTACTCGTCCAACGTGGTGGCGCCGATCACCTGCAGCTCACCACGGGAAAGGGCGGGCTTGAGGATGTTGGCGGCGTCCACCGATGAACCGGCAGCGCCAGCGCCCACCAGCATGTGCACCTCATCAATGAACAGGATGGCGCCGCTGGCTTTCAGTTCGTCGATCACGCGCTTCAGGCGCTCTTCAAACTGACCACGGTACATGGTGCCAGCCACCAGCGAGCCAACGTCCAGTTGCAGGACGCGCTTGTCAAGCAGCAGGGCAGGTACATCGCCTTCCACAATGCGCTGGGCAAGCCCTTCAACGATGGCGGTCTTGCCAACGCCGGGTTCGCCGATCAGCGCGGGGTTGTTCTTGTTGCGGCGCGCCAGGATCTGGATCACGCGTTCGATCTCCATCTGACGCCCGATTACCGGGTCCAGGCGGCCTTCCTCAGCGCGCGAGGTCAAATCCACGGCCAGTTGATCGACCAGCGGGGTCTTGGAGCTGTCCTTTTCTTTTTCTGTTCGTTGTTGCTGCGCTCGTGGACCAGCCGTGCTGGTGGCAGATGAACTTTCCTGCAGCACCCGGCGGGTCTGGCGGCGAATTTGTTCGGGGGTGACGCCCAGCTTGCGCAGTACGTCCATGGCTTTGCCTTCGGTGGAGCGCACCAGGCCAAGCAATAGATGTTCGGTTCCAATATAGTGATGCCCGATGCGGCGAGCCTCATCGATGGCAAATTCCAGCACCTGCTGCACACCGGGGGAGAGGTCAATCTTACCGCCGCGGGACTGTCCAAACCCGCTAAGGCGTTCGACCATTTCCTGCATGCGCTCCGGCTCCAACCCGAGATCGCGTAATACTCGTCCGGCAACACCGCCTTCTTCGAGGATCAAGCCCAAAAGCAGATGCTCTGTGCTGATTGAACTTTGACGCAGCCGCTCGGCCTCTTGATGAGCCAGGCTGAGAACGCGGCGTGCTCTCTGTGTGAAACGTTCCATTCCAGCCACGGTAAAATTACCTCCTGATACCTAAACAACCTGTCAGGCCCATCTTTCAATGTGCCCGACAGGGATCCAATCATGCCAGATGGGGAAGCCACGTGCTTCGACCCTGTGCAAATATTCCAATTGATTATCTGAATTCTACCAGATATTGCCCCTGAATCAGTCACCCATTAGGGGGATGTATAGACCATTTTCCATAAGAGTTTTATTAGAACCCCCGGGCGGCCGGACCTGCCGTTATTGTGGCAATTTGCAGCTTATGAGCGTTCAGGGCATCTGTTCCAACTAATTAACCCAAGTTGAAAAAGGTGGGGCGATTCGCCAGCGAAGCTGGCGCGGCGTTCTTCCAGCCCACCGTTATTTACCGCACACGTTCGGTGGGCTGAGAAAGCATTGCGCCAGCTTGCTGGCGACCCATTCTACACTCACTGCTTTGCTCCCTTTTCCCTGGCACATTCTCCCTGTTGACATTACGTATCCTACACTCACCTTCCGTTATTGTGGCAATTTGCAGGTTCTGCGCGTTCAGAGCGCCCCCTGCGCCCCAAACGCAGCTGCGTGGGCAGCGGGAGGGCTGGGTCTACATCCTCGGACGGGCTGCGCCGGGGATCTGCAGCACGGATATTGCCTGTGGGGAAATGTATGCCAGCGGCATGACCTGATTGACCCACAGCAGC
>DAOUGC010000125.1:0-4491 GCA_034429695.1 Levilinea sp.
GATGAGCTGTGCATGCAGATCCACCCGGATTACCGCTCCCGCATTGAAGAAGAGATGGTTGCCTGGGGTGAGGAGTACATCGCGGCGCAAAAGCCAGCCGGTGAACGCAACCTGTACATCACTGTTTATGAGTATGATCACCCGCGCCATGTGCTGCTGGCAAAACGGGGTTTCGAAAAACTGTCCAGCGGCTGGATCACACGCTGGATGCGCCTGACCGGGCAACCGCTGGTGCAACCCAACCTTGCCGATGGTTACATCATGCGCACCACCCACTCGCCGGAGGATCGGGCTGAGTTTCTGGCGGATTGCAAGTGCATGGCCGACCTGCTCAACGCGGCGTTCAACCGCACCTTCCACATGCCCGAGGATTATGAGTGCTTCGCCACCCGCTCGCCGGGTTTCCTGCGCTATCTCAACCTGGTGGCTGTCGCACCGGACGGCTCATTTGCCGCCCACGCGGCGGTCAATTATGATCAGGCCAATCGCTTTGCGCTGTTTGAGCCAGTGTGCACGCACCCCGCTCACCGCAAGAAGGGGCTGGCAAAAGCGCTGATGCTGGAAGGCATCATCCGTGCCAGAGAACTGGGCGCCACCCATATCGAGGTTTCCACCGGCGACATGGACGCCGCCAATGCGCTGTACGATTCAATTGGGTTCAGCGAGTATTACAAGGCATACACCTGGAAGAAAAGCTGGTAGAAAGACAGAAGGCAGGTAAACACGTATGGTGGGTCGGTGCTTTCCCGACCCATCGTTTGTTATCTTTACCTCCCCCAAAGGCTGCGTGATGCAACGCGTCACATTCAGGGGAGGGAAAACGGGCGCACGCGGTGCGCCCCGACAGAAGAGAATCGTTGGGGCGGACGGCATCTTCTCCTCGCCCATCTGTGTTTTGGATGGGGGAGGTGGCGCCGTTGCGCTTACGCCGGAGGGGGAGTTCTGACAACGGATTGGGCAACGCGGTGTCGGGCGATCCTCATGTCTTGAATCCCGGTATGGGCGCACGCGGTGCGCCCCGACAGCAGAGAATCGCAGGGGCGAAAGGCATCTTCTCCTCCCCCATCGACGTCCTTCTCGATGGGGGAGGTGGAGCCGAACGCCGCAAAGGTCGCCAGTCATGCAATTGGAATAATACGGCGTTCGGAGCCGGAGGGGGTGTACTTATGTTTCGCGGAGCTTGAGGGATTAAACACGAATGACACGAAGCGACGAAGCACACGAATATTCGATCATTCAACGGTATACATGTGCCTGCTATGCGTCTTTGCGTTGAATCGCCGGGTCACGGTTTGAGGGCGCACGCGGTGCGCCCCGACAGCAGAGAATCGTTGGGGCGGACGGCATCTTCTCCTCCCCCATCGACGTCCTTCTCGATGGGAGGAGGTGGCGCCGCTGCGCTTACGCCGGAGGGGGTGTTCTTATAACGGATTACACGGATTTGAGAGTGATGGATCACAGATTGGGCGCACGCCGTGCTTTCCGCCCTGCCGATTGATCCATGATCTTAAAAAAGATGGTGGGTTCAAAATCGAACCCACTCTACAGTTGGACATGCTGTAGGGGTCGGGCGGGAGGAACCGCGCCAATCTGCACATGCATGCTTAGCCCGACCCGGCATTTGAATCCGCGGGCGCGGCTATGGAATCCATGATCGGTCATCGTCGATTCTCCCGCCGCGCCCCGCGACAAAAAATCACCATGGGAGGATGCCGGGGTCCGCCTGCCGTCCGACAACTTCCTCCGGGTTTTCCTCACGGGGTATAATAAACAAAACCTGCATCACCGCTGAGATTAACCAAAGAGGTATCCCCCATGACCCAACCCACCCTCCAACAGATCGCCAGGATGATCGACCACTCCCTGCTGCATCCCACCATGAACGACGCAGCCATCGCCGAGGGTTTGCGCATTGCCAGGGACTACCGCGTGGCCACTGCCTGCGTCAAACCTTATGCGGTTGCCACTGCCTTTTCCGTGTTGGGAGGCAGCGGGGTGGGGGTGTGCGCCGTGGTGGGCTTCCCGCATGGCAACAGCACCCTGGCGATCAAAGTGGCTGAGACCTGCCAGGCGCTGGCCGACGGCGCGGACGAGATCGACATGGTGATCAATGTCGGCAAGGCGCTCAGCGGCGAATGGGAATACGTAGCCGATGAAATTGCCGCGCTGCAGGCTGCCTCCGCGGCGGGTGGGGCGATCCTCAAAGTGATCTTCGAGACCGATTATCTGTCCGATGAGGACATCATCCAGTTGTGCGGGATTTGCTCAGCAGTGGGTGTGGCGTTTGTCAAAACCTCCACCGGATACGGGTTTGTCAAACAACCCAACGGTGATTACAACTACCGCGGCGCAACCGACCATCACCTGGCGTTGATGCGCCAGCACTGCACGCCAGAGGTGCAGATCAAAGCCAGCGGCGGTGTACGCACCCTCGATGACCTGCTGCGCGTGCGCGCCCTGGGTGTCACCCGCGTTGGCGCAACCGCCACCCAGTCAATTATTGAAGAGGCGAAAAAGAGGGGCATCGGGGAGTAGGATCAGAGATCAGAAGTCAGTTGTCGTATGTCAGTGGTTGTCAAGTCCTGAAAAACGTGACACAAAAAGAGTCACAAAATGAACATGACACATAACACCGGGCTGACCTCTATGCTCTGACATCTGTCCTCTGAAAACTGACCTCTGTTCTTCTCACTCATCCTCCAGCGGTCTGTCGCGCGTTTCAGGCAGGAAGAAAGCCGCCAGACCGGCCAGGGCGTACGCCACGGCAAACACAGTCAATGAGCCGAGCAGGCTGGAGCCCATCAGCGCCGCGCCAAGGGATGGGGCAATTGCCCCGGCGATGCGTGTCATGCCGCTGGCAGCGCCCATGCCGGTACTGCGCAGCCGGGTTGGATAGGCCTCGGGGGTGTAGGCATACAGTGCGCCCCATGCACCCAACGCAAAAAATGACATCCAGATGCCCATGCCAACCAGCCAGCTTAATGAGTTAGCCGCGGTGAACAGAAAAGTGAACACCCCACTGGCAAGCAGGTAAATGCTCAAGGTTGTGCGCCGGCCCCAGCGTTCCACCAGAAAGGCGGCGCTCAGATAGCCCGGGATCTGCGCCAGGGCGAGGATGAAGGTGTTTTGATACACCGGCAGCAGCGCCATGCCGCTGGATTTAAAGAAGTTGGGCAGCCAGGTGAACACCCCGTAATATCCCAGTGAAATGAAGAACCATACCGCCCACAATAACAGCGTGGTGCGCCGCGCGCCGGGTTTCCACAGTTCAGAAACCGGCGCCTTGCCGGCGCGCTCCACCGGGACCAGGTCAAAATCGTCCGGCAGGCTGGAGCCATTGACCTGTGCCACGTGGCGCAGCACGGCTTTGGCTTCTTCGGCCTGACCGTTGACCAGCAGGTAGCGCGGCGATTCCGGCACGTGCCGCCGGATCCAGAAGATGATCAACCCTGGCACAGCCGAGATTGCCAGCAGCCAGCGCCAGCCCAGGTTGGGAACCACCAGCCAGGCCAGACCCGCCGCAGCCAGCGAGCCGAGCGCCCAGAAGGCTTCCAGCAGAACCAGATAGCGCCCACGGTTGCGCGTGGGCAGGTATTCAGCGAAGATGGAATAATCCACGGGCAGCGTTCCGCCCACCCCAAAACCGGTCAGCGCGCGCAAGCCCAGCAGGAAGGGGAAGGACGGCGAGAGCGCCGAGAGCAAACCGAACACCGAATCCACCGCCACCGTGCCGACAAAACCGATCTTGCGCCCTTTCAGATCGCTCAGGCGGCCCCAAAACCATGCCCCCGCCAGCATCCCCAGGAAGATCGCCGTGCCCAGCAAGCCCTTCTGTGCGTTGCTCAGACCCCACTCCTCGCCAACCGCAGGCAGCACAAACGCGATCAGCAGCACCTCCATGGCGTCAGCCGCCCAGCCCAGCCCGCAAATGACCATCAAGCGGCGTTGAAAACGCCCCATGCCGGCCTGTTCAACTGCCTGATCCAGCGTCAGTGTCTTCAATTGTGTCCTCCCGATGAAGTAGGTGGTTTTGCCTGAGGCGCGCTTGCCGTCCGGGGTTATTGGTTACTCATTGCCCCTGGTTTTGATTTCCCTGTCTGCCGGGTGAAGATCAGGATTTGGGTGGGTGATAGTGAATGTGCACGAAACGCAGGAATGGGATGGCTTCGCGCAGCCGGTCTTCAACCGTGGTGGCGATCCGGTCGCCCTCTGCCACAGTGAGCGAACCTTCCATCCCCAACGTCAGGTTCATCATCAGATAAGGACCAAAGCGGTGCACCCTGATGTCCTCAATGTTGACCACCCCCGGCACGCTGGCAGTAATGCCCCGCACCTGATCTTCCAGCACCTTGCCGGGCACGGTATCCATCAGGTCCTCGGCTGACTGGCGCAGGATCTCAACGCCGGTGCGCAGGATCACCAGCGCCACCAGCGCGGCTGCCAGTGGATCCACCCAGGTGTAGCCGGCGCGCCCCAGCAGGATGCCGATCA
>DAOUGC010000126.1:0-33022 GCA_034429695.1 Levilinea sp.
GGTGGGCTGAGAAAGCATCAGCCCACCCCACGCGGCTTTCGTCGTAATCGCAATCCTTACTTAAAATCACCTGCAGGTAATGCGATCAACTCTTCAATCGTCAGCCCAAATGTATCCCGGAGATAATTCACCATCAAATCAACGGAGTGACTGTAAACATCCTCGATCCCGGGGTCGTTGAAGGCATTGACAAAATATTCCTCCACGGTGATGTCCTTGTTGCTGCACCAACCGTCGACGTGTTCACCCGTATCAACATAATAATCAAACGTCGCGCCGCCCATGTCATTATCATCCGCCCCGACAACGATCTTTCTTTCGTCCGCGCGGTAGGTCATCACGATGCGATATTCGTCACTCAGCGGTGTGAAGAACAATACATCGTAATCCTTTTCCCCCAGTTCGGGGCGGTGGACATCGATGTTGCCATCCCATCCATCACGCCATTCATAACGATAAACCGCACTGGCTTCATCCGGGAAAAAGCCCAGGCTCTTGAGGGTGAGCGGCTCATACGGCATGGCAAACAACACCTCGGCGGGCATATGAAATTCATTCTGAAGCGTGTCATTTAATAAGCGGATGGGCGCGAGCAGCACGTCTTCACCTTCCACCACCTCAAATACCGTCCGGACCAACTGCTCGGTACTTTCCCGATCGCCTTTGCCGAAACCGAACTCGCCGGTGGTGGAATCGTAGATGTAATTCATCACCGTCTCGCCATCCCTGTCCATCAAAATCACATAAGCGCCAATATCACCGTAAAAACCAACACTGGTCTTATATTCATCCTGCAAATAGGCGGACATGCGGATGATATTCCGTTCCCATTCCCACGGAGGAACGCCCCACTTTGAATGGTTGATCACGATGTACGCTGTATCGCTTTCATAGACTGCCTGTCGGGTTTCTTCGTTCATAACAAAACCAAGCTCTTGAAGCGTGGACGCAACCATGAAATCCTTGTTTTCAAGGTTCGGGTAGAGGGTCGCCAGGGGCAGGTAATTGTTTACCGGCGAGCCGCCCAGGTACAGATGGCGGAGCTTTGTCAATGAAGCCAGCGGAGACACGTCAGCAATGGTCGAATCGTCCAGCTTGAGGTACTCCAGGTTGATCAGATTGGCAAGCGGGGTGTAGTCCTGCGCGGCGCAACCGGACAGCGTCAACCCTTTCCGATTGGTCAGCCCGGCCAGGGGCGCAATATCCGCGACCGGGTTCCCACTCAGTGACAGCCAGGTGAGTCGGGTCAGCGCTGCCAGCGGGGCAATATCGGTAATCTCATGAAAAGACAGATCGAGATATTCCAGGTTGGTGAAGTTCTCCAGCCCGGCAATGTCTTTGATCGCTGCTCCGCTGGAAATCATTCGTTCAGACTCAATGCCCAGGTTCAGACGGGTCACCGCTTCAGCCTCTGCAACGGCTATGTCTCCGTCTGGCCTGCCCATCGCCCCGCGCACCATCTCCTCCAGCACAGGATCAGCAAAGGTCACCACAGCGGGCAAGGCCGTGGCGGACGGTGCATCCGTCGCAACCGGCACGGTCGTTTCAGGAGCATCCGGCGTCATCGATACTGCGGGGGCGCTGCAGGCAGCCAGCGCCAGGGTCAGCAATACAACCAACAGATTACTGAGCGGCTTCTTCATTTATGTTGTCCTTTTCATCATGAAATCGTTATGAGTTTTACTTTTATTCGCCCACCGGCGTTGCCGTGGGCGTTGGACCCATTGTCTCAAGGCTGGTCTTGAAACGAACCCACTTCGATAAAATTCCCTTCGGGGTCTGTAATCCAGAAGTTTCTTTGACCCCAGGGTTGCTCTTTGGGTTCCTGAAAGGATTGAACGCCAAGGGCCATCAAGCGGGCGTACTCGCGGTCAACATCCGCTTTGGTGGGAACGCCAATCCCCAGTTGCATGGTCAGGTTGCAACCATTGGGTGCAACATACGGCTGTTTCATATCCCTGGCAAATTGTTTGCGGTCGAACATGAACAGGCCTCCGTCATTTACCTTGAACTGGGCAAACGGGCCGCCATCCCAATCGGTTTCAAAGCCCAGAACGTCGCGGTAGAACTTCACCATCACTTCCACATTTTCAACAAACAACCCGGTATGAACACTATCCGATAACAGGCTCACTTTGCACCCCTTCTGGAATATTGATATTGCGCTTTCTGGAGACAAATATGATTATATCCATTAACCATGCGGGACATACCTCATATTATGCCCCGTATGTCTTAACGGTTCTCAGCCTTGAACATTTGCCCCCATAACGGTCTTCACCGGGAGAAACAAAAACTAATCCCTGCCAGCCACAGTGAGGAATGTACCGGGCATCCCTGGAACCGGTATCACCACCGGCACAGAGAACCCCGCCTGGTGCAGCCAGCCTTCCCAGTCATCCTGCGTATCCAGCCCGCCGGAATCAGTGGCGAGCAGCATTTGCAAAGCGAACAACGCGGCATCCGGCGGACCTGCCCGGTCGGGTTGCAGCACGGCATCACGGATGACGATGCGCCCACCGGGTTTCAATGCCGCATGTACCTTGTGAAATAACGCCAGCCGCCCATCCGGCGCTTCGCCGTTCAGCACACCAAACACCAGCGCCAGGTCGTAACCACTGCCCAGCGGGTCGGTTTGAAAATCACCTTCCTGTACGGATACGCGTTCCTGCAGTCCCCGCATCGCCACGATCTCACGCGCCACCGGAACCACCTGCGGCAACTCAAATATGGTGGCTGTCAACAATGGGTGGCGTTCAGCCAGCGCCAGGCTGTAGGCGCCATGCCCCCCGCCCACGTCAATCACCTTTAACGGCGCATCTTCTGGCAGCCCCAGTGCTTCAGCCACCAGCGGAGCGAACGGCAGCGCGCCCTGATACAACCCGTGGATGAAGTTTTTCACCCAGTCCTTGCCCCGTTCATCCTGACGGTTTTCCTCGGGGCGTCTCCCACTGCGCACTGCCTCAGCCAGATGTCCCCAGCGCGTGTAAAACGCCTTCTCCAGCCGCAGGGTTTGCGCCAGGCTGCCTTCCCGTTCCTCGATCAACCAGGCGTCAGCCGCTGCGGTATTGGTAAAAACCCCGCCGTGTTTCTCCAGCAGTCCCAACGCAGCGGCAGCATTCAGCAACAAATCCATACCGCGCAGACTGGTTCCGGTCTCAGCAGCCACTGACTGCGCATCCGCCCCGCCCTTTGCCAGAGCCGCAAACACGCCCAGCTCCACACAGGTGAACAGGATCTGCGCCTTGCGATAACCACGGGCCAGTTCCTGCAACTGCTGGCGTTGGTCCAGTGGTGATGGAGTATGGGGATCAGGTGAGAAATTGGTCATGGCCATCCAAGCTCTTTTCATTATTATTTCCACCGGTGGGTAATCGGTGGGCGGGAAAGCAAATTCTTCTGGAAGTTCACTTTTTCATATGCAACTTGTTGCATTATAATCCTATCGATCATTGCAAGGTTCATCCGCATTTATTCACCGGTCACCTGCCCGTAAGAGAGGATTGCCCGCGTGATAAAACTTTAAGCACCCTCAAGCAAAGAGAGGATCCCCTCATGCACATCCACATCACTGGAATCAGCGGTTTTTTGAGCATCAACCTGGTGCGCTACCTGCTGGCGCACGGCTACACCGATATTTCTGGCATCGACCTGGTTGATTTTGATTACCCCGAGAAATCCCAGATCCGATTTGTCCAGGGCGATATCCGCAACCCGCAAACCGTGCATGAGGCAATGAAGGGCGCCGACATTGTGATCCACACCGCCGCGGCCCTGCCTCTCTATCCACCCGAGGAAATCTTCTCCACAGAGGTGGAAGGTACGCGCATTCTCCTGGAACAGGCAAAGGAATACGGCGTCAAACGGTTCATTCACATCTCCACCACCGCGGTGTACGGTGTTCCCGACCATCATCCCCTGCTTGAGAGCGACCCGGTCAGCGGGGTGGGTCCCTACGGCGAGGCAAAAATTCAAGCCGAAGCGCACTGCCTGAACCACCGTCAACAAGGCATGTGCATCCCCATTTTGCGCCCCAAGTCATTTGTCGGACCGGAACGGTTGGGCGTGTTTGCCATTTTCTACGAATGGGCGAGCGAGGGCCGCAACTTCCCCATGATCGGGTGGGGGAACAACCGTTATCAATTGCTGGATGTGGAAGATCTGTGCCAGGCGATCGTGGCATGCATGACCCTGGATGAGAGCAGGGTCAATGACACCTTTAACATCGGCGCGGGCGAATATACCACCATGAAACAGGATTATCAGGCTGTACTGGATGAGGCCGGCTTTGGCAAGCGCATCATTCCGTTTCCAGCCGGACCGGTTGTGTTTGCCTTAAAGATCCTCGAAGCTCTCAAACTCTCCCCGCTCTACCCCTGGATCTACGAGACCGCGTCAAAAGATTCATTTGTGTCCATCGAAAAAGCCAGACAAATCCTCAATTACAGCCCCTGCCACTCCAATAGCGACGCCCTGCTGCGGAATTACCGCTGGTACATCCAAAATAAAGACCGCCTTACCGGCGACGCAGGGGTAACCCACCGCCTCCCGTGGAAACAGCACGCGTTAAAACTGGCAAAGATCTTCTTTTAGTCAGTACCTTAATGAAAAATCAGAGATGTATCTTTGTTTACTCGCCCTGCAAATAAGGTAGCAAATTCTGGGCGTAAGCCTGGCGCATCACCACCACCCGCCCACGACCACTCCAGTTGGGATAGTAATTGAAATTCATCTCATCTGGCCCAATTGTGGCAAGTGAATAATCCATGCGGTTTGCCGTCCAGTAAGAGATGCTCTTCACACTTACCTCGTCAGAGTGAAAAATCCATATTGGTGCTGCTTGCGGATTGCCGATTACATTGGCAGGCAGGCTGAACCCGCAATCATGCAGAATCTCGCGTGCCTCCGGGGAAAGCCAGTACACCTGCTGTGATTTGGTATTAAGCACATCCAAGATGGCAGTACACTTTTCGGGTCCGCCGCTGCGTATGGAATTGGCAGCCTGCCATTGCCAGAAGAAATTGTATCCCAGTAGAACAGTCAACATACCCACCAAAGCAACACGCTTCCAGGTCGTGGTCGATTTTCGAAACAAATAACCTGCGCCCAGGGCGGCCAGGACTGCCATCAAGGGTACTAACGCCATCACGTTACGAACAAACATGACGCGCTGGGTGGAAAAATAAACCAGGTAGGCAAGCATGGTCAAAATCATCACCCGCCCGACCAATCGGTTATTATCCATCCGCCAGACCAGAACACCCCCGATTATCATCAATATCGAGACAAGGATCGCGAGCACCGGCTGATGGGAAAACACCACACCCAGCAGATAAACAAGGATCAGCCCCAGATGCTGCCACCCGGATTGCACCGTGTGACCTGCGTGACCGAGGGAATAATGGCTCATCTCACTGAAGATGTCGGCCATTCCCCGTGAGAGTTCCAGAAATATTCCAGGAGAAGTAATGTAGAAGACCCCGGCAAACAATGCTGTCAGCAGTGTAACAAAGCTCAACCTCGTCCAAAAATTTCCCTGTGTACGTATCCATGCAACCACCAACACAGGTACGAGAAAAAAGCCGCCCGGGTACTTGCTTGCACATGCCAGACTGGCAGCAATTACAGCAGCCACCAACCACCCACGATTGGGTTGTTTTTGTGCACCAAGTGCCAGGAAAGCAAACCAAGCTGTGGAGAAATGCACAAGCAATAAATCTGGCGCAATCCAACGGCTGTGATAGCCATACTCCCAACTTGCCAGCAGCAATATGCCTGCCAGGGTCGCCTCCCACCAGGTACGACGTAACCCACGCACCAGTAAAAATACCCAAACCGAGGTCAGAGCCGACATGATGATGAATACCTTGCGTACAGTCAATGTGAACTCGCCGGTTTGAACACGGTCGAGCAGCACTGGCCGCATTCCATTCCACCATTCCTGCAATCCCCGCAAGCTCATTGGCGGGTTATCCCGGGAATACGTCAACACACGCCGTGCCAATGCTGCGTACGCCAAATTGTAGGTCATCGAGGGATAGTTGTACCAGCCTGGCAGCGAGTTACCGCTCTCCAACGCCCGCTCCATGGAATCGGTGATTTTGTGTTCATCCCAGTGAGTACCAAAATCCACTCCACGTACACCGACCCAGATAAAAAGAAACGCAAATACACACAGCAAGAGGATCGGCAGCCATGGCTTTGTTTTAACAGTGGCAGACAGTGATGGCATATGTTTTTCCCAAATTGAGATGCGTTGGATTGTTTTATTTTACCCCCGGTCAATTACCGCTGCCAGTCCGCAGGCCACCTCCAGGCACGCCTCCACCGCTGCCGGTTCAATCGCCTCCACCGTGTCGTTCATGGTGTGATACACCAATCCATCCCGCACCAACCCGGTGGACATGGCAAGCATGGTGGTGGCGCGTACGCCGGCTTTCATCAGCTCGGCAGCGTCAGTCCCTCCACCGCCAAAAACCATCACCCCTGTGCAGCACAGCCTGCCATTTGCCTGTGCGATGCGGCAGCATTGATCAGCCAGACCGCGGTCCAGCTTGATGTGATTGTTTAGATCAGACACCAGAAACTGCAAATCCTCCACCCTGTAGATGCTGTCGATGTTGAGCGCCAGGGTGGGCAGTTGATCCAGTTGCGTCCGGTGCGCCTTTACCCACGCCCGTGAACCGCGCAGAGCGGACTCCTCGGCGTCAAAACTGGCGAAGATCAGGCGCGTGTGCGCCAGTTGCGAGCACCCCGGCTTTGTGGGATCGCGCAGCAGGTCGGCAAGCTCCACCAGCATGGATGAGGCGATCAGGTTGTCGCCCGCGCCCGGAACCGCTTCCTTGCCGAACAGGAAGAACTTGGTGAACATGAAATATACACCCACCACCAGCAGCGCCAGCACCGCACCGGCAAATTCAGGATCAACGCCGGCGAGAGCGCGCCAGCCCACCCACACCCATGCAAAGGTCAGCGCCAGGGTGCGCATAAAATCAGGGAGGATGATCTTCAGACCGTACAGTTTCTGATTACGCTTGAGAAAGTTCAGCTCAAGCGCCGAATCGTGATGACCCGAAAAGATCAACTGCTGCTTTACCTCGCCCTGCGGTTCCAACACCGCGGTCACATTGTGGCATGTACGCCGCGGGTACAGGCGGTCGTAAAACTCCACGTACCAGCCGAACTCAAGGCTGGCTCCGATAAACATCAACAGCAGCACCAGCGCGGCTGCCAGCGGCTGGCGGAAAAACAAAAGCGCCAGGCCAATCAGGTAAAGCACGGTATCAATGCGGTAAAAACCGGTGAACGCCCCCGGGTGGGTGCTGAAAGCCTCCAGGCTGGCGCTCCCACACACGCGCTGCAGATCAGTGCACAGGGATTCGGCGGCACCCCGGCAGGCCTCCGATCCGGCCAACCGCCCGCCAAATTGCCGGATCAGGGAGTTTGTGCGCACCAGGGCTGCCCGCGCATGGGAGGTTATGGATTGATCAATCTGATGGATTTGTTCGCTCATGACCTGTCTCAATGCTCGCTGTGATGATGTGACCTGCTGTCTTCGGGGGATCTTCACCCGTCTGACCTCTGACTACTGACCTCTTCGATACAACACCTCCCCCGCCCGCGGAACCAGCAGCACCCCTTCGTCCTCGCGCCCGCGCCATTCATCCAGATCCACGCTGGCCGGGTCCATGTACCCCAGGTTGAGGTGTTCGCACTCCTCTTTCGGGATCCGGCTGGCAAGCGTCACGCGAACATTGGGAAGCTCCACTCCGTTTTCCATGCGCCCCGAACCGCGCAGATGCGTGCTGTGCGCCAGCACCCCCAGCGGGTAATGTTGATACTTCCCCCAGTCCTGCAGGAAATACGGCAGAATGTGATAGCCCACCTGGCGGATGGCTTTGCCGTGCACGCGCGAAATCTCCGCCAGGTGCGGTGCGTAAATGATCACCTCGCCACCCGGCTCCATCGCCGGTTCCAGCTTGTACATGGCTTTGGCTGCCGTCCACAGCTCGTCGTACATCTCCGGCGCAACCGATAGTACGCGCTTCACCGGCTGCTGCAGGGTGACGATGTTGTGCTGTTCTGAGATGTCCGCCGCTGCCCGCCAGGCCTCGCGCAGCCCGCCGACCGCCATCCCGACCAGATCGTGCCCGCTCATCACCAGCGCCGCCAGCGTCACCGGCGTGGGAAGTAATTCCGCCGCAGCGTCGATCATGCGCCGCACGGGTGTATCCTGAATGCCTATCGTGCCCACCACGCCGGACAGCGCGCCCAGCCAGTGTGTCTTGTGGATCATCTCGGGTCCTGAAATGCCGGGGAACAGATACTTGCTCCCGCCCGAAAAACCCACCACCTCGTGCGGGAACACCGGGCCAACGATCAGGATCTGATCGCACTCAAGCGCGGCGCGGTTGATGCGCACCGGCACGTCGCCTGCCAGGGATGTATGCCAGACTGCCCCGGCAATCCCGCGCACCCGATCCTCCTCCAGCCGCCCAATCTCCACCAGCGCCCCGGGGTCATCCCAGGCGTGGTTCAACAGGCGCACGCCGCGCGGTACATCACCCCCCACCAGCCGGTAAAGCCCGCCTTCATCCAGCGGCGGGTGCGTGCCCAGCGCCACCATCACATCCACCTGCCGGGCGGATGACAACGCCCGCATCAGCGGACCAAACAGGCGCGGCAGGTCGGCGCTGCGTGTGTGGTCAGGGATCAGCACCAGCACGCGCCGCCCGTCAAATCGTCCGGTGCATAATGACTCCAGCATTGCCCGCACAGCGTCATCGTCAAGCGCCCGTTCAGCCTGGCGCATTCCAACCAACCCACGCTCATTTTGCCTGTCCATTTTCTGATTATAATCCCACGCTTTATGCTATCATTCAGATAAACATATGCAGGATAATCACCGTCAGCAATGACAGCCATCGCGCAGGGAGGATTGCATGAGCGACCGTGTTGAACGGGGGACGAAAATTGTGCTGACCGGCGTATTTCTCGGTCTGTTTGGCTTGTTTGTGTTTGTCAATGTGCGCACCGGCTGGCTGCGCTTCTTCCTGCCCGGCTGGTTCGATATTGCCCTGCTGGCGCTGGCCACCTTCCGGCTGGGGCGGCTAATCGCCTATGACCGCGTGTTTGAGCCTTTCCGTGCGCCTTTCACCCGCACGGTGCCAGACGAAACCGGCGCGGGTGAATCGGTGGAGCCGCGCGGTAAGGGCGTGCGTCAGGCCATCGGTCAGCTCATCTCCTGCCCGATCTGCGCCGGTACGTGGGTGGCTGCCATTCTGGTTTACCTGCTGCTGCTCTACCCCGATGTCACCCGCCTGTTCCTGACCTTTACCGCCGTGATCGGCGCGGCAGAGCTGCTGAATGGAGTCAACGAAGCCCTGTGCTGGCGGGCAGAACGGGACCGTGCGCTCGCTGGTCGCGAACGTGCGCTCGCTGGTCGCGAACGTGCGCTCGCTGGTCGCTCAGCCACTGAGAAGCAGTCAGGACAGCCGCAGTGAACGCGCTGCAGCCCCTGCCCGGCTGGGTTTCCATCACCAGCCTGCCTGAGGAATGTCAACCCTGCCCTCCAGCGGGGGAGCTTCACCTGTGGCTGGCTTCACTGCACATGGATGCCACCCACCTGCCTGCACTGGAAGCTGTGCTGAGCGAAAGCGAGCAGCAGCGCGCCGCCCGTTTCCTCAGCCCGATCAAGCGCAATGAGTTCCGCGCAGCGCACGGCGTCTTGCGCCACGTGCTGTCGCTGTACGCTGACCGTCCTGCCTCTGAATTGATCATCAGCGGCAGGACAGGGGAGAAGCCGCGCCTGATCGGTGTGCCCGGGATGGAGTTCAGCATGAGCCACGCAGGCGGTGCGCTGCTGATCGGCGTCACCCGGCAGGCAGCGCTGGGTGTTGACATTGAAGCGCTCCATCAACCCGCCGATCTACAGGAGATGGCTATGCGCATGTTGTCCCCCGCCGAGAAACGCGCCTGGCCCTCACTGCCCTCCAAAAAACGCGCCGAGGTCTTTTTCCGCGTGTGGACCCGCAAGGAAGCCATCCTGAAAGCCGCCGGAGTGGGCATGCAGATTGAGCCAGATCAGCTCACCGTGCCCTTCACACCCACCCCTGCCGTGGTTTCATTCGCCCCGTTCGGCGGCCAGCCGCAAAAATGGTACGTGGAAAGCCTGACATCCATTGAGGGTTTTGCCGCTGCCGTGGCGGTCTCGCTGGACGCCGCCGCAGATGACAGCGGCGGTGCCGCCAGGCCACACCTCATCCGCACCTTTCACTGGCAACCAGACACGGTCTAATCCATTTTCTTAATGCGCCGTTGCCTGCGCTGACCCGGCCGAGAAATTCCCCAGCCCCATGCGCGCCGTGCGCCCCCAGTACATGGACACCACCCGGGTGATCAACCCGCGCGGCGCAATCCGGCTGACACCCGCCAGCACACGGTTCATCCAGCCAGGGATGATCACCCCTCGCCCGCGCAGCATGTGCTCCACAGCATAAGCAGCCACTTCCTCCGGCTGCTGGCAGGTCAGCCGCGCCGCCCAGCCCCCACTGGCGATCATTGCCCGCGTCTTGGCGTTGGTGGCAATCCCGTTCGGGCACAGCACGCTCACCTTTACTGGTGTTCCGGCCAGCTCGGCGCGCAGCGCCAGACTGAAGTTCACAATGAACGCCTTGGACGGCGCGTAAACCGGCATGTACGGCATGGGAAAGAACGCCGCCAGACTGGCGACATTCAACAGGTGCGCCCGCTTCACCCGTTTGAGTTCCGTCAGCAGCATGTGGGTCAGCTTGACCAGCGCCAGGTTGTTGAGCAGAATGCAGGTCTCATTTTCCGGCACGGTCGAGTCCTCAAAGCGGCGGTTGTAACCCCAGCCGGCATTGTTGAGCAGGCACGTGATCTGCCAGCCGCCGCTTCTCACCCAGTGCACCAGCCCCTCCACGCTGCCCGGTTGGGTCAGGTCGGTCTCGTAACACTCAGTCCAGACATCGTAACGTTCAGCCAGCTCACGGGCGGTATCGCCCAGCCCCGAGCCCGGCAGAGCGACCAGCAGCAGGTTCATCCCGCGCCGCGCACATTCCTCAGCCAGCGCGCGTCCCAACCCCTGACTGCCGCCGGTGATCAAAGCCCACTGCCCCCTGAGGCTGTCTTCCTTTTTCCAGAAGAATAAATTCGATTTCACCATTCACCTCGCATCCGTTGGACTGGCAGCAGTTGGAAATTGGCGCGTGGCAAGGCAGCGCCCACCCGTGGGATGGGCGTTGAAAGTTCGCTTTCAGTTGCCTTGTGCGCCGGGAGATTGCCTGCCAGCCGTTTGATGCCATCTTACGGTGAAATGCGCTTTGCGTCATCCACCGCCGGAGGGATTCGGGCATCCACCAAAGGGTGGATCGGTGTCTTTGCGGTGATGGTCCAGGGTTTCCGCACGCCGTGCGCCGCGGCCCCCACCCTGCCCTCCCCCAAATGCTCCGCCGTTGCTCCGCATTCAGGGGAGGGAATCGGTCGATATCGCCTCCGCACAGGTCGACTGGTCGTATGCTTGGCGACCACACCGCCCCTATGGGGGAGGCAGGTGGGGACAGTCTTCATGTCTTTGTAACGTTTCGGTTCCCACAGGTTTGTGCGCGTGGATCAGGTCCGCCCGAAGAACGCCATCTGCACATCTGACGTTTTCCTGTAGTTGATCAAGTGTCACTCGTGTTGATTATTCCCCGCAACGGATTGCATCATTTTCGTTTATTCGTTCCCATTCGTTGATGGTTGCCCCTGCGCCGCGACAATTCCCGCAGGTTTGTACGGGCAAACCAAGTCCACCCGAATTATGGCCAGATTGTATGCTTCTGATTCAGGTGAGGAAAGATTCAGATCTTCTTCGTGTCACTATATCCCATTGGCGATTAAGAAATCATCAATGGCCTTGCATTCATCAGCAAATAAAGGGCCTGTGCACTTGACACCAAAATGTGTTAAGAAATTCTCCATTTCATCAGGATGTCTCCATTGATGCATTGTTGGCAAACCATAATATACCGCTTCAATCTCACTCCAGATGATTGCTGAAGCACACATGGGACATGGTTGTTGGGTGGTGAAGATGGAGCACGTTGCCAAACTCTCGCCTAAAACTGACAACGCACCCTGAATCGCCTTGAGTTCAGCATGCGCCAATGGATTCCGATCTATCTCCACCGAAGTAATATCACGCCAAATTATTTCTGACCCCCTGACAATAAATGCTCCGGTAAAGGTTCTATATTCCAAAGCCCGCTCCCTTGTAAATTGGATCAATTCCATCATGATCGAATCCAATTGTTCTCCATCCATAAGATCTTTCCGCAAGAAGGCCTCCGCCTTTAAACATGGGAGGGATGCGGCTCCTTTCTTTTCTCTGAAAATATTGTCGAAGGAAAGCGATTAATCCTCAAGCCTCTCCAGCTTAAAAATAACAGGCCTGATTCCATCGGAACAACATGCGATCAATACATTATTTTCTTTCATCCAACCGGTATCTGAAAAATTTCCTCCACGTAAGAGCGTCTGTATGGACCGCTGCAAATCGATCCACGCCCACGCACAAAAATCATCCGGGGGTCTGACCATGTTTTCCACAACGAAGACCTGACCTTCCTCAAATGAATCACATACAGGGGCAGTTGACTGAGTGTATTGTTCGGAAAAATCCTGATTATACATTTTTCTCAAAACTGTGATCTTGCACCTTCGCATGTCATCTCCGATTTCTATACGTTGTGTTATTCAATCGAGGTGGTTGTTTGGAATAAATGGTAGAAGTCAAATGGAAATCATGGAGTGGCGGGGAACCTGTCTTGTGACAGTAAAAAAGCACCCTTCCCAATCATTATACGGTGGATAATTCAATGTATCACGAATAACCATCAACAAATTTACAGTTCTTCAAGCAATCAGATACAAAAAGACCTGGGAGATCCATCTTTTCAAAAACATTATCCAACTTTTTATTTCACTGTTTGAGAAAAAAAGATTCCGGCCCTTAAAACACCATCAGACGGGTGAGGGGGACACCCGCCTGATGGCTATTCATATTTTAGATCATTTCTGCCCTGTGTCAATGGATAAAGATACTTATCTTTGTTGTGACATTTGTTTGACAAAAAGGTTCTACAACCGTGACATATAGCAGAAATTATGTTTTCAAATGACGGTCCGGCACCGGACTCCGTCTCCTACCAATACCAAGGGTAATCAAATATCCTCATCATCAAATGGTCCGGCACCGGACTCAGATCTGTGTCATCCCGAAAAACCACTACAGGTCTTCGTCATCGAACGGTCCGGCACCGGACTCCGTCTCCTACAAATACCAAGGGTAATTAAATATCCTCATCATCGAATGGTCCGGCACCGGACTCCGTCTCCTACAATTACCAAGGGCAATTAAATATCCTCATCATCGAACGGTCCGGCAGGGTCCGGCATCACCGCGCCGGGCGGCAGGCTGCGCCACACATCGATCTGGTGCTGCAGGTACTCCATCACCCGTGCAAAATCCTCCTGCCGGATGTTCTCCGACTTCGCTATGCCGGTGATGCGCGTGATGTTGACATAAATGCCGGGGTAAGGCTTTTTTGCCCCGTGCTGCACCATCAGGTCACCCAGGGTCTGTACGGTCAGGCGGAGCGTGCCCAATTGTTCGTCAGAAAGGCGCTGCTTGGGGCCTACAAAGCGGCGCATCTCGTTCACCTGGGCGCGCAGCGCGCCGAAGGCGTCACGAATTTGCTGCACCTTTTCTTCGTGACTTTGACGAATCTCGGACAGCTCCGCCTGCACTTTTTTTAGGTCCTGGTCGTAAGCCTCCTGTTCAGCGGCCATGCGTGCCACCATCGAGCGCAGGAAACGCAGCTCCTGTTGCTCGGAAATGCCAAAGTGCTCAGCCAGGATGCCCGCGCTTTCATCCATGAACGCCCGCAACAGATCACGGCGTTCTTCATCAGAAACGCGCTCCAGTTGCACAGAAGCCACAAACAACGGCACCACAATGGCATTGATGCACAACACCGCCTGACGTCCGCCAGCGGTCTTCATTAAGATCGTCGCCACAAAATCCTCATAATAACTGGAGCGGCGCAGGCGTTTGCGCTGCGCCTTCGCGTCCAGCCCAAAGGCATCGCACAGGCTGTTGAGCGAAACATAACCCTGCTGGTCCGCCAGCGTGGCAGTGTGAATGGCGCGCCCCTGGAACTGCACGTCCCCTTCCGAGATCGGCTCCAGTGCAGCGCTTTGCGAGATCAGATCATTTTCCATTGAACCTCCATTAAGGCACGGACCGCAGGGGAGGTTCCATATGGACCCTCCCTTTGCACATCCTTGAAAGCAATCCGGCCAGATAGGATATTTTACCGCAGGCTTGCCTTCCACAGTTAGCCATGCCCCCTTCGACTTGCATTTTTTAAACTCCTATATAATTAATCTTGATCGACAAGCCATTTACCGGATGGGCAAGGGTCAGTCATGACATCCCGCAAGCACACCATCAACATCTCCAACACCGTGTGGCAGGAACTAAAACGCCGATCCACCAGCGAAGGCAAGGACGCCAGCGCAGTGATCGAAGCGCTCTATCACGCCTTCCTCAGCCAGCCGTGCAGCGTCAACCTGCCCCGTCGGCGCAGCGTTGGTGAGGAGCAATTTGGCGTGCGTACCGTCTTCATCCAACCGGACGTGTGGACGCGCATGCAACTGTGGGCAAACCGCCAGGACGCATCGCTCTCAGGTCTCACCGAGCATCTGTTGAGGGAACACCTGGGACTGGGGGAAACACGCAAACAACCGGAAAACGCCTGATCTCATCTGATAAAAAACACACACCAGTCCCATCTCTGACAAAGATGGGACTGGTGCTTTTTTCTCTCAATCAACGGTTACCCGGCGTGTGTTTTGATCCCGCTCCAGTCTGCCTTCCACAGCAGCACGGTCCCGAAGATCAATGTAACCGCCATCTCCCAGATACTCACCAGCGGGCCAAACCCGACGCCGCGCTCCAGCGCGTCGCGCACTTCATCATACGCCGAATGATATACGCTGGCCACCGCCAGGCTGCGCGATGCCTTCCACACATAGGCAAACAGCACTGCGTTCATCATCGCCGGCAGCAGGCTGACCAGCATGGTCACCCCCACCGACAGCCACGCGCTGGCATTCCCACCTCCACTCGCCAGCCCAATTTTTACCAGCGCCGGGATGTGCCACGCCCACCAGATAAAGGCGTGGATGAGCAGTGCTTTGCGCAGGCTGTGACGGGCGGCCAGACGCGGCAACAGGTATGCCCGCCAGCCGAACTCCTCGCCAAAGCCAGGGATGAGGGTGAGCACGAAACTGGTGAGAAAACTTCCCAGCAGCGCCATGACCGAAAAATTTTCAGGCAGGTGGTTCAGTCCGGCCAGGTTCTCGATCAGCACCGGCGCGCCAAAGATAAACAGCGCCAGGCAAAACACAGCCATATAATGCCAGGGTTTGCCCCAGCTCCAGCCCATGTTCTTAAAACCGTCCCGGAACACCCAGCGTCCGGCGATAAAACTGCCCACTGTGACCATGACCATCGATAATGAACTAAGCAGGTATCCACTAACCGGGTCGTTGCCCCAAATGGCGTAAGCAATCTGCGGGGGCCATGACAGCGCAAAAACGATCAGCAGGTACAGCCAGAGCGAAAACGGCCTTTGTGTCTTGATTGGTGTTACAGATACAGTTTCAGCAGTGGTCGTCATATTGATCTCCCATTAGCGGTAGGTTTCTGGCAAAACGGTCTCCACCATCAGACGGTGGAATAGATCGGCTTCCTCCCAGATCATGCCGTGCCCCGAATTATCGAAGAAGATCAGTTGTTTGTGCGGAGCTTCCAGCAGGTCAAAATACTCCTGCGGGATCTGGTAGGGGTTGTTCATATCGTTGCGGCCCAGCACGATATAGACCGGCAGATCTAGCCGGGTGGCGTCCACCCGCAGGTCCATCTCCTGCAACTGCGGGTACACCACGTTAAAGGTGTTCATCAGCCCCAGCAGATAGTACAGGCGGTCGAGCCAGCCGTACTCAGGTTGTTTGAGCATCAGCAGGATCGCGTCGCCGTTTTGGCGGTAATCTTCATTCTGGATATTGGGAACCTCAAACACCTGATACTCGCGCCCGAACAGTGTGGCGTACGGCTGGATGGGGCTTTTGCCGGTATACGGTGGGCGGCCCTGTTCTTCGAGTTTCTCCACAAAGTCGGCGTCGCCGTTTTCCAGCGAATGCTGCATGACCATGTCGTAGATCATCTCGTCGGTCTCGCGCACATCCACCATCTGCGCCGTGCCAACATAAGCGTGATACAGATCCGGCCTTTGCTGGGCGGCCCGCACCCCGATGATGCTGCCCCACGAATGCCCCACCAGGTAGATCTTTTGCTCATCAAAGCGCTCACGCAGCAGGTCGGTCAATTCGATCAGGTCGTCAACATAGCGCTGCACGGTCAAATCAGACCGGGGGTTGATCGATGGGTAAGACTTGCCGCAACCGCGCTGCTCCCAGATGACCACCACGAAGTGCTTATCCAGTTCGCTGTTGAAACGCAGCACACGCCCCGCTTCACTTCCGCCAGGCCCGCCGGAGAGAAAGAGCAGCACCGGCTTGTTGACATCCTGACCGCGGATGATCAACCACTGATCCGTGCCGCCCAGTCTCACTTTTTCAAGCGAGGCGATGCTGCCAGGCAGCGGCTGGCCGTCTGCGCCGGTGATGGCCGGTGTGTTCGCTGTCCACTGCGAGAACAACACGATTGTTCCAAGCAAGCCCAACACCACCAGCACCACCAGCATACAGCCTCCAAATTTTCTAGACCTGGTCATCGGAAAACCCTCTCTTTTTTGAGCAATTTTCAACGCGCAACAGCACCAGGCCGAGGTCGCGTATTCGGTTAAGCACGCCGTGCAAAGCAGATTGGTCCATCATCCCACGAACGAGGGTCTCGCCATCCCCTTCATTCTCAACCTCGAGCCCCTCAAACCATTCCGCGCGCACAAGTCCTTCCACGCGGATCTGGTACAGCATGCCACGGTCGCTGTAGATCATACCCACCTCCCTTATCCCTCAGACGCTGCCGTCTGCGCAGTGAGGGCCGGCTCTTCAGCGCGCGCTTCCATCAAAACATCGGTCGAGCCGCCGCGCCTGAACATCTTTTCCCGATTGATCCACACCACGATGACCGCACACACACCGATCAACAGGTTGTCCCACGGCTGGGCGTCCGGCCAGATGGGGTTGTTCAACTGGAAGTGGATCAGCGCCGGCAGCAGGATGCTGCCTTTCGAGTCATTAAAGAGCGCCGTGATGATCAACGAGCAGGCGACTCCGCCCAGAGCAAATGGCAGGAAAGCCCATGTGCTTTGCGGGGTACCGCCGATCAGAAAGGCGGGGATGTGCCAGGTCATCCAGATCACGCCGTGCAGCAGGCCAGCCACAAACGGGGTGTATTTGCGCTGCATGATCGGCAGGGCAATGCCGCACCAGCCAAATTCTTCCACCGGCCCCAGCAGCAGCATCTGCAGCAAAGCCGGGAAGACCGTGTACCACGGGGTGAACGGGAACGGGCCGCCGACTGTGCCTTTGATCGCCGCGCCGCCATACATCACCAGCGGAATGCCAAGGATGATGAACGCCCACCACCACGGCGAGGTGCGCAGCAGCGTGGCCCTCTTGAAGAATGCACCCAGCTTGTGAAACCCGTAGGTTTTCACCACCATGATCGTGCTGGCGATCAACGGAGCGTATACCGCCAGGATGAACAACGGGTTGCCCATGCTCACTTCGCCAAACAAAGCCACGATCTGGTCGTAGGCAAAGAATAACAGCGCAGCCAGCCCCCACGTAAGGCCAAATGAAATCGCCAGGAAGGGCAGCAGGATCTTTGATTCCGCCGGACGCACTTTTGAATCAGTAAGGGTTTGAGACATCTGATTTCTCCTTGAAAACAATGTTTGAGAACGTTTTATTCATCGTCCCCAAGTTTACGCGCCAACCGGCAGGCTGTCCCCTATCTCCGGATAGGTTCAGAGGTGGGTTAAATAAAAAAGCCGCTCGCGCGGCTTGATTGGTTCTCCAAAAATGCCTAAATACCCAGCTCCCTGGCGCGGGCAATGGCCTGCGGCCGGTTGCCCACCCCCAGCTTCTGCAAAACATTGTGAACATGCCATTTGGCCGTGCCAACGCTGATCACCAGTTCAGCGGCGATTTCAGCATTGGACTTGCCCGCCACGATGAGCCTTAACACGCGCAGTTCCTGCTCGCTCAACGGGTCAGGCAGACTTTCAATGAGCGCGACTGCTGGCGGGTTTTCACCCGGCGAATATTTATGCAGCGCATCCACCAGTTCGGGAGCCACATGGCGCACAGGGGGCAGCAGTTCAAGCAAAGCCGGACCTTCATCGAGAAAGATACGGAAATACCCTTCCGGCGCCGCTCTTTCGAGCGACTTTATCAAGCAGGATTGCGCTGTTGTTTTCTGACCACAAGCATGGTAATACAACCCCAGCAGCAGCATGGCTTCCAGCACTGCCTGCCCCCGACCGGCAGCTTCAGCCTGCTCAAGGATGGGATGCAAAATGTCCGCAACGAGTTCCAGTTCCCCCGACCGCAACAGGATGCGCGCCAGGGTCAGTTCTTCAAATTCCCCTCGAATGGTCGCCCGTTCGCTGCGGTATTCTTCCGCCCATTTCAACGCAGCCTCGTGATGACCGAGAAAATGCTGGTAGCGGGCCATGTGGGCGTGTGCAATTTGCTGCGAGCGAGGAACACCCAGCACCTGCAGGATCGAAAGCACCTCCTCGATCACCCCCTGCACCCCGGCCATGTCGCCCTGATACCCGCGCAAACGCCCCAGCGCGGCCAACCCAACCACCTGATCGTCGCGCAGCCCGCCCTGCCGTGACAGCGCCAGACCATCCTGCAGATGGCGTTCAGCGGTGTTCAGGTCATTTCGTTCCAGCGCAATTGCGCCCAGGATGCTCCACGCCAGCCCAAGCGGAGGCAGATGCGCCCCCTCAGCCTGCCGGATCGCCTGATGGCAGGTCTGCCAGGCCTGGGTCAGCCGCCCCTGGCTGATCTGTAATTGCGCCGCCGAGCACAACCCGTGCACATCCAGAAACAAAACCCCGGCTGTGCGCGCCTCGGCGCTGGAGTGCAGGTAATTTTCCACCGCCAGCCCAGTCTGGCCGGTCAATTCATACGCCAGGCCAAGGCTGAAAAATGCCCTGGCATGAGCCAGATGATTATCCAGTGAGATGCGTACCCTGGCAGCCGGAACCAGCGTGATGGCCTGCTGGAACTCGCCGCGCACGGCTGCAATCGCGCCCCGGTTGAGTATGGCCAGCGCCCGTAGTTGATCGTTTTCGGCTGTATCCGGCGCAGACAGCAGGGTATGTTCCACCCGGTCGAGGTACTCAACGGCGCGGTCAAAACGCCCCTCGAGATAAAACACCCTGACGGCGTGCAGCCCCAGGCACGGACGGTGCTCAAAGACAGCCCCGGGCAGCGCCTCCAGCCATGCCACCAGTTGCGCCAGATTGCCGTCTGACCAGGTGGAGTTTTTTCCCAGTGCGTTTTCGATCACCTGTGCGGCAAAATCGGGGTCAGCGGCAAGCAGGGCATAGCGCACAGCCTCAACCGCCAGGTCCTGTTCCTCGTGCCACACCGCGGCCTTGCGGTACAGCACCGCCTGATCTTCACGGGGCAACAGGCTGTGCAAATAATCGGCAAACAGGTGATGATAGCGATACCAGCGGCGGTCATCATCCAACGGGATAATGAACAGATTGGACTGCTCCAGATGGTTGATCACCCCCTGAGAATCATCCCTGCCGGTCAGCGCATTGCACAGATCGGCATTGAAGCGCGCCAGCACGCAGGTCCGGGTGAGAAAGGCCCGCAGGTCATCCCCCTGCTGGTGGATCACCTCACCGGCCAGGTAATCGAGCACATAACGGTGGCTGCCGCGAAAGGTCTCGATAAACGCAGCGGGGTCTGGCTGATGTTGCAAAGCCAGTACCGCCAGTTGCAGGCCGGCTGCCCAGCCCTCGGTGCGCTGATCCAGCGCGCGCAGCGCGCTTTCAGCCAGCGGCAGGTTTGCCAGACCAAAGAAAGCGCGGGCTTCTTCGGTTGTAAAGCGCAGGTCACGGGCGCGAATTTCGGTCATCTGATGCCGCGCCCGCATCCTCGCCAGCGGCAGGGGCGGGTCGGCGCGCGTGGTCAAAACCAGGTGGGTCGGGGTGGGTTTGTGTTCAACAAAATACTCCACAACCGCGTGAATTTGGGGATTGCGAATGACATGATAATCATCGAGCACCAGCACCAGGGGCACGTCTGCATCCACCAGATCGTTGAGCAGCATATCGGTCAAGCTGGTGAAGTCCGGTTGCCCCGGCATCTCCAACACATCCAGCACCTGCCCACCGGGGGCTCCATCCACCTGCTGGAAAGCGCCCATGAAGTAGCGCATAAAACGCAGCGGGTCATCATCGGCCTCGTCCAGCGACAGCCAGGCAGTGGGGATGGAAAGCCCGCCCAGCCATTCGGTCACCAGTGTGGTCTTGCCGTACCCGGCCGGGGCTGACACCAGCGTCAGTTTATGCTGTTCGTGTAAACCCTGTTGGAGTCGTTCCAGCAGGCGTGCCCGCGCCACCAGCCCGGGTCGCCCGGGTGGAATGTGGAATTTTGTCGCGAGCAGCCGCCGGGTCATGGGAGGTATTATACCTGTGAAACCATACCCGCGTCCCTGCGCCACAGGCGATTGCGCCACCATTTAGTTAACAAATGGCGGATGGGTTGTACACCATCCGCCATGCATATCCTTTTCGGCGTTACTTTCGCTGTCTTACCCCCGCTCCTCGCGCAGCACCTGCCCCCGCCCAATAAACGCAAACGCGATCAGCAGCACAGCCGTGATCCAGCCGCCCAGGCTGAACACATCCGGCCCGTACAGCCCCAGCCCTGCACCCAGCAAAATCAAAAGACCTGCCAGCAGCCCAAACATCTTCATCCCGTACAGGGTGATGAAGGGCAGGTAGTGCGCCCCCACCACGATCATCGCCGCCGGGAAAAACCAGTTTTCACGGTACAGCGTGGCAGCCCCCACCAGCAGAAAATTGATCGGCACGGTGAAAGCCACCTGCGAACCCAGCCCCCACAGCCTGTTCTCCTTGCTAACCTTGCCAGGGCGGCCCAGCAACCGGATCAGACCCTGTGTGAGCGGAAAGATGCCCATGCTGCCAAAAAAGAGCGTGAGCATGCCCGCCAGGGGTGACAGCCATGTACCCAGTGCAGCCGCCGCCAGCCAGATCACGCCGGAGATCAATTGACCCGCAAACCCGCCCAGAAAGGCGGAACGCATTTCACGTTGTGCTTCTTTTGTATTCACGGCTATCCATCCTCGTGTGGTTCGTCCCCGGCCCCGCTGCGCGCGGCGAACCAGTCGCCCATGCTGACCGGCACGGCGGGTACATCTTCCCGCTCCACCAGCGCGAGCGCGCCGGTGGGACACACCGCCACACACACGCCGCACCCTGCGCAACGTATCTCAGTGACCTGCGCCAGCCCGTCCTGCACGGTCAACGCATCGAACATGCATACATCCACGCACGCCTCGCAGCCTTCGCACAGCCGTTCGTCCACGCTGTTCACAAACCCGCTGTGCGCCACAACCTGCGCCATGCCCATTTCCTTCATCGCCCGCAATATGCCGCACGAACAAGTGCAGCAGTTGCACACGTACCACACGTCATCCTGATGATTGCTGACGCAGTGCACCAACCCGGCTTTGGCTGCCATGTCGAGCACTTCGCGCGCACCTTCCAACGTCAATGCGCGCACCCCGGGGCGGTTGTCAAAGGCATGCTCACTGCCGCCAAACATCAGGCACACTTCCACCGGATGCTCGCAGCCGTCGCCGATCAATGCCTTCTGCACCCTGCAGATGCAATCCTGCACCGCCCACGCCTTGCTGGCTTCCAGCAGCGCGCTGACGCTCTCGTAGGGCTTGACTGCCAGGTCTGAGCGCACGCTCTCGCGTACCGGAATGACCCGGTGCGCCTGTGGTTGGATCGCCAGGGTTCGGGCAAAGCCGTGCTGGAAATAATCCTCCACCAGACAAGCCAGTTCCTCGTCCATCACCGGCAGTTGTGCTTCATAAAATCCGACGATGAAGGGCATCAACCCAAAACCCAGCCTGCCCTGCGGGTTGGGCGCCATCCATGCCAGCGAGCGCCGCGTCATGTCTTTCAACATCCCGGCGATTTCGCGCTGATCACGCCCCAGTAGCGCAGCCACCTCGGCGGCGGTCTGCGGCACAGGCCCAAGCACTGCGGCGATCTCAGCTTCATCGGGCGTGAAGATCTTGCCCAGTACGCGCAGTTCGGCTTCATTTTCTGCCGGAGGAAAACGCTGCGGCATTCTATCCAGCGCCTGCGCCAGCCGCCGGTAAGGGGAATTCGCTTCAAAGGTTGTGGGAGGGTTGGGGTTCATGTTCCCATTCTAGCAGTATTGAAAATTTTGTGGGGCAAATTGGGGTAAACTAATGCCATCCAACTTATTACCCATTCACCGGAGCGAAATATGGATCACGTTGTTTATGTTGATGCAAAAGAAAAGGATCTGCAAAAATTGCTGGACGGCGCTGCCACCATGCTGATCCGCGGGGCTGCCGGGCGCAAGCTGCCACATGGGCGCGTCAACCCTGGCGACCGCTTGTTCTTCATCCCCAACGATGGCAGGACGCTGGTGCGCGCCCAGGCGGTGGTGAGTTCGGTGATGAACTCAGACAAACTGAGCGAGGAGCAGTCAGCGGCGCTGGTGCAGGAGAACATGCCCCGTTTGCAGCTCGCCCCGGCGCAGGTGAAGCGCTGGTCTGGCAAGCGCTACCTGGTGCTGATTGGCCTTGAGCAGGTGCAGGCGCTTGAGGCCTTCGGCATTGACCGCTCGGCTTTTGGCAACATGGACGACTGGCTGCCGGTGGGCGACATCGAGAGTGTGCGCATCAAAGCCTGAACGGTTGGCATGGATATGGGCTGTCGATCCATTGATTGGCAGCCCAGTCGTTTATCAATTGAATAGTGATTCTTCCGTCAGTCCGGTTGGCTGGCATAAATCAGAACATGCTTGGAATGTTTTGTCTATAATGGTAACAATATTCATTATATTTCCCCCAAACCAACGCTAAAAAAACCAAACACAATATCCATCCAGGAGAAATCATGAAACCAATATGTGTACGATGGCTGGTGCTTTCCCTCCTTTTTGCGTGCCTGTTGAATGGGTGCCGCCCCACCCTCACCTGGACGCCGCCCCCCACTCCGTGCCCCTGGTACGGCTGCGAAGAGATTCCGGGGAATCGACAGACCAGCACCGACCAGCCCATCAGTCTTCCCAATGTTCCGACGCCAGAAGCCAGAATCAATTCTGCTTCTCCCACCCTGGAAGTCACCTCAACCCTCATCCCGCCGACAGACACGGTCAACCCGCCAGTTGCCGGGAATACATTGACCTGCACCTATAAAGTGGATGCCAAAGAATACTCAACCGCGCGTCAATATCTGGATACCGGCATGATGATCACAGCGGGTTCAACCCTGGTGATTAAGGCATCCGGGACGGCCTGCTTTGATGAAGATCACGATCATTGCGGCGGCCCTGACGGACACCCTGAGTTTGTCGATACCGACCTGGTGGGCAAAATCGGCGATGGCGGCATGTTCCACATTGGTTCTGATTTCAGCAAAACCGTGAGTGAGGGCGGGCGGCTGTATCTGGGTTATCATGACAATGACTTTTTAAACAACTCGGGGTATTTTGAGGTCAAAGTGACCTTTGAAAACTCCCCGACGGGCAGTTGCGGCCCGTAGATCCGCTCAACATCGGCGAGAATTACCCCTGATCCTGTAGGGGACGGGCGGGAGGAAGCGCGTGAATCGACCCTGACAGGCATAGCCCGTCCCGCCGCCGGCAGCCATCCGTTCATTCGTTCATTCGTTCCCCATTCGTTGACGGCTCCCACAGCTCTTTCCCGGGCGGACTCGGTCCGCCCCAACAATACCCAATCTTTGTCACGGCGCAATGGGATTTTGTTATCCCCGATGGCGGGCGCGGCTATGAATACCACGACGGATCAGTGGGTATTTTTTCGCCGCGCCCCTACATCCACCGGGATTCTGTAGGGGACGGGCGGGAGGAAGCGCCTGGCTCGACTCCGGCAGGCATAGCCCGTCCCGCCGCCGGCAGCCATCCGTCATCCGTTCATTCGTTCCCCATTCGTTGATGGCTCCCACAGCTCTTTCCCGGGCGGACTCGGTCCGCCAACAATACCCGATCTTTGTCGCGGCGCAATGGGATTTTGTTATCCCCGATGGCGGGCGCGGCTATGAACGCCACGACGGATCAGCGGGTGTTTTTTCGCCGCGCCCCTACATTCAGGAGATTTCTGTAGGGGACGGGCGGGAGGAAGCGCCTGGCTCGACTCCGGAAGGGATAGCCCGTCCCGCCGCATGGACCAGAAAAAAACGGCAGGTTGGAAAATTCACCAACCTGCCCTACGAAAAACGCTTTTCTATTGAAGCCGCCGGCTGTTTCGTCGCCTACAATCTTCTTAACTTAAATGAAGCCGCCGAATCTCCTCCAACGCGGCCCCCGAAGCAGCGGCGTCGCTGCCATTTTGACCTTTATCCGGCAGCCTGAAACCCTCCACCACCCGCTCCAGCACATCTGCCATCTCTGACAGCATCTGCGCCGATGCTGACACCTCCTGCACCTGCGCGGTCATTTCCTCGGTGGAAGCCGATACCTCTTCCATCGCCGCACTGTTTTCCTCAGACACGCTGGCGATATTCTCCACTGCCCCGCTCACCTCGCCCACGTTCCCGCTCATGCGGTCGGTGGCAGCCAGGTTCTCTTTAACCACTTCGTTCACCTGCCGGGTGGCATCCACCAAATCGGTGGCAATACTGCTCATGCGCGATGCGCTTTGCACCGTCTGGGACGCACGTTTGAAAGCCGATTCCACCGAGCTGAGGATTTCGCCCAGCGCATCACCGGCCTGGTTGACCATCTCAACCCCGTTTTCTACCTCGGCTTCGCTCTGGCTCATCGCCGACACCGCCTGTTGCACCGTATCCTGAATGGCATGAATGATGCCCGAGATCTGGCGGGTGGAACCGGCGGCGCGTTCTGCCAGTTTGCGGACTTCATCTGCCACAACGGCAAAACCTTTGCCGTGCTCACCAGCGCGCGCGGCCTCAATCGCCGCATTCAACGCCAGCAGGTTGGTCTGGCTGGCGATATCTTCAATCGCCTCCACAATCACGCTAATCTCAGCCGACCGCCGTCCCAGTTCCTGCACCGTCTCAGCCGTCAGGTGAACCTGCTGGCTGATGTTGCCCATCTTGCTGATCGTGGCTTCAACGGTGCGCGTGCCAGAACGGGCGTTATCGGCTGCCCGGCTCGATTCCTGCGTTACCATGCTGGCATTGGCCGACACCTGCTGGAAGGTGCTCGCCACCTGGTCTGCAATACCCGCCACGCGATCCACAGCCTGAGACTGGGCATTGGCGCCATTTGCCAGCCCATCGATCGCAGCGGACATGGCGTCAACCGCCTCAGCCGTGCGGTTGATCGACGCTGACTGCTGGGTTGCGCCGCGCGTCACGTCCTGAATGGTGGTGGAGATCTGGTTGGTGGCCTGCCCCGCCTGCATGGCAGCCTGGGCAAGCTGACCCGAAGCCGCCTTCAAGCGTACCGCATTGGCAGTCAGCTCGCCGATCTGCCCGCGCAGGTTGATGGTCATCTCGGCCAGCGCCTGCCCCAACCGGTCCTTGTCAGATGTAATCTCCACATCCACGGTCAGGTCACCCACGGCAATCGCCTCGGCCACGGTCACTTTTGCGCGCAGTGATTCACGTAAAATCGCAAACGCCTGGGCAAGTTGCCCCACTTCATCCTGTTGATGAATGTTGGTGTGGTTGTCCAGGTCACCGGTGGCAAGCAAGCGTGCTGCCTGGGTGACCTTCTGGATTGGCGCTGTAATGGAGCGGGCTACAAAATACAGGGCAACCAGCGCCAGCAGGGCCATAAAAACGCCCATTCCGATCATCTCGGATTGGAGGAGTCTGGATTCCTGGTTCATTACACTCAGCGGAATGCTGATGGCCACCGCCCACGGCGTGGTGGTTTCACCAATGAACAGCGGGGTCAATATCATTAAATCCTGGCTGTCCTCTTCCAGAACCGCTTCACCCCTGGCAACCTCGTCCAGATACTGCTGCCATTTGGGATCAGCCTCGATCATGGCTTTGCCCAGCCACTCTTCACCGGCGTTACTGGCTGCAATCTGGCCGGTATGGGTCACCAGCATTAATTTGCCGGCTCCATCAAACAACACCTCGTCAGCGGCCAGGGTTTGCAGATAATCCAGCGACACATCCACACCGGCCACGCCCACCACCCCATCGGTGTCCCGAACCGGCACCGCCAGCGAAGTCAGCAGCACCTGCCTGCCGCCAATGTCATAGAAAAACGGTTCCAATATCTGCTCTTTTCCGCTATCGCGAGCCAGCAGGTAGTAATCACCTGCCCCGGGGGTGTCATAACCGGTCAACGGATAAAAGGCAATATCAGTCCCTTCGCGGACGATGTAGGGAATAAATCGTCCGGTGCTATCGTGATAAACCTGATCGACAAAACGCGCGTCTTTGTTGTCGTAAGCGTTGGGCTCCCACACCGTCCAAACGCCCAGCAGATCCGGGTTATCCTCCAAAATCTGACGCATGATGCCCATGCCGTCAGCGCGGTCGAGGCTCAATGAGCGCAGTTGTTTGGCGGTGAAGACGCTGCCCAATGTTTTTGCCGAATTCATGGCTGCATCCAACTGGGCATCCACACGGTTGGCAAATGCCGCTGCCCGGTCATTTGCCATGTTGCGTGCGCCCTCTTTCGCCACAGCGCTGATACGAATGGTGGCAAAGCTGCCCAGTACCACCGAGATTAGAACCAGGCAAATCCCTGCCAGCAACAAGATCCGAACCCTGATGGATTTGAACTGGATTTTCATATACACCTCTTAATTCAGATAAAATGACAGTCTCTCCCCTCTTCATTATTACAATTGATACAGGCATGTCCATAAAGATTTAATGAATAGAAAATTAACTCCCGGTGAAGAACAATTTTTGAGGAACAATTTATAATGAATCTCTCAGGAATAACTGCCCATGACCCCCGATAAATTATTTGCAGGACATCCGCTCTCGTTTTTGTTGTATCAGCAGATACAACAAACCATCCAAGACATTGGTGAAGCGCAGGAAAAAACCACCAAGAGCCAGGTGGCGTTTTACCACCGCAGGGCGTTTGCCTGGGTCTGGCGGCCAGGGCAGTACCTGGATGGGCGCGGTGCACCGCTGGTGCTCACCGTCAGCCTGCGTTCACGCGACCCTTCCCCCCGCTGGAAGGAAGTGGTGGAGCCCCACCCCGGCCGCTTTGTGCATCATCTTGAACTGACCGACCCCGCCGATGTGGATGACGAAGTGATCAACTGGCTGCGCCGCGCCTGGGTTGAAGGTGCGTGATCAACCACCTACCACCTACCACCTACTTCCTACTTTCTCAATCCTTGCCATCCCATCCCATCAGTGTTAAAATACCCTCCAATCCAACCACACTGGGGGCTCGTCCAACGGCAGGACAACAGACTCTGGATCTGTTGATAGAGGTTCGAATCCTTTGCCCTCAGCCTTCGCCAAGCACCCGGAAACCAATACGGGTGCTTGATCCGTTTTATCAGGAGAGATCTCATGACGCTTGACCTGTCCTCCATCCAACCCGCCAACTTCATTGAAGAAGCCGTCCTCGAAGACCTGCGCGCCGGCCGCTTTGACCACGTGCGCACCCGCTTCCCACCTGAACCCAACGGCTATCTGCACATCGGCCACGCCAAAGCCATCTGCATTGACTTTGGCATCGCCGAAAAATTTGGCGGGCACTGCAACCTGCGCTTTGACGACACCAATCCGGTCAAGGAAGACACCGAGTATGTTGACTCGATCAAGGAAGACATCCGCTGGCTGGGCTTCGACTGGGAAAACCGCGAGCTGTATGCCTCTGATTACTTCCAGCAGCTCTACGACTTCGCCGTCGAATTAATCCGCGCTGGCAGGGCATACGTTGATGACCTCTCCCCCGAGCAGATCCGCGAATACCGCGGCACGCTCACTGAACCGGGCAAGGAAAGCCCCTACCGCAGCCGCACCGTTGAGGAGAACCTCGACCTGTTTGAGCGCATGCGCAAGGGCGAGTTCCAGGAAGGCGCCTGCGTGCTGCGCGCCAAAATTGACATGGCCTCCGGCAACATCAACCTGCGCGACCCGGTGATGTACCGCATCATCCATGCCAGCCACCACCGCACCGGCGACGCATGGTGCATCTACCCCATGTACGACTTTGCCCACGGCCAGTCTGACTCGATCGAGGGCGTCACTCACTCACTGTGTGACCTGGCTTATGAGGATCACCGCCCGCTGTATAACTGGTTCCTCGATGAGCTGGACATCTTCCGCACCCGCCAGATCGAGTTCGCCCGCCTCAATGTCACCTACACCATCCTTTCCAAGCGCTACCTCAAGCAACTGGTGGAGACCGGTGTGGTGAGCGCATGGAACGACCCGCGCATGCCCACCCTCTCCGGAATGCGCCGCCGCGGGTATACCTCCAAAGCCATCCGCAATTTCATTGAACAGGTGGGCGTTGCCAAGAACGAGAACCTGATCGACATCGGGCTGCTCGAGTTCTGCGTGCGCGACGACCTGAACAAAACCGCCCCGCGTGTGATGGGCGTGCTCAACCCGCTCAAGGTGGTCATCATCAACTACCCCGAAGGTCAGACCGAGGAGTTCGACGCGGTCAACAACCCTGAAGATGACAGCGCCGGAACCCGCAAGGTTCCCTTCAGCCGCGTGATCTACATCGAACAGGACGACTTCCGCGAGGTTCCCCCGCCCAAGTATTTCCGCCTGTCGCCCGGCAAGGAAGTGCGCCTGCGCTACGGCTACATCATCAAGTGCGAAGACGTGGTGAAGGACCCAACCACCGGCGAGATCACCGAGGTGCATTGCACCTACGACCCCGAGACGCGCGGCGGATACGCCCCCGACGGGCGCAAGGTGAAAGGCACCATCCACTGGGTGTCTGCGCAGCACGCGCTGGACGCCGAAGTGCGCATGTACGACCGCCTCTTCGCCGTGGAAAACCCCAACCGCGTTGAGGAAGGCAAAAGCTTTACCGATTACCTCAACCCCACCTCACTGAACGTGATCGAACACGCCATGGTGGAGCCGTCGCTGGCATCCACCCGGCCTGGCGACCGTTTCCAGTTCGAGCGCAAGGGCTTCTTCTGCACCGACCCCGACAGCACCCCCACCCGCCCGGTCTTCAACCTCACCGTCACCCTGCGTGATTCGTGGGCGAAGATCGAGAGCAAAGAGTAGGAAAAGCGCAGAAATCAGCAGTCAGAAGTCAGAGGTCAGTTGACGGCGGGTCCAAAATCGGACCCGCCTTTTATTTTGCCACCGCATTATCCGAATATACCCGCAGGTACCTGCAGGGGATGGGCGGGAACATCCACCTGAATCCGCTCAGACAGGCATGGCGCGTCCCGCCGTCCCGTTGCACCATCACCCACTGCCTGTGGAAATATTCATCACGCAAGGCGCGAAAGGACAAAATCTGCTGTAGGGTGAATTCGATTTTGAACCCAACATTTTTTGTATAAATCTACACATTGCTCAGGATTCACCCGTCCCCCAAAATAGGTATGCGTACGGGCGGATGGTATCCACCCGAAAACGCTAATCATGTTCGTGTCATTCGTGTTCGTTTTCCCGCACCCATGCTTTAAGGATGGGAAAATTTTTTTCGAAAATCACAGACTCCTTTGAAACCCTGGAAGCGTCTATATAATGATTACATTCGCAAGTCATTACCGAGGAGACATCATGAGACGGACCTGCCTGCTCACCCTGTTACTGGTTCTATTAACCGCCTGCACCCCTGCCGTTGTCAGCCCAGCCACCCCCCAGGCAGGCCAGCCTGCCACGGTGGAGACTGCCACCCCTGAACCCGCCCAACCCACTGCAACGGCAGAACCAACCGCCACTCCGGCCCCCAGTTTCCCACTCAGCCGCAATGAAGCTCTGCCCGCCCTCCAGCCGATCAGCACAGGCAACGCCCGCTTAGTCATCCCCGTGGCCCGCCTGGACACCCAGGATATTTCTGAAGTGATGCTGACCGAAAATGGCGACAGGCTGATCTTCATTACCAATCTGGGCTACCAGGTGCTGGATCTCACCTCGTTTACACCGCAAATCTATCAACCCACCCGCGGGTTGGTCTTCGGGCGTAAGGTTTCACCCAGCGGAACCTTAATGGCTGAGATGGTGCCGGGCAACCCCAAAATCTTTGACCTCGAGCTTCAGGTAACCAATATCCTCACCGGACAGCCCGTCTGCCAGTTTTCCACCGTCAACCCATCCAACAATAACGAACTCGTATTCCACCCCACCGGAATCATCACCTATCAAAGCAGCGGCAATGACAACCACATCCTGGGCTGGGACGCCAGTAATTGCCGCCAGGTATTGACCGTAGAATCCGCGTGGCGGGGCGCGCACTTTTCGGCAGACGGTGAGCAGATCATCAAGCTCGAAAATGACGAGCTTTTCATCATCGAAACCGCCAACGGCAAAAAACGCAGCGTTGGTACGTACCCCAACCTGCGCGGAGGCTTTCTTCTTCCCGATGGGGAATCCATCCTGGTCACCACCCAGACCGGCAACGCCGTTTACAACCTGACCAGCGGCGAGCTTCTTAAGGATTTGCCCGGAAACATGGGCAAGTCCAACGTAAATTACACCCTCAGCGAGGATGGTCAGTGGCTGCTGGTCAGCGGCTCAGATATCACCCGCGCCGTGCGCCTGAGCGATTACGCCATGTTCAGCCTGCCCGCCAGCGGGGTGGATGGAGGCAACGGCAACCTGATCCTGCAGGACTCGATCTGGAATATCGAGCAGCAGCGCAGCCTTGCAGACATTCGTAAATACGGTCAGGTGCTGTGGCAAAAGACCATCCTGCTGTCTGCCGATGGCATGCGCGCAGCCGCCAGCCCCAATGAGGATCCGTATTATATTGATGTGCTCGACCTGACCACTGGCAAGCCCGCCTTTACCATTCCCGATTATCACCACCCCATCAGCCTGCCGGACCGCAGCGGGTTCATTGCCACCTCCAACGGAACCACCGCCTTCTTTGATTACACCAGCGACCAGCCGCGTCAGGTGTTGAACCTGCACTATACCGACGGCAGGGTCTTTGAAAACGGCGTCATCATCGTATGGGACAGCCTGGGCAACATTCACCAGCTTGACCCTGCCGGTGCATTGCTGCACTCGGCGCAACTGCCCTTTGCCCTGTCAGAAGCACCCCAGCAAAACCTTGCCCCCGCCTGGGCGCAGGGACAGGAAGCCGGGTTTGAAGATTTCCTGGCCACCTTCATGACCCCCATCTGGAGCAACTGGGCGGTCTCGCACAACCGCCAGCTCGGTATGCGCGAAGTGCAAATGAGCATGCTGCAGTTCTTCAGGGTTGGCGAAAATACCGAGCAATGGCAAACGGTGTCATCAGCGGACGTGATCGCCACACTCAACACCGGCCCACTGGTGGAAATGACCTTCAGCCCCGATGACAGCCTGGCTGCGGTGTTATTTCCGCAGCGCATCGCCATCTACGACCCCGCCACCGGTCAGGAGCTGCGCTCCATCCCCCTGCCGGTGAAAGCCGGACGCGTATACGACTTTGAATTCAGTCCCGATAACACCCGCCTGCTGCTCAGCCACGAAGTCTCCTCTGAGGATTATTCAGCGGGCATCCACGACAACATCACCCTGCGTGTGTTCGACACCGCCAGCGGTACACAGCTCAAGTTTTTTGAGATCAAACAGGATTATCCCCGTGAAGGCTGCAATGTCGGCATGCCCTTTGCGGTCACTGCCGACAGCAGCAGGTTGATCACCCTCACCGCGGCTTGCAAGCTGGGCATCTACAGCATGACGGACTGGGGACTGATTAATGAGTTCCACAATCCCTTTAATAACGCCAACATCGATCTGGCGTTATCCCCCGACGGCAACCTGCTGGCAGTGGCATTCAAGAACAAGCTGGAGCTGTGGGATCTGCCCGCCGTCCAGCTTTTGCAGGTGTACCCCCATCCCACCGGCAAAACCTACCCGGATCTGCGCCAGGAATATAACGGCGCTGAGTATCAAATTGCCTTTTCGCCCGACGGCGCCCTGCTGGGCTCGCGTTATACCACTGAAATGGGTTTTAATTACAACTCGGTCATCCTCTTGTGGGGAGTGCCGGCAGAGCAGTAAGGATATTTACGAAGTGTGACAGAAAATGTGACCCCCATTCAAATTATGGATGGGGGTCTCTTCATCGTGCTGGGGCTTTTCTTCCCCGCCCTCCGGATTCCACACTGGCACGGCGCTCTTCCAACCCGCCGTTTCCACTGGTCGGGGAAAGATTTAACACCAACGGAACGAAAGTACGAAGTCTGACGTGTTTTTTTTCGGATCATGTATAAATCGGTTGGTCGGGAGATGTAGGCTGTTTGAACCCAAAGATTAATCACGAATGACACGAAATGACGAAGCACACGAATATTTTCACAAGAGACGAAATCCAACGTAGGGTGGGTCCGCTTTTGGACCCACCGTTTTTATGCCTGTATGGGAAACGCGGTGATATGCTTTGGAAGACGGTTTTCTTTTATTGATGGCGAGCCGGCGGCTCTGTGTGGCGAGCCGGCGGCTCTGTGTAGGGCGGCTTGGTGCTTTTCCAAGCCGCCGATTCGTAACCGATCCGTAGCTGTTGGGCAGGTTCGCTTTTGAACCCGCCGTTTTTGTGGATGTGGAAATGTATA
>DAOUGC010000127.1:0-1745 GCA_034429695.1 Levilinea sp.
TATCTGTTTGAATTCCCATCCGGTTTTCTCGAAACGCAGGATTTCGATTACGCCGATATTCAGATATCGGTGGATGTTGAGTTTGTGGTGGATACACCGGTTGAGGTGGATGTGGCCTGCCGCATGCAGCCGGGAGCAGGCGGGCGATATGCCTTTATCATTTCAAACGAGGGCCGCTGGCGGATCGTGAAAAGCGGTGGCGGTGAGACGGTCCTGGTAGAAGGCGGGACGGACGCCGTTCAGCCGGGGAAAAATACAGTGGTGGCACGCTGTGTGGGCGACAAACTGACCCTGCTGGTCAATGAGGTTGAACTGGGTTCCGCCACGGATGGCGACTATACCAGCGGCAGTCTGCACTTTGGTTACGCTGCTTTGGCAGCGGCGGCGGGGACGTTTGACAACATTGTGGTTGAAAACTGGGGAGAGCCTGAAGCCATTGCACTGGTGGCTGAGTCCACCGCCACGCTGGCAGATACACCGCTTCCCACACTGACAGCCACACCGGCTGCCACCTTCACCCCCACCCTGGTGCCGCCCCTCATTCCCACCGTGCGCCCAACCGCCATCCCTGAGGATGAGCTGCTGTTATACCAGACCGAATTTGAGGATGATGACCCCAGCCTGACGGATTGGAAAAACGTTGTTTATTCCATGGATCGGCAATCGTTTGTGAGTGATGGCTACCGCACCTGGACGCAGAACGGGGTCTATCATTTTGAACAGGATGCCAATACCCGCGTGCTGGCAATTTATGATCAGCACCCTGGAACCGACGACGTTGATATCAGCACGAGCGGAGGAGCGCCATTTGAAGCCAACGGCGGTCTGGGATTGGTGTGCCGCTACAGTGAAGCTGGCTGGTATCAGTTTATGGTTGAGCCGCACGGATTATGGAGCATACGTCTGGTGAAACCGGATGAAAATGGCAGGTTCCACTTCCACATGATTTCATCCGGATTAAAATGGCTGTCCTTAACGACAGACCTGCGCGCCGAATGCAAAGGCGACCGCCTGACCTTCTACATCGAAGGAGACAAGGTGGCATCCCTGCATGATGATACCTTCCCCGCTGGCAAGGTGGGCTTTTTGGGGTGGAGTTTTTCGGTGGGTGGCAACTGGAACACGGTAAATACATTCAGCATCAGCCGCGCCCAGTGGAATGAAACCGGTTTGACCGGCCCCGTGCCCACGCCTGGAGCAGATGGGGCCTTTTACACCACCGATTTTGCCCGTCTGGATGATCTGAACCCGTACTGGGAAAAAATTGATCTGGGCGTAAGGAACATCACCGGATCTCCGCTGCTGATGGGCGGGCCGGGTGGTGAGGAGTACCACACTTACCTGTATATAAATGATTTTGATCCGGGTCAGGATGTGAAAATTGAGGCCGACATTCACCCGGCGCTAAATTTCACCCGCGGACTGATCTGCCGATACAGCGAGGATGGTTGGTACGAGGCATTCCAAATGAAAGATTCACAGGGAGGCTGGATTACGCTGGTGCGCAAACAGCGGGATGAACACGGAATTTTCTCGGATGCGGGCGCGACCTTACTCGGCAATTATTTTTACCCGGCCCAGGCAAACATGCACATGACATTGACCTGTGCAGGTGACCAGTTGTCGGTCGAAGTGAACGGCGAAACCGTTCTGTACGCCGAGGATGACACCTTTTCCAGCGGGCGGTATGGTTTGCTCTTCATGGATAACACGCCGGGCAACCTGCGCTCTGCGCTATTGAGTTA
>DAOUGC010000128.1:0-5190 GCA_034429695.1 Levilinea sp.
GGCTAGCAACTTCGTCTCGGTTGAATAATGCGTCATTCCTTTGGTTCCGGTCATATGAAAAGCACCTCCTGCTTCTATTCTCGCATGAGGTGCTTTCTTTTTCTGTCTTGCTTTTTGGGGTCAGTTCAAAATGAAGGGTGTCTTTTATGATTGGGAGGATGATCATGATTGACTTTTGCCGGTGGGTGTCATATAATGCAATCGATTGCAAAGAAAGTGTGAAAGATGAGCAAAGACAGCGTTCAAAGCCTCAGTGACATCGCCCGGTTGGCAAACGTCTCCATATCGACGGTCTCGCGGGCTTTAAATAACAGCCCGTTGATTAACGTCGAAACGCGCGAGCGCATCCAGGCCATTGCCAGGGAACACAACTTCCGCATGAATGCATCGGCGCGCAACCTGCGTACGCGCTCCAGCCGCACGATTGCTTTTGTTGCCCCAACTTATTTTCCAGAATTTTTTTCAGCCGAAGACCTGTTTGGCATGGGCTTGCTGAGCGGCATAGGCAGGGGACTGCAGCAGGTGGGCTACGATCTGTTGATAGTTCACAATGACCCTCGGGATAGCGCCTGGGTGCATGATTACCTGGAAAGCGGGCGGGCGGATGGATTTATCCTGATCCAATCCACCCTCAAACCGGCCAACCTCAAGCTGCTGGTGGAATCAGGTGCGCCTTTCATTTTGTGGGGTGTGCCGGTCGAAAATTACCAGTATTGCTCGGTGACCGGGGATAATTTTAGCGGAGGCGTGCTGGCAACCGGTCATTTGATCCAAACCGGCCGGAAGCGCATTGCCTTCCTGGGCGGGCCGGAAGACAACCGCACGGTGCAAACCCGCCTGAGTGGATACGAACATGCCCTGCAAAACGCCGGTTTGTTGCCTGACCGCAACCTGATTGCCTTTGGCGACTACTCATATGCATCCGGCGTGCGCTGTATGCAGCACCTGCTGGAATGTGCCCCCGACCTGGACGCGGTGTTTGTAACCAGCGACCTGATGGCGATCGGCGTAATCGAAGCTGTGCAAAGCCGCGGCGGGCGCGTACCGCGCGATGTGGCTGTGGTGGGCTACGACGACCTGCCCATTGCTGAGTTCAACAACCTGCCGTTGACCACCATCCGGCAGAACCTGCAGTTGGCCGGGCGCTTGCTGGCCGAAAACCTGATCCAGCACATTCAAACCGGGGTCATCACCAACGTCACCACGCCGGTGGAGCTGGTGATCCGCAAGTCAGCCTGAGACGGCGGTGGGCTGCGAAAATTTTTTGATAGTGGCTGCAAACGTTTGCAGATAAGGTGTCATGCAGATAACGTGAGTGGATTGGCCCGGGCAACCCGCGCCATAACAGGATTATGCTGATAGGTTGGCTGCCTTGCCAGTTGGGAATCACTGAATGGAAATGGTCGCTGCCGGAAGACAGGGCGTGATCACAAAAACGGTTTTTGAACGACATCAATCGCATCAAGGAGAGCAAGCATGGAAAGCAAAACAAAGAACCGCAAGACGCACGCGCAGGTGGCCCGCATGGTGGAACGCGCCTTTCCCGGCGTCACCCTGGCGCCCGGTGCAGATGCCATCGCTGAGTTGAAGGAAGGCTGGTTCAATGCGGCATACAACGTATGCCTGTCTGACGGCCGTCAGGTGATCCTCAAGATCGCGCCGCCGGTCGGCGCCGAGGTGCTGGCATACGAACAGGACATCATGGCAACCGAGGTGGCTTCCATGCGCCGCGCAGCGCAAAATCCGGGCATCCCTGTGCCGGAGATTTACTACTTCGACCAGGCTCACGACCTGTGCGACTCGGATTATTTTTTCATGGAAAAGCTCTCCGGTGAAAATTTTGGCGTCATTCGCCAGAACCTGCCCGCCGAAGTACAGGCACAGGCTGACCGCGAGATCGGCGGGATCGTGCGCGAGATCAACACCTTCACCGGCAGCTTCTTCGGTTATGACGGCAACCCGAACCTGCGCGCAGCTACATGGAAGGAAGCCTTCATCAAGATTGTGGACTCGGTGCTGGATGACGGTGTGAAGAAGGGCGCTGAGTACGGTATCAGCGTGGATGAAATCCGTGCGGTGGTTCAGAAACACGCCGGTGTGCTGGAGGAGATCACCACCCCGGTAATGACCCACTGGGACGCATGGGATCTGAATTTCTTCATCCAGGACGGGCACATCACCGGTATTCTGGATTTTGAGCGCGTGCTGTGGGCTGAACCGCTCATGGAGGCGCAGTTCCGCCTGATGGCCTTCACCGGCGGGGTCACCGAAAGCCTGCGCGCCTACGGCAAGACCACCTTCACGCGTAACGAGGACGTGCGCAACCAGCTTTACAACCTGCACCTTGGCCTGGTGATGAAGACCGAGTGCTACTACCGCAACTACGATACCGATGAAGTCAGCAACATGGGGCTTGGATTAATCGCCGCGTCGCTGAAATGGCTGCAGGAGAACTGATCCTCCATGGCTGAAAAAGTTGAACGACTGGGCACGGAAAAGATCGGCAAACTGCTGTGGGAGATGTCGTCACAGACCACGCTGGCGCTGCTGGTGTATGCCATTTACAGCGTCACCGATACGTATTTCCTGTCGGTCGGGATCAACTCGCTGGCGGCGGCGGGGTCATCGATCATCTCGCCGGTGCTGATCGCGTTGGGGGGTGTGGCAACCACGGTGGGCGCCGGGGGCGCTTCGGTGGTATCGCGCGCGCTGGGCGAAAACAACCCCCACAAAGCCTCGCGCACCGTGGCAAACACCTTCCTGCTATTCTGGGCGGTGGCGATTGTGATCACCATCCTGGGCACGATCTTCATCAAGCCGATTGTCCATTTGCTGGGGGCAACCGAAAGCGTTGCCCCTTATGCGATCACCTACGGGCGCATCATCTTTCTGGGCGCGCTCACCAGCACCGGTTTTTCCACCATCGTGCGCGCCGACGGCAGCGTGCGTTACTCCACGGCCATGTGGATCATCCCTGTCACCACCAATCTGGTGCTGTGCTGGTTGTTCATCATGGTGCTGGGCATGGGGGTGGAGGGGGCTGCACTGGCAACGGTGATCGGGCAGGCCATCTCGGCGGGGATGAGCATTTACTTTTTCTTCTTCCGCAAGAACCGCTCGTACAACATCCGGCTGGCGTATTTCAAGCCGCACTGGCCCACCATCGGCGAGGTGGTGCTGATCGGCTTTCCGTCCTTCCTCAAGAGCATGAGCGCCAGCCTGGTGGTGATCGTGACCAACAACCTGCTCAAAACCATCGGCGGAGACAGCGCCCTGAGCGTGTTTGCCATCGTCGGGCGGTTGTACAGCGGGCTGAACACCCCGCAGACCGGCATGGTGCAGGGCATGCAGCCGATTGTGGGCTACAACTTTGGTCAAAAGAAACACGAGCGGGTGCGCAAGACCATCGGGTACTCGCTTGGCGCTTCGGCGGTGTACGGGCTGCTGGTGGGCGCGCTGTGCCTGCTGTTCCCTGCCACGCTGATCGGACTGCTCTCGAAGGAGGCGCAGATCATCGTGGAAGGGCAGACGGCGCTGCGCCTGATGGCGTTTGCCTGTCCGGTGGGGGGCATCTCGGTGATGGTGGCGGCGTATTTTCAGGCGGTGGGGCGGGCAAAGGAAGCCATGCTGCTCACCCTGGGCGGCATCATCCTGATCAAACTGCCGGTGCTGCTGCTGTCGGCGGGGTTGTTCTCGCTGAACGGCATCTGGGCGTCAGAAGCGGCGTCTGAGCTGATTTTGGCGGCGGTGGCGCTGCTGCTGCTGCGGAACTACCAGGCGCGCGTGGCCGCCGGTGAGCAACTGGCGTACAGCGGGTGAGGGTGATTTTAGTAAAAATCAAAGGGCGTGGAGGAGATGATCCTTCACGCCTTTTTTTGTTTGAAAGTCCGATGTTATGCCTGATTTTCCTGCAGCAGTGTTATCATCGGAATGCAGCAATGCAACCGATCTTTCACTTGCACAGGTGAGCAATGGACGAATTTCATGAGGCAATGCAGGAATATCAACGGCAGATGGCCAGGGGGATCATCCCGGTTGCCTATCGCGGGTTGATGGAGTTCATGCTGGAACTCAGGACCCATTTCAGCAACCGCCACGCTGATTTTTCGGTGTCGGGCAGCCTGTACCAGGGCTACATGGACATGACCTATTTTTCGGTCACACCCGTTTCGATGCGTCAGCTTAACCTCAAGGTGGCGGTGGTGTTCCTGCACGAGGATTTTCGTTTTGAAGTGTGGCTGGCAGGAGTCAACAAGCAGATCCAGGCGCAGTACTGGAAGCTGTTCAAGGACAGCGGCTGGGATCAATATCACCTGGTGGCTTCGCCGCGCGGCTCTGATGCCATTCTTGAACATGTGCTGGTGAAGGAACCCGACTTTTCGGACCTGCCTGTCCTGACCCGCCGTATCGAACGCGGGACACTGGCGTTCATTGAGGATGTGGAGACTTATCTGGCGGGTTCAGAACTGGTTTAGGCGTACCGTACCCGGAAGGACGATTAGCATGACCTCACCCACCCAACCAGCGCAGATTTTTCTGGATTTGCGCAAGCGTATTTTTAACACCGACCCTGATGAAATCGGCCTGCAGCGCGTGGAAGGGCGGCGGGCGTGGGGTGTGGTGATGGAGACCGGTTTTGATAACGGGGTCTTTACCCTGGTCGCATTGACAGATGGAACCGCCAGCCTGTATTTCAGCAACGGGGGCGGCATGCTGGGCGGCGGACAGCACGAGGCTGTGGCTGAGGCGGCAAAGAAGCTTGCGGTCAGCGCCGATGGTTATTTGCTCTCCATGTTCCCCACCGACAACTTTCCGCTGCCGGGCACTGGCAGGGTGCGTTTTTTTATCCTCACGGATACCAGCATATACGCGTCTGAAGCCAGCGAGGCTGACCTGGGGTCAGGAGCGCATCCGCTTTCTCCGCTGTTTGTCAGCGCGCATCAGGTGATCACACAATTCCGGTTGGTGTCAGAGAGTCGCCAGTAAACGTGGAAGCCCAATCCTGACGGCGGTATTTCCCACCAAAATCCGCAGGTAATGGTATTGTCTTTGTTAATTTTGGAATATGTAACGTAATTAAGTCATATATTTCTGGTATAGTAATTGTAGTAATTCGTTGCTGCTTCTTCCCGGTTAACTCATCTTCAATTTTGTTCATCCAAGCCTTTCTTGAACTGGCTTGTCTTTTCG
>DAOUGC010000129.1:0-23106 GCA_034429695.1 Levilinea sp.
GGTGAATTCAGAGAAGTCGTACAGATACAGCTCCCACATGTGGCGCAAAATGGTTTTATCCGCCAGGGTCGCCGGTTGAATATCGAGGTTCATGCCCCCATTTTATGCGATAGAGGAGACGAACGCCAGCCTTTACAATCCATCGTCTGGCGATCCTCTCTTGCGTTTCTCAAGCCACCCTGGATTTTCGGAATTCCTCTGCGTGCCGCAAGAAGACACACTTGATGCCTCTTCCCGGCAGGTGCTTGAGCAGCCCAAACATCGGTACAGGCATAATCTCGCGATTGGCGCGGCGCTGCGTGGAGGCCGTGATGCGGCCACCCGTTGCCAACTCCATACCCGCCCGCCGATAAGCCGCATGGACGCTGTCCAACACTGCAGGAACCGCCGAACGCACACAAGGGGCGTCGGTTGCTTCTGCGCTACCCGTGAGAAAGGCAGCATTGCGTACCAACAATCCGGCCATGCGGGCATCCATGAAACGCGCGTAGGTCTTGAAATATTCAATTGCACTGCGCGGGGTTTCATGTTCCAGATTGTCACAGCAGATCAACGGCACAAACGGTTTGGAACACACCCGGCGGTCAACTGCGTGAAACAACAGGTTGGAATCAGTCAGGATGGTCGAATCAATGGGGCAAATGCCGTAAAAACGCTCAAATAATATTTTGAGCAGCGCTGAGATGTTGAATACATAGATGGGAGTGGCAAACACCAGTATGTCAGCCTGCGCCATTTGATCAAAGACAAAGGCTGCATCATCCTTTTTGGAGTTCCCCCACACGCACTGCAGCCGGGTGTCCGGCTGCTGACAGTGGCCACATGCCAGACAGGTGTGGATGGTCAACCTGGCCAGATCAATCACCTGGGTTTGCGCACCTGCTTCTTCAGCTCCACGCAAAAGCAGGTCGGTCATGGTACGGGTATGCCCCCGTTCACCCCGATAACTGCCATTAAGGGCCAAAATTTTCATGTCATCCTCTCTTCAGTGAGGCGCGCAATGGCTTTTTCCACCCATGTCAGGTTGCCTTCAATTAATTGCAAACCATAATCCAGGGTCAATTCCTGCACGGCACGCTGTCGTTTCGGCAGGTCAGCGTCATCGTTCTGACTGGCTTCTTCCATCAAAGACTGCAAGGCGGTGCGTTTTTCAAGCAGGTTGGCGCGCCAGTATTGCAAACGGGCCAGCACCTCATCATCCCCCAGGTGCGCGGCAAAGAATAACTGGATTAATGGGGCAAAACGCAACTCTGGTACAGGCAGGTCGGCGGTCAGCCAGGTATGCAATTCCTGTTCACCCGGGGGCGTAATTGTGAACACCTTGCGGTCGGGCCGGGTCTCGCCCTCCACCACTTGCATGGCAACCCAACCATTTTCCTGCAGCCGGGTGAGCGTGCGGTAGATCTGGCTCTGATCGGCCGGCCAGAAATGTCGCACAGAGCGATCAAACTCCTTTTTGAGATCGTACCCGGTAAATGGCCGCAGACTGAGAAAACCGAGAATGGCATGATCAAGGGACATGTTTTGCTGCCTATAATATTGGACTAATCCAATAATATCTTAACCAAATAAAAACGTCAACCCATTCCTTATTTTTGATTTTATTCTCACCATTTTTGTATACAATTAACCCATGCGACGTTTCATCCTGTCAGCATTAATTACGCTGCTTTTGCTGCCTTGTCTGGTAAGTTGCGCGGCTCACAGTGACATTTATCCTTCCACCTGCCCCGTGGCGGTGCTGGCTGACCCGCAGGATGGTTTTCACCCGCTGGCTGTGCGCATTGCCGATGAATTGCAGGCGCCCCTCCTGGATAATCTGGACACTGCCATGACCTGCAAACCGCACACATTGGTGTGGGTATCCGAGCCGTATCGCCTTAATGATGCTGTGATGGTGCGCATGGGCCAGGCACAGCGCCAGCAACCGTTTTCACTCGGATTGATCACCGCCTCAGACATCATCACCGCCGGACGATTATGGGATTCCGGTGGGATGGTACCATCCGGCAGCATGGCCGCAGCCCATGGGGAATTCCCCGGCGAGAAGATCGCAGCGCCGGAATGGATCGATTTCACTGCCACCAACCCCATCCCGCAACCCCTCACCACCACCGACCTGGCGAGCTTTCTCCAGACCGGCGATTACCTGACTTTTTCGGGCCATGGCTCCAATGGTTACTGGCGACTGGACGAATCAACCCGTTTTTCAGCATCCATGGTCCCATCGTTGGACGGTGTGGTGGTCAGTGCTGCCAGTTGTCAAACAGCCCGCCCCTGGGAGCCCAACTCAATCGCGTTGCGTTTCATTGACCAGGGTGCGGCTGCCTATGCTGGCTATACCTACAGTCCAAATGCGGGCTTCATGATGGGGGCGTACGGTGGTCTGCCCTTCAAGCATACCTGGCCCGGCTTCACCATCGCCGATGTGGTGCTGGTGCAAAACCAGGCTTCACTCAAGGGCTTTGCCAGTCTGCCGTTTTATCACCTGCTGGGCAACCCATTCATCCATATGCGCACCGATCCGCCCTATCGCGTGCTCTCTGATGAAACGGCGGGCAATCTGCGCATCCTGCGCCTTGAATTTGCACAGACCGGTATTTTACCGGTGCGTATCCCTGACGGTGGAAAGTACAGCTTTGTTCAGGTAAAGGGTGTTTCCAGCGCGGCGGATGCTGACATTGCCTACAACTACCGCCTGCAAATGGCCGTACAGGGAGGGGACCGCCTGTTATTGATCGACAATCCCTCTCCCACACTGGAGATCCGCATGTTGCGCAACGCGCCCGTCGCATGGTGGCTGGCCGATACCCTGCTCGATTCTCTGGATGCCGCACTGCTTTTCCTGCCGTTGGATGGCGGCAATCTGATCGCCATTCTGGGTGTACTGTTGCTGGCCGGGGCCGCATTCATTGCCCGCCGCCTGCCCCACCCCAGGCGACACCCGGAAGATTCCCCCACTGCCAGGTGGCAGCCATCCCCTCAATCCCAGGTGATCGGCGCGCTTGCCATCGGGCTGACTTTTGCTGCCTTCCACGGCCTGTACGCCCTGCTGCGCACCGACCAATTGAGCATGGTGGAAAAACCGGTTGGGTTGGAATGGTTAAGCCTGCCAGCCACCTTCATACAGGTGGGCTTTGGCGCGCTGCTCTTCCTGGGCGGGCGCAGGGTGCTTGGTCTGTTGACGGCAAACTTTCTAAACATATTCGGCTGCCTGTTTGGCACGGTCAGCATGCTTGTTTTTAACCTGTTACTTAAGGCAGAAGTTGGAGCGGGATTGTATAATTACGCCCTGGGGGTGCTCCCCATACCCGCCCTGCTGCTTGGCCTGGCCATTTGCTGGATGGTCTTTGGCACAGCACGGAGAATCATAAAGAACAGGCAGGCTGCCTTTGATCATACAACTGCAACAACACCCGGAATACTCCACCCATCAGGATAACATGCTCCTGATCGAGCGCTGCCGCGCGGCTGCCGCCGCCTGGCAGACCGGCGGGCAAACCTTTGTCCATAAATCCGGCTTGAAGATTTCGCACGCAGACGCTGTTGACATGCTCAAACGGCTGTCTGACCTGCTGATTGAGTACAACAACCGCATGTGGGAGGATTTTCCCTACTGCCGGGATTGTCTTGGAAAATGCTGCACGCGCGTCGCCACGCGCATTGAAACCCTCGACGGCGCAGCAGTGGCCTTGCTTGGCCTGCAGGACCCGGTCATCCCTGACCCATTGTTTTTCAGCGGCATGCAGTGCATTTACATGAGCCAGACCGGTTGCACCTGGCAGGGCATCTGGCGGCCAATCAAATGCTGGATGTACTTCTGCCTGGGTCCGCAACCCAGCATGTCAAACGACGAAATCAACCGCCGTTATGAAGAACTGTCAAACGCTTTGGCATTGCCGGTGGAGGCCATGCTGCCCGCCCCACTGGCGCGCATGGCGCAACGCAGCCCCGATTATGCCCGTACAGGCATCAAAGGCATGGTCACCTATCCAAACGGGTTTTCCCAGTGGCTGGTGGACGTGACCGATGAGCTGTTCGCACAGCCCATGCTGGCGCTGCTACCAGAAAACCTGCCAGCAGACTGAGATCCACATCCGCGACCCTGCATCACACCACCTGTACACGGTGGTGTGATTTTTGCCATCCCTTATCCATTCAAGATTGGGTATTTTCCCTGTAGTAATTTAAATTTATTGGAGTATGATATTGTTACTCTTTAATGTTATTTTTTGGCGAGCTTCGGCAGAAAGAGAGGTTTGGGGGATGATGACCGAGACGCCGGTTTCGATGAGTAATCAATTCAGATTGAGGGTCTTCGCCCTCCTGACTGTCGGAACCGCTGTATTTTCCATTGTTGAAAACATCGCCAGGTTGATCTCAGGAAAGAGCCTGCATACGTCACCGCTCACGGTGGTGTACCTGCTGTTTTTTGCCTGGTTCATGGCTGTTTTCGCGCGCCGCGCCGGCAACCCAGCATTTAAAGCAGGCGCGGCCATTGGCGTTCTCGTGCTTGCCTTCGGGAATTTATGGCAATTGAATTACCATCTGCGCCAGATGCGCGGTGATCAGGCATCCGCCCAGCCGGTTTATACCGAACTTGAATACTTTCTGTTTGATCATTACTCCCCCAACACGGCTGTGTTATTTTTTCTGGCAGCCGTCAGCCTGTTGTTTTTCATGATCCCGGGCAAACGCCTTGCCCTGCGGGATGCCGCCACGGTTACGGCGATCATGATCCTGGTATCGGGTGCAGTGATCCTGGTCAGCAGCGTGCAATCGGCGGTGGTGGACCCACCCTGGGTCACACCCATCCCGGCTTCCACCGCCTTTGGGTTTGTGATGCTTGGCGCGGGGTTGCTATCCATATACGATCACCAACCCCGCCCATACAGCTATTTAATTGTTTCCATTGTGATCTCAATTGGCATCGCTGCTTCCATGCTTGGCTTCATCCTCATCGAGCGCTATCAGCGCATTAACCGTGAAGATCAGTTTGACGGACAGGCCGGCGCCGCTGCAACCGCCATTCAGCGCAATCTTGAAGCCAGCCTGGATGTGCTCTCTGGCACCACCAGCTTCTTTTATGTCTCCAACCAGATCACCCGGCAGGATTATCACACCTTCACCAGTGGATTGATCAACCAGCAGGACGGCCTGCAAGCCCTGGCCTGGGTTGAAAAGGTGGAGGTGGATCAGCGCAGTGATCTTGAAAACAATCAACGCCGTCAGGGGATCAAATCCTTCATCATTACTGAAATCGATATCAACGGCTCATTGATCCCTGCAGGAGAACGCGGCACGTATTATCCTGTTATTTATATTGAACCGGAGACCAGCAATCGGTCAGCCCTTGGGTTTGACATGGCATCCAACCCAACCCGCAGAAAAGCCATGCAGGAAGCCGCCCGTACCGGACGGATGACCTTCACTCCACCCGAATGGCTGACTGAAAATGGAGAAAACCAACCCGCCATGCTGGTGTTCATGCCGGTGTTCATATCCGACCCGGCATTTAACCAGGTTGACCAACCCGCCTCGCAATTGCGTGGCTTTGTGGTCGGTCAACTGGAGGCACAACGCGTGGTGCAGTCGGCATTGGGCGCTGAGACCATGCGTGACATGCTGCTGCAAATCACCGATATCACAGAACCGGACACACCCCAAATGGTGTTCGACTCACTTCCCGCTGACTTTCTCGCGCAGGGGCGCATGAGCCACCGCGACAGCTATGAGGTGGCCGGTCGCATCTGGCAATTTGACCTTTACTCGGCTTCGCTGCCGGAACAACCCACAATCTCATGGATCGCCTGGGCAACGTTGCTGGGAGGCCTCTCCCTGTCCGCCGTCTTTGGGTTTTACCTGCTAAACGCTGCCCGCCATACCTACACGCTTGAGCAGGCTGAGCTGGCGCTGCGCGAATCAGAATTGCGCTATCGGGCAGTGGTGGAAAGCGCATCCGAGGCCATCGTCACCGCCAACCACCACAGCACGATCATCACATGGAACCGCGGCGCTCAGGAAATTTTCGGATGGAGCGCCGATGAAGCCATCGGCATGCCGGTTGACACCCTGCTCTCACCGCAGTCCATCGACAAGTTTCAAATGCTGCGCAGCAGCCGCACGCGCACGCTGAAGATTGAAGCTTCCACCGGTGTGCTGGAGCTGGACGGGCAGCGAAAAAATGGGAAAAATTTCCCCATTGAGTTGTCCATCACCACCTGGTCGTTAAAGGGCAGCCGCTATTACAGCATGATCATCCGTGACGCCACCGAGCGCAAAGAGGCTGAGAACCGCCTGCGCTACCTGAGCACTCACGATGTGCTCACCGGTCTTTACAACCGCGCTTACTTTGAGACCGAAGTGGAACGCCTGGAATACAGCCGCATGTTCCCGGTCTCAGTTGTGGTGGCAGACCTGGACGACTTTAAACAAATAAATGATAACTACGGACACGCGGTGGGAGATATCGCCCTGCAAAACGCAGCCGAGATCCTGCGCTCGCCCTTCCGCGGAGAAGACCTGGTGGCCCGTTTGGGCGGTGATGAGTTCGCCGTGCTGCTTCCCAATGTGGATGAAGAAACCGCGCTCAGCCTGGTTGAACGCATCCGCCATCATCAGGATGAATTTAATGCCCGCCCTGATGTGATCCCGGTACATTTCTCCATCGGCGCGTGTACCACTGAGATTGGCATGACTGTGGCGCACGCCCTGAAAAATGCTGACATGAACATGTATCGTGACAAAGCCCGCCGCAAAAATGGCCCCGGCGAGAAGATTGCCTGAATCAATCCTCCATCTCTGCGTACAGCCCCAGATGGTCCGACATACCCTCGCTTGCATTTGTTTCCGGCTCACAGTTCCCGGGCGAGGAACCCACTGTTTGAATTGATATCACCCTGGAGAGCATTTCCGCCGGCATGCGAATGTAATCTATGCGCACCGTGGGGGAAGGCGCTTCAAAGGTGTACCCGGGTTCCCCAGGGCACAACGCCTGCCATGCATCCTGCCAGCCAGCGTTCTGCAGCCGCTGCATGGGTGCAGAATCGGGAGGCTGGTTAAAATCTCCCACCAGCAGGCGGCGGCCCCTGGCTTCACCGGCGACAACCAAAAATTCATTCACATTTTCCTCCGCCTGAGCCGTCACCCATGAGAAGTGGGCATTAAAAACCTCCACCACTCCCCCCACTGCAGCAACCCGCACCTGCATCACCGCCCGCTTGAATGGGTCTTCAGTACCTTCCATGCGGGTCAAAGCATGCATGTGCACACTCTCAAGCGGCAAGCGTGAAAGCACCCCCATGCCGTCGTTGCCGCCCTGCGGGTGGCTCATCACCGGCTGGTAGGAGTGATGCAGGTACTCCGGCAGGCTTTCAGCCAGTTGCTTTACGCTGTCCCGCCCGCCCTCAAGGTCGGGTTCTGCATGGGCAGCTTGAAACAAAACCACATCGGGGTGCACCCCGGCGATGCGGTTGATAACAATCGCGCGCCTGGCAGGCCATGCCCCGTGCTTGTCAGCATACACATTGAGGTTTAAAGTCATGATTTTCATATATCCCCGCTCCTCTTTAAAAGCGTAGGCGGCCTCCAGAAAGACCGCCTCCCTTGTCCATATACAACCGTCCCTGCCAACCGATTAGATTCGCCGTCGTCCAAATACCAACGAGAGGACAAACAGCACCAGAAACACCCAAAAGATGATTTTTGCCAGTTCGGCAGCCGCCCCGGCGATCCCTGCAAAGCCCAGCACTGCGGCGATCAAGGCGACAACCAGTAAAATAATGGACCAACGTAACATGAGACTACCTCCTATTGATAATGAGCCGGCTTTTATGCGGCGGGTTCCCACCGGGGAGCCACGGGAGATGGACACTTACCCCGTACGATCATCCCAGAAGGGCTGATAACCATAATAATCATAAACATCCATCAACCACCGGTACTGGGTGGTCTCTGGCCATTTCTCCCGATCAAAACCAGGAGCATTTTCGAGCTTCGTGCGCGCGATGTTCAATGTCACCCGGGTCTCATCGATCTTCAGTGCTTCCCAGGGAATGGCAAACAGCTTGTTGCCCACCCCCAGAAACCCTCCAAAAGAGAGCACCACATAAGCCACCCTGCCACGCGGCAGATCCAGCATGATTTCTTCAATTTTGCCCAGATCCTCCCCCTGCGGATTACGCACCCTGGCGCCGTTCAAGTGTGATGCTGCGATCGAGATCATTGTGCTGGTTTCCATGGCCGCCTTTCTTACGTTTAGATTAACCCCCGCGCCAATCCTTACCAATGGGGAAGTTCCCTTTTGGAAAAAGGGAGTTTCCCTCGCATCCCTCAAGCCATTACTCCCCTTCCCACGCGCGTTTCGCGGATCACGGCGAAGCAAGCGGCGGCATCCATGCGATTCTCCACTTCCAGCTTGTCCAGGATATTGTGCACGTGATTCTTAACCGTGCCCACCTCAATAAACAACTGGCTGGCGATCTCCTGATTGCTCATGCCCTGCTCGATCAACTCCAGCACTTCCATTTCACGCGCGGTGAGCGCCGGAAAATCCGACGGTACCGGCCGGATTTCGGACAGCAGGCGCGCCAGTTCCATGACCCTCGTCATGATCGCGGCTGCCATGCGGGGCGATACCACCGCCTCACGCGCATATGCCTTGCGGATCACGTCGATCATGTGATCAACAGAATCATCCTTCAAGATATATCCAACCGCCCCGGACTCAATATAAGGCAACACCTGTTCCTTTTCCTCGTTCAAGCCGAGAACAATTACCTTTACATCCATGTATGAGCGCGCAATGGTCCGGGTCAGGCGCAGCGCCCCATTATCCGGCAGGTGAATGCTGGCAAGCACCAGGTCGGGTGGATGATGGATGACGTGCGTCAGGGCTTCATCCACGCTGGTGGGACAACCCAGCACCTGAATATCCGTCTCATCGTCAAACGCAGCGGAAATCACATTCGAAATTATGGGGACTTCATTTACCAGTAATATGCGTATCATCATGCCCTTCCTGATCCTGACCGGTTCGTGCTGGCACGGGCACTTCAACGTGGGTTCGTGGGATCAGGTACGCCCCACCCCTCCGCGGAACCGGGTAATGTTTGATAATGCAAAGATACTGTCTGGAAGAAAAATGGGCAATGGGGAAGCTCCCTTGCCATTTTTTGGGATTTTCCCTATTGGGCAGGGTCAGGCAGCAACATCGTCAGACGCATCGTCTGCCCGGGTTGGCTGCACCGGTGCAACCACCCGAACCGCATGCGGAATGATCTGTATCCGCGCCGGGGTGACCCCCAAGACCTCACCGTCTGCCTGAACCGAAGCCGGCACACTGCTTTCGATCACCACCGAACGCTCGGCGGTGAACAATTGCAATCTGGGGTCATGGGTCTTGCGCCCGATCAGTAAATTCCAGGCAAGACGCAGCACGTCCGCCGGGGTCTGCGGGCGGGCCACATATATATTGATGCGGCCGTCATCCGGACAAATGTTGAAGTCGGAGGGCAACGGGCGGATGCCCAGAATGCCGCTGTTTAGCAGCATGATTTCAGAGGCAATCACACGCATGGCGCGCCCGTCAATGGTCAGACGAAAACGCCGCATTTTAAACCTGCCCAGCGTTCTGAGGATGTTCCAAACATACGCCAGGTTGCCGAAGCGTCTTTTTTGCTCGCGCCGTGTCTCGCGCATCGAGCGCGAACTGATCCCGACCCCCACATTTAGCAGGAAAAGCCGCTTGTCCACCTCCATGCCGTCCAGATGGCGAACCTGGTGCTCGCCCACCAGCAGATCCAGCGCGGCTTCGACATTCAATGGGATGTTCAATTCACGCGCCAGGGCATTGCCGGTTCCCACCGGCACGATTGCCATGGGTATGGCGCTGTTCACCAAACCGGCAGCCACACCTGCCACGGTTCCATCACCGCCAGCGGCAATCACCAGGTCGTAACCTCGCGCCAATGCAGCCTGCACCAGCTCGGGCACTGATTCCTCGCCGGTGGTTTCATACAATTCCCATTCCCAACCCTGGGGAAGAAAACGTTCCTCCAGTAACTGGCGGGTTGAATCGGTGTTTTGCACCCCTGCCACCGGGTTAAACACCACAAAAACCTTGACGTATCGTGAAGGAGTATCGTCCATGAGCTACCTGTATGCCTGTTCAGCCAAGCTTCATTTCACGCCGCAATGCCTTGAGCGTGATCAGGAAGAAGAGCAGGCCAAGAAAAATCAAACCAAGAATATACAGCGGGGTAATGCCAACCCCACGCAACATCACATCTTCAAACAACAGTTTGGCATAAGTGGCAGGGGTCAGCCATGAAATGGTCTGCACCGGCGTCCACAAATAGCGCAAATCGAGGAACATGCCCGAGAAAAACACACTGATTAACAGCGTGAGCATGGCCAATTGCACCGCCTGGCTTTCATTGGCTGCCAGCATGGATATGACGAAACCCAACCCAAGCGAGCAGAAGATCAACGCGAGCATGACCATCGAAAAATTCAGCCAGCCGCCCAGTATGGGCACCTTGAGCACAAAGTAAAGCAGCGCCGAAAGCGCAGCAGCCATCAATGCGCTCAGAAAAATATAGCTGATGTACTTGCCCAGCAGGGTTTCACCCGCGCTGATGGGCGATACCCGGAACAGGTCCATGGTCCCGGACAGCCGTTCGCGGATGATCGAAAGAGAGCCAAATGTCACCGCCAGGTGCTGCACCACCAGTGCAATCACACCGGGCGTAAAGAACACAGCCGGCTCAAGATCAGAAATGGGCGCCACCGATTTAGTTTCACTGACAAATGGCCTCACCAGCACAAAGGGCGATATGGAACGAAACTCAGCCAGTTGCGCCTCAACTTCGCCCAGATCTTCCTCTGTCTGGCGCAGTTCTTCAATCTCGGCGTCAAATTCGTCGTCGTCATTCAGATCACCAGAATTGGAACCCCGCCCTTGAATATCCTGCAGGCGGCGCATCACCCCAGACAAATCCTCGTCATCACCCGACGGACTGCCAAGCTGCTGGGCGAGCATGGCGGCAAACAACATGCGCGTCTCCACCGAACCGCTGGCGCTGCCCACATTTCGCTGCAGTTGTTGTTGCTCGCTGCGTGCGGCTGCCAAATTACCTGTCTCCAGGGCAGCGCGCATGGCCGATGCATTTTCACGCGCCATGCGGACATCCTGCAGCACGTCACCGGTTTCATTTTGTGCCTCACCGGCATAGCTGCTCAGCACCCTGCGGTTTACTTCGTCAATATAATTCCGCCCCAGGTAATGAACGTATTCGACCTGGGCAGGGTCAATCTCGTTGTGATACAGCACAAAAACCGCCTGCTTATCCTCATTGAGGGTGTCCTCAATATCGCCAGGAACCTGCACCACGATGTCCACCTCACCACGCTGCATGCGGGCAATGGCGACATTGACATCGTTGGTCATGCCGGCATAGATCAGGTGGGGTCCAATTTCACGCGCATATTCCACCACCTGTGGTGCGACACTGTTATCCGGTGCAATTACAAACAGGGCGGTCACCGCGCGCGCCTGATTGCGGTAGCCCACTCCAAACAGCAGCAGGATTAAAAATGGGCCCAGGATCAACGAAAGCAACAGGCGTGGCTGCCTGAAAATCTCGACAATTTCTTTTCGAAAAAAAGCAAATATACGGATCAGCGCTTTTCCCATGTTACACGGCCCGGTCTTCTTTCTCGATCAGGTGAACAAACACGTCATCAAACGGGGGGAAATATTCCTGAATACTGGTCACCCCCACCTTTTGCTGCGAAAAGTAAGCCAGCAGTTCCGGTGATGCGGTTGAAGCTTCATCCACCACCACCCTCAACTTCTCCTGCGAGAGCATTTGCACCTGCCCGCGCACAAAGGGCAGCCGTTCCAGCTCATCGGTCAGCCCCCATTCTGCGGCGGCAGTCAGTTCAACATCCAGCACCTCTCCGCCAAAAACCTGACGGCGCAAGCCATCGGGGGTGTCAACGCTCAACAAACGCCCGTGGTTCATCACCCCCACCAGGTCGCAGTAGGTGACCTCGGAAATGTACTGGGTGGTGATGAACATGGTGCGTCCTTCGGCTTTCAGGCGGTGAAATCCGTCCCAAAACTTGTTGCGCAGCACAGGGTCAACACCGGCAGTGGGTTCATCCAGAAAGATCATTTGAGGATCCTGCACCAGGGTGGCAGCCAGGCTCAGGCGGCGCTTCATCCCCCCGGACAGGTCGCGCACCAGCTTGCGGCGGTGCGGCGACAGATCCACAAATTCAAGCAGCTCATCCAGTTTCTTCTGGCGGCGCATGGGTAATGCATATAAACTGGCAGAAAAATTCAGGTTCTCCCAAACAGAGAGATCGGGATAAAGCGAAAAAGACTGAGGCATGTACCCCAGGCGTTCACGCTGTTCGCGGGTGAAATCGGCAGGGTGCGAACCCAAAACCAGCACCTCACCCTCACTGGGCGAATAGGTTCCAGTCAACAGGCGAATGGTGGTGGTTTTTCCGGAACCGGATGGCCCGATAAAGCCAAAGATTGCGCCGTACGGAATGTGGAAATTTAAATCCCGAACCACATAGTCGCCCCCAAATTGCTTGGACAACCCACTGGCGCAAATGGCATGATCAGCGCACGCCGAACTTTCCGGCGGAAATACGAGCGCCATGATTGCCTCTCTTTCTGAGAATCAGGAAGATCCATCCCCCACAGTGGTGATGCTTTTCTTCATTTCATTGAAGATAAAATATCCAAAATGTAATGGCAATGGGGAGTGTTCCCGCTTCAAATAGGGATTACCCTAAAAGTGGGGAAGCTTGCGCTAATCCTCAGAAAGCATCAGGCGTTTGCTGGTCTTATCCTCGTACATGCGCCGGTCAGCCTGTTCCAGCAGTTTGTTAAGCGAACACCCGCGATAGCCTGTTGCAATACCGATGGAGAATTCCAATGCCGAACGCGGGTGATGACGGTTGTGACTATCCAGCGCGACATGAACACGGCGGATGATCTGTTGTGCCTCAGACGCATCCACATAGGGTAGAAGCACGGCAAACTCATCCCCCCCAATGCGTGCAGCAATGTCTTCCACCCGAAACACCTGTCGCAACACTTCTGCCGTGCGGCGCACCAGATCATCCCCGGCGGCGTGCCCGTATGCGTCATTGGTGGATTTCATGCGGTCAATGTCAATCACCACAATACTGAGCGGGAACTGCCGACCAGACTGGAGACGATTAAGTTCTTCCTCAAAAAACGCCCGATTGTAAAGCTGGGATAGTACGTCGTGTGTGCTGATATAGCGCAAGCGATCCTCGGCGCGTTTTCGTTCCGTGATGTCATAAGCCGTGCCCACCACCGAAGGCGCTCCCCCGTACTCAATGGGACTGGCAGTAAACTCCACCCACACCAGGGTTCCCTCACGGGTTTTCATTTGCAACTCGATCCTGAAACGCTCCAGTTTTGGTTCGTGCACATGGTAATACAGGCTCTCAATGTCCGCGCGAAAATCCTTCTGGTGCTCATCACCAGCCATCAACCAGAAATCCATGCTGAGGATCTCATCGCTGGTATATTTAAACAGCTCGAGTGCAACTGAGTTAACGTACTGAATGCGGTTTCCCTGAAAGATAAAAATGGCTGCCGCCGATGTCTCCGCAAGGATACGGAACTTCTCTTCACTGGCGGTTAATGCCCGGGTGGATTGTTCCATCCGGCCCAGCATGGAATCGATGGAACGCGACAGGATGGCCAGTTCATCCGTCCCAGGCAGGGCAATCCGCTCGGAGAGTTGACCGGCATGCCCAATTTCAATGGTTCGCCTCGAAACCCATTTGATGCGGTTCAGCACCACCTTATCCACATGAAGAATGACCGCCAGGCCAAAAAAGACACCCATTAACATAAAAACAACAAGCATCACTCCACTGACAGTGCGCCCCGCGGCGGAAACCTCCCTCGGCATGTCCAGTTGAACCAACATGGCGGGTAAACCATGAATGTCGTTCAGCAGGGTATACCCGCGGATCAAGTCCGCATCCACCACCTCAACCATGTCAGTTTCACCACCGGCAATGATGCCATAGGTGGTCTGCGTCACAGTGCCTGCTTCCACCTGGTCCAACCGGTGAAGGGATACAGGCACTGCAAGCAAATCCTGCAACCGGCTCGCGTATTGCTGATCCAGGCGCTGTCCCAAAATCAGCGTTCCCGTGACTGGTCCCGTTGACCGGCTGGTGAGAATGGGTCTGGAGCTTAACAGCCATACCTGCGAGTCCAGCACCACCACCCCGGTATTGTGATCACGGCTCTCGGAAAACTCAAAAAAGAAATTTTCCTGATGTAATTGATACAAAAGACCGGCGGGCATGCCAATGGTCTCCTGTTTCACCGGGTCATAACTCTCCCCATGAATCACGCGACCATCATTATTCATAAAGACCATCAGATCAAGACCCGCTCCAACAAAACTTTCAGGACCGGTATTGGCCTCCACATATTCGCTGTTGCCGTCCTGCACAAAGCGGTGGGTGTCATCCCAGTTTGCCCAGTCATAGACGGTTTGTTCCAGAGCCACCTGGCTCTGTTCGAACGCCGTCTTTGCGCGGGATAGATTTCTCTCCACCATTTGGGTTTCAAGACGGGTAAAATCCCCCAGCAGAATACTGCGGGTCAGCAGCCAAACACCCCCCATGACCAGACTGATGGTAACAAAAATGAAGAAAAACGTACGCCCACGCAGTGACATGCTACTTGCTACTACACTTCCTCACCCCAGATACACTTCACCCAGGCAGGAACCCTTACAGAGCATCAATTTCTGTACTTACAAAGGGGAGCTTGCCAAAAACCCGACTGTACTATTTTATCACAACGCCGAAAACGGGGCTTTTTTTTCGAGTTTTCAATTTAATAAGGTTACAATTGGAGGTTGACCATCAAGACGAAAGGGGACATCGTCATGCGACGATTAAGACCGCGTGTGTGGCTGACCTTATCGCTCGGGGCGCTGCTGATGCTATCGGTTGGGTGTCTTGCCGTCCCGACGGTTGAGCCAACCCTTTTGCCCGAAAATTCTCCAACCCCCAGCACCACACCGATCATCAGCCAGGTGGCAGGTGAACCGGAGAACACCCCCACCCCCACCCTGGATCCCATGAAAATTGTGTACGCTGAGGTGACCGCAACGTACATCAACCTGCGCGACGGGCCGGGAACCACCTTTGCCGCAATCACCCAACTGGAGATGGGCACTCAGGCGACCGTTCTGTACCGCGCCATGGGCGATGAATGGGTTTTTATTGAAACCCCCGGAAAACAGGCCGGGTGGGTGGCAATAGATTTCATCCGCTTGATCGGCAACATGGAAGATCTACCGCTGAAGGAATTATCCAATGCCTGGCTGGTGAGCGGTCGGGTGGTGGACAACACCGGCATTCCCATGCCGGGCGTACTGGTGTCGGTGCATCAGCGCATCAGCGGCATGGATGTGCGTACTGATGCGAGAACCAATCAGAACGGCATTTTCATCGCTTACCTGCCAGATCAGGCAAGTGGTGTGTGGACCGCCGAGATAACCGGCGCCGATTGCACCAGCCCGGTTGTGGACGCCCAATGCCAGGTCAATGGGTCATTTGCAGAGAGCAAAAGGACCTTTACCCTGCCACTGGGCGATCCCCTGGAATTCACATTTAACCCGGCTCCATGAAAAACCAAGGGCTGTCCAAACGGACAGCCCTTTTCTTTTGCAGTCGGTGATGATGGCTAGGTCGTCCTGGTCGTGCGATCACCCGAACGCGCGAACAGTCGCCCGCGTTGCCACGGTGTACCCAGCGCTGGCAACAACCATCGATCCAATCCGTACCAGCCAGCAATCTTCCACGCCAGGATGATGCCGATGGTGACAATGAACATCAATGGATTGGTGGAAGCAGTGCCAGCCATCATGAAATTCCAGTTCAAAAAAGCGCCAAAGAAGGCAGCAATACCGGTGAGCGCGCCAAGCACCAGCGCAACCCCAACCAGCACCTCGCCCACGGCGATCAGTTTGGCGAACCAGGTGTATGAACCGGCATTAAGCATACCCGTCAGGAAGGAGCGGTACCAGTCAAATGCGATCAGCGGCCTGGCAGGCGCTTCTGGAATGGCAATGGCACGCTCCCAGAAACCGCGCAAAGCCTCTCCGCCTTGCATCCAGCCCGGGTCGGTAACCTTGTGCCATCCGGCTTCGAGCCACGACCAGGCAATATATAACCGCAGAATGGTCCACAACCACGCCCAGCGGGTTGAATTAAACAGTGCAGCGGCGAAAGGCGGGTCAGAAACCACAACCTGGTTGCCGCGTGCATTATCGTAGGTTTGAGCCATGGGGAATTCTCCTCCAAATAATATATTATTAATCTTATTGATTAATATATCAAAAAGAGTTGAATTTGACAAGGATCTTATGGCTCTGTATTTACAATGAGTTATACGCCGGAATATGCCGAAAAGCCCCCATCCACCACCACTACCGAACCGGTGATGTAAGCCGATGCCGGAGAAAGCAACCACACCACCGGCCCCACCAGATCCTGCGGGTTGCCCATGCGTCCGGCGGGCAGGTGCGAAAGGATCGCCCTGCCGCGCGCTGTCCATTCGCCGGTGGTTTCATCCTGCAACAAATAACGGTTTTGCGCCGTCAGAAAAAACCCCGGCATCACCGCATTGACGCGTATGCCGGGTGAGTATTCCATGGCCATGTGCACCGCCAGCCACTGTGTAAAATTATTAACCGCTGCCTTGGCGGCGGCATACGCCGGGATGCGCGTAAACGGCCGCTGACTGGCCGCAGAAGAAATGTTCAGGATCACCCCGCTGCCCGCCTGCGCCATGCTGCGCCCAAACACCTGGCACGGCAGCAGCGTACCCAGCAGATTGAGATCAAACGCCTGGCGCAGCGCTTCTTCAGGCAGGTCAAAAAAAGACCGCTCTGGTGTTGTGGTTGCACCCTGAACATTGCCGCCCGCCCCGTTGACCAGTCCATCCACCCGCCCAAATGTCTTCAGCGTATCCTCAAGGGCAGCCTCAAGGGAAGCGCGCTCAAGCACGTCAGCCTGCACCAGCAGGGCGTTTCCACCCAGCGCTTCAACCTCGGCCTGCAGCTTTTCCGCCTTATCCCGGTTACGGTAAATCACCACCAGGCTGGCGCGGCAGGCTGCCAGCCCAAGCGCCAGTTCGCGCCCCAGCACACCTGTTCCGCCGCTGATGACAATCACCCGTCCCGAAAAGTCAAACTGATCGATCCAGTTTTGCCAGTTCATGCAGATCCCTTTTTCAGCCGGTAGGCATCCACCGCCAGTCCATGAGCCATGTCGGTCATCATTTCAAATGCCTCCTGCCTGCTGATTACCGCGCGGCACACAAGCCCGGCCAGCCAGTCGGCAGAGGCGCGCCGCCAGACCGCGTGTCGGGCGGGGATGGAGCAAAATGCGCGGGTGTCATCATTAAACCCGGCGGTGTTATACAGGCCCGCGGTTTCCATCACAGCATCAAAGTAACGCGCCATGCCGTTCAGGCTGTCATGGAACCACCACGGCGGACCCAGCCGGACGGCGGGGTAATGTCCTGCCAGGGGGGCCAGCTCACGGGTATAGGCGCTCTCGTCCAGTGTAAACAGGATCAGCCGCAGACGCGGGTCGTTGCCAAAACGGTCCAGCAACGTCGCCAGCGGGCGCACAAACTCCACCCGCGTGGGCATGTCAGCGCCTTTGTCTGGCCCAAAGGCTGCCGCCAGGGCAGGGTTTGTGTCACGCAGGGCGCCAGCGTGGATCTGCATCACCAGGCCATCCTCCACACTCATGCGCGCCATTTCCACCAGCATGTGCGCACTGAAACGCGCCTTTTCCATGCTGGTCACCTGACCGTGCAGGGCACGTTGAAAAATCGCTTCGGCTTCATGTGGTTCCAACCATGTGGTTTGAGGAGAAACCACACTGTGATCACTGGCAATCGCGCCCATTTGCCTGAAAAACTCCCGCCGCGCTTCAACCGCTTGAATGAACCCCGCAAAGTCACTCACCGGCAGGCCACTCACCCGACGCAATCGCTCCACCTCGTCCAACCATTGTTGCGTACCGGCGGCGTTGATCAGGGCATCGGGCCTGAAGGTGGGGCGTATATCGCCCTTCCAGCCGGATGCCCGCACGGCAGCGTGCGCTTCCAGGGGATCTGAGGCAGCATCCGTGGTGCACAGCACCTGAATGTTGAAACGGTCAAACAATGCCCGCGGGGTGAAGGCTGCCTCGTCCAGATGCGCGGCGACTTGATCATAAATCCGGTCGGCGCTGTCCGCATTAAGCGGTTCATCCACCCCAAAAATGCCACTTAGCTCTTCATTGATCCACACCCCGCAGGGGGTACCACGGAACAGGTAAAAGTTTTCGGCGAACACCCGCCAAATGCGCCGGTGATCGCGTTCCACCGCCAGGTCTCCGCTGGGTGCATTCGGCAGGCGCGACACACCCAGTTCTTCCAGGCGCACCCCACGAGAATACAACATGCGCAGCACATAGTGATCGGGGATGATCAGCAGATCAACGGGTGAGCCAAACCGGGCGGAGGAGCTGGCGAACAGGCGCGGGTCAACGTGCCCGTGTGGACAGACAAGGGGCAAATCACTCACCGCCTGGAACAGTTCAAATGCCAGTTTCCGGCGCCGGTCATCACATGAGAAGTAACGCATGGGGTCCATGGGGCATCCTGTGGGCTGAATTGTCTTCATTGTAGCCCATTTCTTTTTACGACAGGATGAAAATTTTTGTTACAATCAGGACAGCCATTTTCCATCAATTCAAAATCTCAAGGAGCCATTGTGGACAACCCCAAACGCCCCACCCCGTGGATTTACCTGACCCTTGCCTGCCTGATCACGTGGAGCGGGTGGCTGCCCGCCATCATCATCTCCCGCAACAAGGGCTACATGCTGCCCACCATGGAGAATTACGGTCGCCTGTTTTCAGATGGGTTCCAGAATGGTGAACATGTATTGCTTTCGGTGCTGTTCAGCCTGGCGGTTTACGGACCCCTGCTGGCCGGGCTGATTGCCGCGCGCATGGATGGCGGAGCGCAGGGCGTCAAAGCCATCCTCAGCCGCATGACGCGCGTGAAGGTTGGCTGGCAGTATTATCTGGCAGCTATATTGTCTGCCCTGGCGCTGCTATTGATCCCCGGCCTGCTGGGACTGGCAACCGGCCTGGCGGATTTCTCCACGCTGGCATGGTCATCCCTGCTGGCCTGGCTGATCCCCATGCTGCTGATTAACTTCCTCACCAGCGGGCTGGGCGAGGAACCCGGATGGCGGGGCTACCTGTTGCCTGCCCTGACCGCGCGCTTAACCACCGACAAAGCCATCTGGTTTACCGGCCTGGCATGGGCGTTGTGGCATTATCCAGTAACCATTTTCTACACCCTCACCGGTTCGCCGGATATGCCAGTCCCCGCCCTGATCACCACCCTGGTGATCAGCCTGGCAGGACAGACCATCTCGCTGATCGGCATGATGTACATTTATGCCTGGCTCTACCAGCGCACCGGCAGCCTGTTCCTGTTGATGTTCTTCCATGCGCTCACCAACGTGTTCACGCAGCCGTTTTCGGCTGCCATGCAGGGACCGTTAAGCCTGCTGGTGGCTGCCATGCCGTGGCTGGTGGTGCTGGTTTTGGAGCGCATTTACGGCAAGAACTTTTACAAACCTGCGGCACAGGCAGTGGGATAATCAAGGAAGACAAAATGAAGACAATTGGCATGATCGGCGGAATGAGCTGGGAATCCTCACTGGAGTATTACCGGCTGATGAACGAAGAAGTCAAACACCGTCTGGGCGGGCTTCATTCAGCCGAACTGGTGATGTACTCGGTTGATTTTGCCCCGCTGGAGGAGTTGCAACGCGCCGCAGACTGGCCCAGCATGGATCGGTTGATGGCTGAAGCCGCCGTTCGGCTGGAGCGGGCAGGCGCAGGTTGCGTGGTACTGGCCACCAACACCATGCACAAATGTTTTCCGGCCATGCAGGCGGCGGTGAAGATCCCGCTGCTGCACATTGCCGACGCCGCCGGGGCTGCCATTACCGCTGCCGGGTTGCAGCGGGTGGGTTTGCTTGGCACGCGTTTTACCATGGAGCAGGATTTCTACAGCGGACGCCTGAGCCAGCAGCACGGGCTGGATGTACTCATCCCCGACCCTGCAGGGCGTAACGAGGTGCATCGCATCATCTATGAAGAACTGGTGCTGGGGATCATCAAGGAAGAATCACGCCAAACCTACCGCCAGGTGATCGCCGAACTGGTGGAACGCGGCGCACAGGGCATCATCCTCGGCTGTACCGAGATCGGATTGCTGGTGAGCGCAGCCGACAGCGCCGTACCCTTGTTTGACACCACCCGCCTGCACGCCAAAGCTGCGGTGGATTGGGCTCTGGACGGGGTTTAGTCCTGCACCAGCGAACGGCGCAGATCATCAATCAAACGGCAACGGCGGGAAGCAATTTCCGCCGTTTCTTTTAGAAACGCAGGGTCTTTGGAAAAACGCCCCACTTCGGCCGGAACCTCTTCAAAATATTGACGCAATTTGGGCAGCAAATCGAGCAAGCGCGCGGATGAAACAACCTTACCGGCAGACAGGGCATCCATCAACTCAACCAGCGCGCGTTTCCAGTCCATCACCGAAAGGACAGCCTTTTTCTTAAACCCGCTGCGCGCCATGGGTCTGAATACCAGCGGCAGGTGATTGAACTCCTCGTCGGTGGCTTCCAGCACCGCCAGTAATTCACGCGCCAGTGGGAGTGCGCTGTCTGCATCCTGCTGGCTGACAACCCCCGTTTGAGTGGCTGTCTCCGCACCCGCGCTGATCACCCCCACCCTTTCCAACACCTCATATCCGGTCACCTGCTCCCCGTTTTTCTCATCAGCCAGCAGGGTTGCCAGTGCCACGGTGGCAACCCCTGCGTGAACGGCAGGCATCAATCCATCATAAGCAGGATGCAGGCTGGCGGACAGGAATTGATCCGCCGTCAAACCAATGTGCGGAGCCAGTTGATCAGCCAACCCACGAATGGCCGGGGTATCCACCATGCCGGGGCCAAAGGCGATCACGCGCACCCCACGGTCGCCCACCTCAAGCGCCAGTGACTGGGTAAAGCCAGTAATTCCCTGTTTGCTGGCGATATAAGCGGACAGACCGGGCATGCCTTCCAGTGAGACGAAATTGATGATCACCCCTTCGCCGCGATCCAACATGGAGGGCAAACATGCCCGACAGGTGAGGAAGGTACCCCGCAGGTTGACTGCCATTACCCGATCCCACAGGTCGGGGTCCATATCCATCACCCGGCTGAAAGGCGCCAGGGCGGCATTATTCACCAGAATATCCACCCCACCGTACTCCTGGCAGGCAGCCACCAGGGCGGCCACTGAAGCCGGGTCGGACACATCACAGCCGACAAAAACCGCCTGACCACCCGCAGCACGGATGTCTGCGGCGGTGGTTTCGCCTTCAGGGCTAATCTCAGCCAGTATCAGCGCGGCACCGCACCAGGCAAAAGCAAGTGCCGCCTCGCGGCCAATGCCCCGCCCTGCGCCTGTTACCACCACAGTTTTCCCGTGCAATAATCCCTGGCTCAAGCCTGCCCTGCTCATCAAATGGTCAAGTTCACTGTTCATGTTCTACCCGCACTCCACAGGATAAAGCAACTCCCCCGCAACATGTTTTGCGGGGGAGAGATAAACCCATTTAATAACTTAAATACCCGCCACCGATTCGCGCTCGATCAGTTGCGGGTGAATGGAAACCGTCACCTCGGCTGCTTCGCGATACTGCAGGCGGTTGAGCAGCACCACAATGGCCAGATGCCCCATGTGGAAGCGGTCAATGTGCATGGTGGTGAGCGCCGGGCGCGAACGCGAAGACCAGGCAATATCATCAAAACCGGCCACCGAGATATCCTCAGGTACGCGCCGCCCAAGGCGGTTGGCGACCTCAATGGCTTTCATGGCGATCTCATCCGTGCAGGCATACACAGCGGTGATCTGCGGGTTTTGCACCAGCATCTCCTCCAGCGGGTCCACGGCGGTATAGGGTTCAAGGGCACTGTCAGCAAAATACAGCGCCGGCAAATCATGATCCTGCATGGCCTTCAAAAAGCCCATGCGCCGTTCCACGATGCCCGGAAAACCTTCCACCATCGAACCGGCAATGGCAATGTGCCGGTGTCCATGATCGATCAAATGCGTGGTGGCCTGATAGGCTCCTTCGACATTGCGGATCACCACCGAGTCACACGCGGCGTTGTGGCTGTAGCCATCCACCAGCACAATTGGTCCGGCAAGCGATGAACGTACCTGTTCAAAGCCCTCATCCAGATAAGTGCCCAGCATCAGATAGCCGTCACAGTCGTTTTGCTGCAACATGCGCGGCATTTCCATGGGCACACCCTTGTTGTCACAATTAATCGAAGTGAACATTAAATTCAGATGGTACTGGTTGCAGGCAGCATCGATGCCAGCCAGCACATCCGAGTAAAATACATTGGGCAGCGGCATGGATTTCATCAACACGCCAACCTGCTGGTTGGTGATGCGCCCCTCATGCAATGGGCTGCGCGCCCGCAAGGGGTAACCCAGCTCCTCGGCTGCCTGCAAGACCCGTTGGCGGGTCTCCACCGGAATACCGGGTTTGTTTCTCAACACAATGGAAACCGTCGATATGGAGAGGTTACACTTTTCAGCAATATCAGAAATTCGAACACGCGTTTTTCTCACCCCATTGGTGCGTAAACGCTGATTCAATAGTCACCTCCCCGGTCATCTTTTAGGCAGTGGAATTTTACTAAAATTATAATAGCGCCAATCCCAAATAATTTCAAGGAAAACACGATGTCCATCGCAAATAACCCTACTTTTGTCATCCGTCCGGCGTGCCTTGCTGATGCACCCGCGTTGTGTGCACTGTGCGGGCAGCTCGGCTACCCACTGGAGGAGGCGCAACTCCGCCCGCGTCTGGAAGGGATCCTGCCTGACCCTGAGCAGACGGTGCTGGTCGCAGAGACCAGCGGCGGCAGCCTGGCG